>NZ_JAMYND010000047.1:0-34397 GCF_040318885.1 Mesorhizobium sp. M0998
TTCAATCTGCGACGGTCGCTCGCGCTGCGCGATGCCAAAGGCTCCGCGCCAGCGCCCGTCGCTTCACCCGCCCAGCAGGGCACAAACCACGCCGGAAACGAACTCAAAACTGGATAGAAACTGGGGGCAACGTCAGTGGCATAGAGCGGCGCCTGAGAATGAAAGTGCCGCCGCCCAGCCTTCATAGCCGTTCCTCCTTTGTGGCGTGACGGCCCGAAAGTCGCCATCGCGTCAGATGTTCATCAGCTTCGGGATAGCCGGGGCTCGTCCGGCGACAGTCATGGCAGCGACTTCGCTTCTGGACCCGCTCATCCGGCCGCCAAAAACAAATGCGCTTTCTAAGCCGTAATTGATCCGCCGGAGCTGACCAAAGCCACCTTGCTCTGGGTTGCGGCAATGGCGACTGGGGCGAGAAGCCGAGAAGAACCGATGCGGCGAGAAATCCTGAGACCATCCGCCACGAGACGTCGCCAGGGAACGTCGGTATTGCGTTCCGCGTTACGCTAACGTATATACGTCCGCAGCACAGGAGCGCGCCATGGCCACCACACCCACCAGGAAGGAAGCACCCGTCTCGATGCGGTTTCGCGACGATGATCTCACCATCATCGACCGCGGCGCGGAGCTGCTCGGCCTGTCGCGCACGGAGTTCATGCGGCGCGCAGCACTCCACGAGGCGCAGGCGGCCATCCTCAACGAAACCGTCATCCGCGTGTCCCCGGAAGCCTATGACGCCTTCATGCAGGCGATCTCAGCCCCGGCCGCTGCGCCCCCGGCGAAGGCGGCCGAGCGGCTGCGTCGGTCCCCGCCCTGGGACCGCTAGGTGGCGCTTTCAGGCATCGAACTCCTCGACCACGCACACCGCCTCGACAGCTTCGATTGCGGCAAGCCGGCGCTCAATGCTTGGCTGGCCGGCTTCGCGCGAACGAACCAGGCCCGCGGGTTTACCCGCGTCCTGGTCGTTCACGACGAGGGAACAGTCGTCGGGTATTACGGCCTCGCGCCGGGCGTGATCCAGCCAAATAGCGCACCGCGCGCCATCCGCACCGGACGCCCGCCCGATCCGATCCCCTGCCTGCTGATCGGACAACTCGCCGTCGACCACCGCTATGCCGGACAAGGCGTCGGTAGCGGCTTGGTCAAGGACGCGCTGTATCGCTGCGTCGCCGGCGCCGACATCGTCGGCGGCCGCGCGGTGGTGGTGCGGGCGATCGACGCCGAGGCAGAGCGCTACTGGCAGAGCTGGGGCTTCATTCCCGCGCGGGACAATCCGTCGGTGCTCATGCGCTCGATCCAGGACGTGAGCCTCTGGCTGGCCGACAAAGGCCACTAGCTCCGCGCGCGTAGCGCCTCCGGAAGCGGCAGGTCTGCGCGCCGGCCTGCCGCCGACCGGGCTCTAGTTGCGGCGTCCCGCCGCTCCCCGAGCCGGCTTCGCCGTCTCGGCGTTCGGGTGACCCCTCACGCAGGGCCAGAGGGAGACGGCGGTCAGAGCGAGGGAGCCCTGGAGAGAAGGGAAAGTCATGATGTCGATGATATTCATAGGGGGTTCACGCGAGATATTTGAGCTGACGGAACCTGCCATCGCTCGGATCCGCCCAATCGTTGTTGCCGTGCACGGCGTGCTGATTGGCGACGCGTCTGGAGCCGATGCCGAGGCGCAGGGCCTGCTCGCGGGCTACGGCTACAAACATGTCGGGGTCTTCCATGCGGCCAAGGAACCCCGCAATGGTCTGGGCGACTGGGCTGCCTACCGGGTCCCGTCTCCTGAAGGTGCTAGATATCCAGCCTTGGCTGGCTGGTGCAGAGCGTGGCTATAAGCTGGCTTATGGCAACGATTTCAGCCTCCGATCTGATGGTTGCGCTCGTGCAGGCTGCATCGACACTGCCCGCCTTCTTCTTGTCGATCCTTGCTGGAGCGATTGCAGACAGCTTCAGCCGCCGCGGCGTGATGCTTGCCGGACGTTGCCTGATCGCACTGGCATCCACGGCGCTGGCTCTCTCTGTTGGACTGGGCTTTGTCAGTCCATGGCTGATCTTGGGACTGAGTTTCTTGGCGGGATGCGGCTTTGCCTTGAATGATCCAGCCTGGCACGCCTCGGTCGGCGACATCCTGGAAAAGCGCGACATACCCGCTGCAGTGACGCTGATGTCGGTGGGCTACAACGTGGTTCGAAGCATAGGACCGGCGCTTGGCGGTGTAATTTTGGCTTTGCTGGGCCCCCTTACGGCTTTCGCCTTCGCTGCGCTGACCGACCTGGTCCCGTTGAGCGCTGTACTGCGCTCCAAGTGGCAAGTTCGCTCTTCGCCTCTTCCGCGCGAGCGGATGACGACGGCCATTCATGATGGCATGCGCTTCACGGCAATCTCCTCGGAGATCAGAGTGGCGATCGTGCGTGCAACCCTGTTCGGGCTGTCAAGCATCTCGATCCTTGCTCTGCTCCCCCTCCTGGTTCGCGACCAACTGGCGGGGGGGCCAATTGTTTACGGCGTCCTGTTGGCCGGCTTCGGCACAGGCGCCTTCATCGCGGGCATTGGCAATAGCTACTTGCGACGCATCACGTCCCAAAATCGATTGATCACGTTCGCGTCCGTTGCTTGGCAGTGAAGTGTTCTCCCTTCGAGCAGCCACGTCGGCGCCGCTCAGAATCTTCGACGAGCGCGCCAGGACAGCATCGATCTCCGCAAATTCTTGCCAGCAGATCGTCCTCACATCATCATGCCCTTGGCTTCAACCGGGCTGGTGCCCTCCCCTTCCCGGCTTTTTGTCCCGACGCTCGGGTCGCGCCGCCCGGCCCGGTCAAGGCCAAAAAAATCGTCGCGGGTGAGCTCCCACTCCGGCTTCTGCCAAATATTCGTCGGCGGGTTCGCAGCACCGCGGGCGCACGGGTGAGCTCGTGGGTAGGAGTGCGGATGGAAGTAGGCGATGCACATCGTCACCAGCACCTCAGATTGTGTGAGGTCCACGGCCCGCTCGTTTCCGCCGACGGCGGCGCGGCGGGCGTCGGTATACGCAGGGCGGGTCCGTCGCCTTGGCCTCAGTTTCGGGGCAATGGCAAGCCCCGGTCCGCGCGGCGCCGAGTTGGGCGGAAAGATCGACGGCGCGCAACGCGGGGCTCCTACGCGACGAGCAGTTTTTCCCCCGGTCTGACCCGGCCTCGACTCCAGATGCCGCAATGACCGTCGCGGCCCGGCGCGATTGATCGGGTCTCATGCCCAAAGCTGCCTCGGTGCCCAGTAGCGGCACCGCATTGCCCCTCCCAGGCGCTGCGCCAGTAAAGCGTCGGCGAGCCAGCATCCGACGGTGCGTTCGAAGCGATCTCATTCGGCGGCCATGATCGCGCCGGTCACCATGCCGCAGCGGAAAGCTGCCGAGCTCGTCTGGTCAGGTCGCTGACCGCCTCGTCGTCGCGGGCGACGATCGAAATCTTCCCCACCGCAGCGAGGTTTCTCCCGTTAGAAGATCCTCAGCGGGATGGGCTGCCAGTTCACGCCCGGTCAACAGCATCCGGCCCGCGGGGTCGACCTTGTCTCCCGGTCGTGTGAGCAGAAGAACATCGCGAAGTGCGGCTTCATCCTCGACGCCGCGAGCCTGCTTCGCCGTACCACGGCCGCCGAAAGCCCTAGGCGCTGTCACCAGGCGCCAGCCCACCTCTCTAGCTGGCGGACCATCTCATCGAGCGCGCCGATGGCTGCACCGTCAGTGATTGCAATGTCCTCAATGCGCCGCAACTGTTTGGGTCGGGGGCAGCCCTGTGCAACCAGGCCGGCACCGCCGCGTCGGCGCGGCTTCCGTGGCACCGGGAAGAGTGCCGTGGTGGCGCAGGAGGGTTTTGGCTCAGAATCATGGAACACGATGAATCATCGCGGCGCATTTTGTAGAGCGAACGATAAGTCTTGCACGACCAGCCATTTATCCCTCGCGAGATCAATGCCGCGGGCAATTAGCAGGCGAACTCCGTCCGGACTGAGTACCTGTTTCAACGCGGGCAAAAGAAGTTGTGTAGCCATGTCACGAAATGCTTGGTCCGCTTCTCTGCCGGCCGATGGTCCATGAAATCCCCTCTGCACGCACGACGCCGGAAACCTCCTTGCCGATATGATGCTCAAGCACCGGCCGCCATGGCACCAGCGTGAACTCGCGCGATTTCTCGATGACAGCGTATTTTCCGCCGGCGAGCTCGACGGAGCGGCGGAGCGTGCCTTCTATTCGATCTCCACTCTGGGCTTCAGAATAAGGCAGACCGAGTTCGTTCGACAACTGGCCGGCCACGCGGTTCAACTCGCGTTGGCGCAGCATCGAAAGCATGTTGGCGCGATAGACGATCCGGTTCTGCTCTTCCCGAGCAAGACCTTGCGCAATCAGCCACTGCCGTCGGCGGCCTTGCGCCTCTCGGACATCGCGGCCGAAACCAGAGCTGTGCAAGGCCTCCGGTATGTCGGAAACCAGCTCTCGATCGAGCCAGGTGGCGCCGTCGAAGCTGACTTGTTGTTCCAGCGGCGTCGATGAGAGCTTGTCAACCGTGACAGGCTCGGCCCCGGCCCGCTGACGCTCGTAGTCAGACACACGGTCGAGATGATCCGGTGCGACGATCCAGGTGCCGTCCGGCTCGCGCTCGACACGACCGGTCGCCCGGCGGATCGCCTCCAGTCGCCGCACGTGCGTTTCGGCAAAGCGTTCGGTGGCCGACGGGTCATGCTTGAGATGGATATCGATGCTGTAGCGCCCGTCATGGGCCGTGGCGATCTCGGCAATTGTGCGGTCGACTTGCCTTGGCCCGGTGTCCCTCGGCGTGACCCGCACTATGCAGCCCTCTGGCGTCGGTTGGGTGGCCTCGCCTTTGCCGATATCAACATAGTGGCTTTTGCCGTCCACGCCGTCGACGACGAGGTAATGGCGGTCAGTGATTTCGTCGGCCAGGCCGCGCGCAATGATGCGGCCGACGACAGGCTGCATCTGCTCTGCAGATCGATCATGGACAACATAGTCGGCGGCACTGCGGGCGAGCCCCTTGCCGGTCAGTTCGCGGTGTATGGTCTTGATGATGTCGCCCCGCTCGCCGATGCGGCGCAGCGTCGCTTCAAGCTCGCCATCAAGGCGCCAGCGGCCCGAGCCGACTTCCTCAGCCAGACCCATCCGCTCGAGCTTGCGCAGGCGGCCCTGGTGCAGCGTCTGGCGAAACGTGTCTCGGCTGGCCGGTGAGACATGCCCCTCATGGTCGCGCATGCGGAGCAGCTGCCGATCGATGCTGGTGAAGCGTTCCCGCTCCATTTCCTGGCGCAGGCGTTGCTCGATCTCGCGGTCCGTTCTCGGGCCAAGGTCGAGGCTGACCAGCTCGGCCGCCCGTTCACGGATTCCAGACGAGATGTAGTCCCGCGCGATGACGAGGTTTTCGTCGCGGTCGTCCTTGCCGCGGACGATAATATGGGTATGCGGATGACCAGTGTTGAAATGATCGACGGCCACCCAGTCGAGCCTAGTGCCGAGGTCTTCTTCCATCTGCGCCATGAGGCGCCGCGTGAGCGGCTTCAAGTCATCATACTCGATGCCGTCTTCAGGGGCGACGATGAAGCGGAACTGATGCCGGTCGCCATCGGCACGATCGATGAAGGCCTTGCCATCAACGCGGTCGCTGTCGGCGCTATAGAGCTCGCCAGGCTCGCCTTCGCGGGTGACGCCGTCGCGCTGGAGGTAGCGAAGGTGTGCACGTGCCCCGTCAACACCCTTGCCGGCCAGCTTGACGATACGCGCCTTGACGACGGCGCGCCGCTGCCGAAACGCCGCGTGGGGGTCGCGCGCTCTGAGAACGGCGGCAGCAGCCCCGCCGCGCCCCGCCCGGCTTCCGATGAAGCGGCCACGGCGACCGCTGCCGCCGCCGGCTCGGTTGATCGCGGCGCGGATCTGGCCGGCGAAACGCTTGCCTGCCTTCGAGCCGCGCGATCCGATTTTGCCCAGGCTCGGCTTGAACTCTTCATCCTGCATTGAGCCTCCTAGTAATCTTAAGCAATATCAGAGGTTTGTCGGCAGCAGCTCTCCTGACGCTGAAGGCAGCCTCCGTGGAAAACGATGTGCAGACAAAGACTTCGCCGCCTCCAGGAGGCGATGCCTTTATCTTGCCTTCCGCGGACCTGCCTCCCTGCCTCCCTGCCCCGCCCGACCCACGGTACCCCTGCCCTCACCTGCGATCCGGCCGGCCTGACCTTGCTCGCTCCGATCCGAGCGGCACCACGATTTGGCCATTCGGATCGGTCACGGAAACACCGTTTCGCAGGAAAAACAGCGACTGCCCGGACGGGATTTCCGGCGCTTTTCCGGAACGGGATTTGCCGGTGAACGCGTCCATGTCGGCGGCCGCGATCCCCGCCGCCTTGAGCTCTTCCAGATACGAAACCGTCTCGCTGGGCAGCGGTCGCCCACGCTGCAAATGCTGTTCGTAGCGGTCCGGCCCAGCGTTATAGGCGGCAAACAGGCCGGGAAAGCCGAAGCGGTCATACATGGCGCGCAGATAGGCAGTGCCTGCCAGAATGTTGTCGCGAGGGTCGTGCGGACTGGCTCCCAGGCCAAGCTCTGCGCGCATCTCCTTGTAGGTGCCGGGCATCACCTGCATGAGGCCAATGGCGCCGGCGTGTGAGGCGATCGGCCGTCCATTCAGCCTTGTCTGCCCCCGGCTTTCGGCATCCATGACGGCATAAATCCAGGGCTGTGGAATGCTGAAACGCCGGCTTGCCTCAGCTACGTAGTGCTGCCATCTTGCCAGCTGCGGACCACGGGAGATGGCGGCCGGCTGAGCGTCGGTCGCGGCGGAACAGGCGCATGGCGCTATCGCGACCATGCCCAGCATCAGGAGGGTTACTCGGTCCATAGCGGCACCAGCCCCCCGACAATATTTTCGGCCGGCACCGGCCCGAAATAGCGGCTGTCGAAGGAGTGGTTTCTATCGTTGCCGAGCAGGAAAAACTCGTCGGCGGCGAGCTTGCGGCAGGCATTCCACCAAGGCAGCGGACGGTGCTGCGTGTCGGTTGCCAGCCGGCGCGCGACAATCTCGCCGCCGATGATGATGGCGTCGCCGAAGGCGCAGACATGCTCGCCAGGCAGCGCGGCAAGGCGCTTGACCAGCGGCACATTGCTGGGCAGATAGAAGCGTTCGGCGGCGAGATCGGCGACCGGTTTTGGCGGGCGGACGAGCACCAGATCGCCACGAGCCGGTGATCCGGACACAACGCGATAGAGGCCGACCGGCGCACTCGCCGAGGCGTTCCAGACCAGCCAGGGCGATGGTTTGGCGAAGGCGACGAAGCCGATCAGGCTGAGGCCTATCGTGGCCACGGCGATCGTCTTGCGCGCCCGAATGCGCCGCAGATGGCTGCCGATCAGACGGATAGTGGGACGCGGGCTCATGAGCGGCCTCCCTCACCGGCCGAGCCGGAATCGTGCCCGCCATCCTCGGGCCTGGTCGCCTGCGCGCGTCCCTTCGACCAGTCGTCGAGCTCGTCGATGTGATAGCGGACATAGCGGCCGTGCTTGCGAAATTGCGGGCCGCCGCCTTTGAGCCGCATCTTCTCCAGCGTGCGCTGGGATAGCCCGATATAGAAGGCGGCCTGCGCGGTGTTGAGAAACGGACTGCCCTTCTTCGCGCGGGCCGCGCGTTCGTTTTCGTCGTCCATGATGGTCCTCGTTTCGTTACGGACAAGCGAAGGCGAGGATCGGCGAGCGAGATCGTTTTGGGGACGGGCGAAGAGTGGGGGGCGAGTTTTCGCCGCCCCCTCCCGAAAGAGCCCCGCGCCGGTTGCGGCGCGGGGCTCGAGGCTGGCGGTTCAGTCGACCGGGTTCCAGATGATGGCGTATGTGTCGTCGTCATCCTGGCCGGCGGCGCGGCCGAGATTGGCGTAGAGCTTGCGCGGGCCGAACTCCGGGGCGGCAATCGACAGGCTCACATAGTCCTTGCCGGAGGTCTCGCCGGTGCGGATCCAGCCGGCCCCTACTTCGACCCCTTGCGTCAGCACCCGAAAGTCGGGATGGGTGTCGGCGCTCTTTGCCTGATTGGGCACGATGTCGATGTCGGCGCGGACGCTGAGCGTCTTGAGCTGGCCCTTGTAGCCGCCGTTTTGCTGTTTGGTGACGTATCCGATCGCGGTCATTTTTAGTCTCCTTTTGGTGCTCGCCGGGGACCATTCCCCTGCGATGGCGGACCGTGATGGGCGCGTCCGGACCGCCGGAACCGGGACGGCCGCAGCGATAGCGGAGGACCCGAGCGGGCAGCTTTTTTGAAGCGAAGCGGCGCGAGGAAGCCGCCGCAGGCGGCGGGGAAAAAAGCTGCTGGCGAGGGTTTCGGGCGGGCCGGATCCGCCCATAGGTCGTCAAGCCAGCCGCAGGGGAATGGTCCCTGAGACACATGGAGACAGGTGGCGCGATCGGCGGCACAACGAGCAGGCGGCATTACAGGGCGCCGGCTGCGCGGGCTCTGTCGGCAACCCGATCGGACAATTGGACCCATGCGCCTGGCGCCTCGGCAAGCAACCCGGCGTGGTGCAGGGCTGCCGAAACGGGGGCGAATTGGCGTCGGGATTTCTCGCGCGCGGCACTGACTCGACAAGACGAGCAATCGGCAGCCGGCGCGGCCCGGAGCGGCGCGCGCGACCTGAGCGGCGGTACTCGAGAGAACCGCCGCTCGGGCCCTGATCGACTATTTGCGGACGAACAGCGGCTGCACTTGTGCCCACTGATCGGCGGTGCGGAAGCCGCCGCGGCTGGTGTAGCTTTCGGCCGGGAATTCCATCCAGCGCGGCAGCCAGGTCTCGATCTTCTGGCGGCCATTCTCGCCCGCCAGGAAGTCGCGGATGATCTTCTTTTGCGTCTTGACCTTCTCGGCGACATTGCCGTCGGCAACAAGCTTGCCGCCGACATCGGCGAGCATCGAATTGACGATTTCCTTGTCGCGCAAGAGGTCGAAGAACGCATCGTCCGGTTCCCACCATGTGCCCATATCGACGTTCAGATGGTTGCCGAGCGCCTCGATGACGGCGCTGCCGGCTGCAAGCGTCTCGGCCATGACAAGGGTGAGAACGCGCATGACATCGTCGTCGCACAGCGCCAAGAGGCGCGCGAACACGCCGGCGATAGCAAAGGCGTCGCCATTGCCGCCGGCGACCACGCCATCCTCATCCGGTGATCCGAGCAGGGCCAACACTTCGCGCCGCTTTTTGCCGAATGCAGCTTCAGCCTTGCAGCCGGCAAGGCTGGCAGTCACCGTCTCGTTGGCCGCGCGCTGTGGCTCACGGCGCACCAGCCACAAGCCGGAACCGGTGATGGCGTGCGCCACCACGAGTCGCAGCGCCACGGCGGGATGATCGAGCATGGCCGCGCGCACGGCCGCATGGCGATGCAGATCGACATAGTTCTGCATCGGGCCGGTGAGTTCGGGGCGCGGCGGCTTGGCGGCTGTTTCTTCTTGCTCACCGCCCTCGCGGGCGCGGCGGGCTTGCTTGCGTGGCAGCCAGCCCTCGTGACACTCGACCTCGCCGCGATGCGAGACAGTGATGACGACCTTGCCGCCCTTCTTCTTCGGGGTCTTCTCGTGGTCCCATGGGTGGAAATACTGGCCCGGCTCCAGCAGCACCACCTCGCTCCAGCCGTCGTTGAGATAGGTGTCGCGTCTGGCGGCAATCGCTTCGTTCTGCTTTTGCCAGAACAGGTCGGCATCGGCGAAATAGCTGTCCTCGCCGAACAGGTCCGAGGTGATCAGGCCGGGATACTCCTCGATGGCAAACAGCGCCACCTTGGTGGGAATCGACTGGCCGCCGAACAGCCATTGCTTCAATTGAAAGCCACGCGGCGCGTATTGATCGGGATCGGCACAGAGTGCCAGCCAGTCCTTCTGCTGCGCCTTGGACGCCATGGTGAGATGGCGCACCGTCTCGGCGTCGATCTCCTCGCGGCGATAGGCTTCGCGGATTTTGGGCAAGAGGTCGCCAAGCGCCAGAATGCGTTTGACCTTCAGGTCAGTGATGCCGAAGGTCGCAGCGAGGTCTGGAACGGTTCGGCCTTGCCTGACGAGCCGCGAAAACGTCTCCCATTGCGATACTTCGTCAGGATCAAGGCGGGCGAGGTTTTCGATCAGCGAAGCTTCCAGCGCATCGGCGTCATCACCGTCCTCCATGATGGCGCAGGGCAAGGGATCGCCTTCGCCGCGCTCGTCGGCAAGCGATTTCGCGGCGAAATAGCGCCGCCTGCCGGCAACGATCTCGAAGGTTTCCGGTTGGCCGTTGGGCCGCACAAGGAGAGGCACCAGCACGCCGCGCGCACGCACTGACGGCAGGATGTCGGATATGTCGGGCGCGCGTTTTCCATGGCGCATGTTGAGCGCGGAAATATTGAGCTGATCCAAGGGGATGTGGGCAAGCTGCATGGTTACTCTCTTTCGCTTTGGTTGAGGTTGTCCCGCCAGAGGCCGAAGGCCGGCGCGGCGGGACGGTTTTTGCGCCTATCGGCGCTGCTGTTCCGCCGTGTCGGGCGGAAGCTCGGAATGGGGCTTTGAAAGAGCGTCTGCTGCCTGCCGCAGAAGTCGCTCGGCCTCGGTGATGTGGCGGCAAATGCGGGCGGCTTCGGCATAGACGGAGAGCGGAAAGCGCGCCTGGAAATGCAGGTCGCGCTCGATGCCGAGGCCAAGCGGACCTTTTACGGATGCAAGCTCGGCCAGACTGACGCTGCCGAGTTCGGGGAAGCCGAAGCCGAGATCGCAAAGGCCGAACAGCGTGTCGCCATCGGCGTCGAGTTCGGTCAAAAGCCACGTGGCGGCACCTGTGGGATTAAACAGTTTCACAACGGGAAAATGGTCAATGTCGGCGTCGGCGGCGCCATTGGCGAGCAGTCGTGCGCGCAGTCGATCAGTGATCAGGATCATGGAAAGACTCCTTGTCAGAACAGGTCGAGTTGATTTCTGCTGGCTTCATCGAAGAGGCCGAAATCGAGCGGCTTTTGCGCCGCGCGCGGACACATCGGCGCGTCCATCAGAAGGGTGAGCCGATCGCGCGTGGTTATCGGCCGAACACCGGGAATGAGCATGCTCGCCTTCCGGCGTCGGCTCGGTCGCGGTCAGTTGAGGATCGCGCATCGTCATGCCGCAATCCCTTCCTGCGCCTCGCCTTCGGCATCGGCCTGAAGGCCAAGCAGGAAATCGGCGGCCTTGGAGGCAAGACTGGCGGCACGGAAGATGGCGCGGTTGTCCTCGCGCAGCACCTTCAGCCATGAGCCGACGTAATCGGCATGACGCACGGTCGGCTCGATACCGAGATTGCTGCAGACGAAGGCGGCAGTGATTTCGGCGACCAATTCTTCACGCGCGTAAGCCTTGGAGCCGAACGAGCCGGAGAGGTCGCGAGCAAGCCGCGTTGGGTGGCCGGTCCAGTGGCCAAGCTCGTGAAAGCAGGTCCGGTAATAGTCGATCTGGTGATGGAACGCCGGCTGCGGCGGCACCTGAATGTGGTCGCTGCCCAGCATGTAGAAAGCGCGATCGCCGCCGACCCTGAAATCCGCACCGCTGGCGCGAATGAGCGTCTCGGCCTGCGGCACGATCTCGCACTGAGGCAGCGGCTCGGCGGCGGCATAGAGGTCTTCCGGAAGATTATCGCACTGCGCGACATTGAAGACGGTGAAGCGCTTCAAAAAAGGCACGGCCTGTGGTTCATCGCCCTCGTGGCGTGCGCGCTCCTTCTCGTCCTTGGGGACAAAGCGGTCGGCATGCACGATGGTCGTGCCGCGCTCGCCCTTCCTGACATTGCCGCCAAGGACGAGCGCCTGCCGGAAGGTGAGCCAGTTCTGGCTGGGATAGCTGCGCTCGATGACCGCGCCCCACAGGATGAGGATATTGATTCCGGAATAGGTGCGCCCAGAGGATGCATTCCTCGGCAGGCCAAGGCCTGCCTTTGCGCTGCCCCATGGCTTGACCCATGGCACGGTGCCGCGCTCCAGCTCGGCAATGATGCGGTCCGTGATCTCCTGATAAAGGCTGGCGCCCGGGCGCCCGCCCTTGCCTGCGCCAGCCTCTGTGCTGGCACAACGCTTGCTGTTTGCATGCATCGTCTCATCCTCCGCTCGCCAATCGCCGCGCCTTTCCCCGGAAGCGGGGTGGGCGGCGAGTCGCGACCGGAAAGGCCCGCCGTGGTAGGCGGACCGCATCCGAAGGACCGGAACGAAGAGGAGGACCCTGAGCGGCACGCGAAGGGTTGCGGGCTGCCGCGGCGGGCCTAGAAGGGAGTGCCGCCCACCCCGCGCCACCGGGAAAGGCCAACAGACAAACCGCGCCGCCCGCAAGGGCGGCGGCCGTCACAGCCCGAAGGGCTGCCCACGCCAAGGGGCGAAGCCGAATGGCCGAGACCGCCTGAGCTTGCCGAAGAAAAGCGGGCTCGGTTCACGAGCACCTGGTGCGCGTCGTCAGGCGCGCGGGCGCCCGCCAGGACGGCAGGCTGGACAGATTTTTCGAACGGATCGCGATAAATACTTCAAATGAATGCTGCACCGAAAACATGTGCAATGCAGCATTTTCGCAAGCATTTACCACGGACGCTCAGACCCGAGACTTCCGCCACCCAGCCTTGCGCGCGGCTTCCTCCGAACAAAACCAGCGCTCGCCTTTCAACAGGTTGATGCGCGTCTCCCAGTAATATTCCTGTCCGGGAACATGATAGATGCGCTCGCCCGTGTTGTAGCTGATATTGGCTTTGATGTTGCAGCCGAGAGCGGCAGGGCCGATTTCGAAGGCAAGAAAGCCAGCCAGGATTGTTCCACCAGCAACGATCTTTGCCCACAACGGAGCGTCCTTCGAACGATGGCGCTCGCCATACCTGCGACGGTTGTACCGATTGTCTTGATAGCGATGGTTGCCCACGCCCCTTCTCCCCGAAGAGTGAATGCGACGTTTGCAGCCTGGAGTCTATAAGTCTGGTCTAATTCACCGGTCCCGTTCCGAACCATTGAATGAACGGCGCATCCTTACCGGTGATATCCTTCACCGTCTTCAACAGCGCTTCATGGGTGCGTTGGAGAGCCCGGTAATGGTTGCTGGTAGGTGATAGAAGCGGCTGGACGATGCTCTGGTGCAGCCGTTCCGCCTCCGCGAGAAAGCGCTCGATTTCAGCCTGTGAAAGCTGCTTGGAAAGTTTGGTCCTAGCCATTGCGATCTCCGTTGAGGAATCGCCCCACCTAGGATTATTATCCTATATCGGCATGGCTTGGTAAAGACCCACCCGCAGCGGAATGGCAGCTTGCCGAAGAAAAGCGCGCTCGGTTCACGGCACCCGCGCGAGCCGTTAGGCGCGCGGGCGCCCGCTAGGACCGCAGGCTGGACAGAATCTCGCACGGATCAGCGTCAAGCGCCGCAGTTAAGTCGAGAAACTCGATGACATCGAGACGCCGCTCTCCACCCTCGTACTTGGCCACGAAGGATTGGGGACGATCAAGCTTCTCGGCCACCTGCGCCTGAGTCAGGCCTTTGGCCTTGCGCAGGGAAACCAGCTGGGCCAGAAACCGCTGGTGGCGGGGCGATCGAAGAGACTTGGGCATGTAGGCGAACCGGTCGGGTAAAGACCGGATCAGCGACTAATCCCGGTTTCGGATTATCCCATTTTGGGATATGCTGCGTTGCATCCAGCGCTCAACAGCCGAGGCTCGCAACAGGCATGAATCGATCAATGGGAACAGATGAGACTCGAAGCTCAACTCTGTGTGACGAAGTCCCCTGGTCGGATAACCTCACGAGCTACGACAGGCAGCATTTCACGATCTACCTGCGGATCCTGGATGCCTGCGCCGACAACGCCAGCGAAGAGGAGATGGCCGATCTCATTCTCGGCATCGACCCGTCCATTGAACCGGTCCGCGCCCGCAAGGCTCTTCGCAGCCATATCGACCGTGCGAACTGGATGGTGACGACTGGCTACAAGGAACTGTTCGCCGGCTGACGCACAGCACGGACTGTCATGCTCTTCAAACAAGGACGTTCAGATACCCGCCATTCATGAGCGCACGGCTGCGAGAGACGGCGCGGCGGGAGCGGTCACAACTGGTTCGCGTGCTGTTTGACTGCCATTTCTAGTGCTTGGCTCAGAGGCACAGCCTTGGAGAACAGGAAGCCTTGAGCGGTTCGGCAGCCAAGCTTGTGCAGGGTTTGCCGATCCGCCTCTGTTTCGACGCCCTCGGCCATGACCTCGATCCCGAGCATGTTACCGAGATCGATGACCGATTTGACAAGCAGTCGGTCCTCTCGGGACTTGGCCAAGCCGCGAATGAAGCCCTGGTCTATTTTCACCTTGCGTATCCGACTGTCCTTGAGCGATGCCAACGTAGAAAAGCCGGTGCCGAAGTCATCGAGCGCGATGGAAATGCCGGCATGTGAAAGCCGTCCGAGCTTTTCATCCACTCTGTCCGGGTCAACCGGGGATTCTTCGGTAATCTCGATCTCGAACATCGTTGCAGGGAGATCTCTTGCCGCCAGACCATCCAGAACCATGTCGTCGATATCGCCGGCTTCCAGTTCGCGCGGTGAAACATTCATCGCCACACGGAGATCACGACAGTCAGCTTTCACCAAGCCGTCGATAAAAGCACAACAGTCGGCGAATACGGTTTGCGTCAGCAGCTGAAGCATTCCGGTTTCGCGTGCAGCTGTGATGATTTCGGGTGGAGAGATGGCACCATGAGTCGGATGGGACCACCTCAGCAAGGCTTCAAAGCCGACCACGGCCTCGGTGTCGAGTTTCACGATCGGCTGGAACCAAGGTTGCAAGCTTCTCGTCTTTATCGCCGAATGAAGGTCCCGTTCGACGGACTGGCGGCGTTGCAGTTCCCTGTCGAGTTCGGCATCGAACAGGCAAAATTCGTTCCTGCCACGACGCTTGGCCGTATAAAGGGCGATATCCGCCCGCAACAACATTTCGGTCAGGCCCGGGCTTTCCGCCAGGTATATTCCTATTGATGCCCCGACCCGGACGGACGCGACCTCGATATAGGGGCGGGCAATTTTGGCTATGATATTGGAGGCGAGATCACTGGCAGAAAGCGAAACCCTCGTTGAGGGAAAAAACAGCACGAATTCATCGCCGCCGATACGAGCGAGCGTTGAGCCTTCCGGTGCTTCCTCCTCTATGCGGCGGGCGATCCTGACAAGCAGTTCATCACCGGTCCTGTGACCGTAGGTATCGTTGACGGATTTGAACCCGTCCAGATCAATCAGCATTGCCACGAAGGGGCTATCCGCGGTCTCGAACCGTCCGATAGCGTGTTCGAGGCCACGCCTGTTGAGAAGGGCCGTCAGGTGGTCCTGCCTGGAACTGGCCTTCATCTCCGCCGCAAGCCGCTCGGCCTCATGCCTCAGGCGGCTCGCTTCGCGGAACCGTGCTTGTCCAACAAACGAAGCTCGAACCAAGCCGCCCATGAAGAGCAGAACGGTAAAAGCCAGAATGTAGTCTTCAAAATTGCCTTTCGCCAAAAGGCAACCCACCGTGATGAGGAGCGGAGGTGTGATGAAGTTGGTCGCCGCCGCGGCATACGAACTGCCGTATGTAACCGCACCAGCTGAAATGCCCGCCAGAATGACCAGATGCAGCGGTGCTTGAGGTGTCGTGTATCCAACAGTCAGGACGGCCAGGAAGGACCAGGCAAACCCTGCCAGAAGAGCAAGGATGCCAAACCAGCGAAGCCGCGGCAAAACCCCCACGAAATTGTCATGGCGCCCCGTTTCCTTTAGCTGATAACGCGCGAGTGCAAGGCGGGCGGCATTTATCGCATTGACGACCAGGAACCAGATTGCAGCGGCAAAGCCGCTGCCAGAAAGGGCGTGCACCGCCCAAATCAGGCCTGACAGGATACCGCTTATCGGCATCGACACGAAGAGGCCGGTCCTCAGGTCAGCAAGCTGATCCTGACGGATTTTGGCCTCCAGCGTGTCTACTTTCTTCGGGGCCATGGACGGACCAGCTTGCTCCCATCGTTGTTCGCGAGGACAAGCTTACGCAGGCCCACTGAAGGACGGGTTAACTATCCAGCGGGGGTAACCAGTGCGCTCACCATGTCTTCGGGGCGCACGTCTGCTCTTGGCCTTGCCGTCTGACCATCAAGGTCTCGCCCGCACGCGTGCCTTGATCCGAATCATCCCAGGATCGGCAACGTCACCATGGAAGCAGCCTTACGAACGGCATCAAAACGCCCGGCGAGACAAAAGGAAGCCGGGCCGAGATAGCGTTCCAGAGCGGCAGCGCTGCCTGCGATTCACCGCCTGAGCATGGCCGAAATGCCATGGCGGATAAAGGGAAGATATTGGGCAAAGCGAAGCCCTGCATGTCTTGCAAGCCGTGCCGCCGGGTGCTCGCCTGAGTAGAGAGCGACAAGTGCATTCGTAGCATGATAGAGCGGTGCCGCCGACAGACGCAGCCGGCTTTCGTATCTGCCGAGTATGTCGGGATCAGCAATGTCGCGGCGCTCGCGACATGCCGCCAGGATTCTATCGGCGAGTTGCTTCTGGCCACTGAGGCCGATGTTGAAGCCATGCGCGGTCACCGGGTGCATGCCGAGGGCAGCATCGCCGATCAGTGCCGCACTCGGAGCCCAGAACTTGTGCGCCCAGGTCGTGACCAGCGGATAGGCATGGCGGGTGCTTGCCAAGGTCATCTCTCCGAGGCGTCCTCGACACCGGCTCGTCGATTCCATGAGGAACAAATCGTCGTCGAGAGCAAGCAGTCTGTCGGCCTCGCTTGAGCGCAAAGTGAGAAGCAGCGACGATACGCCTTCCATGAGCGGCAACATCGCTATCGTCTGATGGTGATCGAACCATTCGACCGCGATCTGGTGATGGGCGCGCTCGTGCCTCACCCGGCAAATCAGCATGGAGTTGCCAAGCCGATTGATGTCGGCGCCAATGCCGAGCAGGTCGCGCGTCGCGGACAAACGCGAATCCGCTGCAACGAGCAGCCGAGCGGCCAATTGCCTGCCATCACAGAGCCTTATGACTGCTTCTTTGTGGCTGGTTGTTGCATTGAGGACCGAGTGGCCGCACAGCAGCCGGGCATGATCCTGGAAGCGGACAATCTTGAACAGGGCGTCGCGGATCCGACAATTTGGGACCAGAATTCCGAGTGGTTCCCCAGATCCGCTGGGAGAATCGAAGCTCAGGGCGAAAGGGCTCGATCCGTTGAGCACGCGCGCGCCTTGTAGCGGTGATTTGTCCGAAGCGGGGATGGCATCCCAAGCGCCGAGCTCGCGAAGGATTCCAACCGATGCGTGGGTCAGCGCGATCTCGCGACCGTCGAAAGCCGGATTCGCCAGGCTTTCGAGCGACTGCCGTTCAACCACTGCCACCTTGAGTCGGCTCTGGGCAAGCGACGCGGCGAAGGAAAGTCCGACCGGCCCGGCTCCGACGACAATAACGTCGAATGTATCGACAGAGCCGGCCATCAGCGTGCCGCCATTGCGTCGGCTATCTGCGACGAAGGGCACTGGAACGCATCGCAATCGATCCACGGTTTGCGGCTCATCTCCCCAAGCGTCTCCACGCGACCTAACCGTCCGTTAGACATCCGTTCTCCGTTCAAAAATGCTCAATGAAACCATGCCTATGAAGAGATAACCCTGATCTGGATCAACCAGGCTCGATAAACGCGGCAACGGCGGGTTCACGGTCGACTGGTCGACCGCCACACCATGGTCTGGTCAGGTCATCATGGAATGGCCGGCTTCCCGTTCGGTGCGGCCCTTTCCTGGCCGAAAGTTCGGCAACGTATTCTGGCTGATCCGTTCGCACCCGTCGCGCGCCGAAATCGGCATGACGCGAAGCAACCGCGGAAAATATTCGAGCGAGTCCTCGCAGGGCAGGCTGGGTCAACTGCGTGGCTCGTCGCGGTCGATCAGGATCCGCTCGGCGGCGCCATCGAGATCTTCATATTGGCCGCTCCTCAAGGCCCACAGGAACCCCGCCAGCCCAAGCGCTCCGAGGAACAGGGCCACAGGTATGAGGTAGGCGAGCGTCGTCATGAGGATTGTGCCAGTGCGCCAATGTCCGAGCGCCTGTCATGTCGGGCATCTTGCACCGATGCATTTGACACGAAACCTTGCAGACGTAGCGCATTGCCGATGACCAGGAGGGACGAGGCGGACATCGCGACCGCCGCGATCAGTGGCGTAACGTGCCCCAGAATGGCGACCGGCACGGCGATGCCATTGTAAACGATCGCGATGGCGATGTTCTGCCGGATCAGCCGTCCGGCCTTCCGCGAAATGTCTAAAGCAAGTGGGACCGCCAGAAGACTTTTACGCAGGAACACGAAATCCGCGGCGTTGCGACCGATATCCGCCGCCGTGGCCGGAGCGATCGAAACGTGTGCGGCGCCCAATGCAGGCGTGTCGTTGAGCCCATCGCCGACCATCAGCACCTTGTGGCCAGTTCGCGTCAATGCTTCGATGTGTTCGACCTTCCCGGAGGGAAGCAACGCGGGAACGAAGCGCTCGACGCCCAGTGCTTCCGCGACTTCGCCGCAGGCAGCTTCTGTGTCGCCCGACAGCATCTCCACCGACACGCCGGCGCCGTTCAGTTGCTCGATGGCCGCCTTGGCATCGGCACGCAGCTCATCCTCGAAATCGAAAGTCGCGACAATGACCCCGTCCTTCGTCAGAACGGTTCCGCCATAGCCTTGTTTGCCTTCGCCGCCGATCCGAGCTTTCCACTCACGCCATCCGCGGCGACCCAGCCGCCAGGTACTGCCCTCGGCGATGGCTTCGATGCCGAAGCCCGGATGCTCGCTGACGGACGCGAGTTTCGGCTGGCCGGCAAAGGCTGCATTGCCAGCGATTGCCTTCGAAAAGGGGTGGCGGGAATGCGCTGCCATCTCGGCCGCCATGGCGAGCATCGTCGGATCGATGGACGGCGCATTGATCAGCCTGGGCAGTCCGAGCGTAAGCGTGCCGGTTTTGTCGAACAATGCCGTGTCGATCCCCGCCAGGCGCTCCATGGCGGAGCCGTCCCTGACCATGACGCCGCTTTCAAACAGCCGCCGCGCAGCGACCACCTGCACGATCGGCACGGCGAGACCGAGCGCACACGGGCATGTAATGATCAAAACGGCGATCGCGATTGTTATTGCCCGGTGCCAGTCGCCGGTCGCCGCCATCCAGCCGAGGAACGTCACAAAGGCGGTGAGGTGGACCACGGGGGCATAGAGCGCGGAGACGCGATCGGCGATCCTGCGATGGCGGGCGCGGCCGCCCTCTGCCGCTTCCATCAGCCGAACGATTTCGGCCAGGAACGAATCCTTCGCGGCGGCCGTCGCCTCGATGGTCAGCGGACCGGTGAGATTGAGTGTACCGGCCTGGACCTGCGCCCCCGGGCCCACCGTTCTGGGCGTGCTTTCCCCGGAAACCAGGGAACAGTCGAGATCCGATGCCCCGCCAATGATCCTGCCGTCGATGGGCACCCTCTCGCCAGCCGCAATCAAGAGCTCCATTCCTGGTTCGATCTCGCCAACCGGCAAGTAGTCGCGCGAACCATCCTCGCGCAGCACCATGGCGCCGCGCGCCGCCAGCCGAGCCAGTCCGTTTACGGCCGTCCGTGCCCGTTCCCGCATCACGTGATCCAGCGTGCGGCCGATCAGCAGAAAGAACAGCAGCGACACCGACGCGTCGAAATAAGCATGGTCGCCATGGTTGATCGTCTCGTAGAGGCTCATGGCGTAAGCGAGCGATACCCCGACCGCGATCGGCACGTCCATGTTCATGCGGCTGTGGCGCAGCGCATTCCAGGCCGAGCGAAAATAGATGCCGCCGGCGAAAGCGAGCGCAGGAATGGCAATCAAGGCCGAGACCCAATGGAACAGGTCGCGGGTCGCGCCTTGCGCGCCGGACCAGACGGAGACTGATAGCAGCATGATGTTGCCCGCCGCAAAGCCGGCGACCGCGACGGCGCGGATCAGTTCCGAGAGCGTCCTGTCCTTCCCGTCAGCCTCGGGATCGAACAGGTGCGCGCCATAGCCCAGCCGTCCAAGTGTGGCGACGAATGGCGGAACCTCGTCGCCGCGCCACCGGACCGAAACACGTTTCGTTGAAAGATTGACACGAGCGCCTTCGACGCGATCCAGCTTGCCGATCGCCGTCTCGATCGTCTGGATGCAGGCGGCACAATGCACGGCCGGCACCGAGAGGTCGGTCTGGCGAAGATTTTCGCCAATCGAGCGGCTCGCCAGTCTGATTTCCTGGCCAGAAGGCAGGACCAGTGTGACCTTTTCCAGGTCCAATGCCATTTCGGCGCCTGGCGCGCAGCAGCTCATTGCAGCGCCCCGTGGGAAATCATGATCCGGCGAACGTCGCGATAGGGTTCCGCAAGGCTCGCATCGGCGTCGATTTCGACGATCCAGACGCCATCCGTGGGCATGTGGTGCGCGGCGAATATCTGACCGGAGGCAGCCTCAAGAGTGACGGATTTGTCCTCGGCCTCGTAGGCGGGATGACGAAACAGCACCTTGACGCCATGCAAGGCAACCGGCTTGCCGACAGCATCGGTGAGGCTGTAGCGGACCTCACCGCCTGCGATGGTCAGTTTGCCAGTCCAGCCAAGGGCTGCCTGCGCGCGCCCTTCCTCGGCCTTCCTGTTGAACTGCTGGCTCGCCACATAGATGTTTTCGACGACAAGCCCGGTCCAGCTTGTGTTGGCGAGCGTCGCCATCGTCAGATTGACCGCTATGACCACGCCGAAGAAGCCAAGGATGGTGAACAGCATATGCCTGCCGGTGAATTCGCGGGATTGTCGCGAGGTGTCGCTCATCTGGCGCTCTCCGGTGCGTTGAAAGTGGCCGTATATTCGTCCGACTCGAACGTTGCCTTGTTTTCGACCCGGAACTTGAAGTTTTGCGCTGTACCCCGAACCTGATCTGCCGGCTGACGCACGAAAACCTTGAGCATCTTCAGCCGGTCGGGTTCGACCGGGATGGCGAAGGAGCGATCCGCCGGCAGGTCGATGCCGACAACGCTCATTTCGGCTCCATGCAGGCCCTGCATCGTGACAATGATCGTTCTTGGTTCGGGGATCATGTTAAGCAGCTTGACGGTGTAGCCGTTGCGGATCGAACCGTCGGACAGCGTCACGAACTGCGGGTTGCGATCGTGCAGGACATTCAATTCGAGCCGTTCGCGGGTCAGCAGCGAATAGAGCAGCGCGAGACCGACCGCCGACCAGGCGCCCATGTAGATGAAGGTGCGCGGGCGAAAGATCTTGCGGATATGGAAACGGGCCACCTTGTCGGAGAACAGGCCGTCAGCGCTCCTGACCAGTGACGGGTTGACTGAACCGGAGCCGCCCGGGGTCGCCAGCATCATGTTGGCGTTGTAGTCGGCCAGCGTCGCATAGGAAATCAGTCCGCGCTCCCTGCCGAGCTTGTCCATGATACCGTCACAGGTATCGATGCAGAGCGCGCAGGTGATGCATTCAAGCTGCTGGCCATCACGAATGTCGATCCCCATCGGGCACACCGCGACACAGGCATTGCAGTCGACGCAGTCGCCGACGGGCTGCCCGGCGGCAAGGACCCTCTTGGCGTGACGCGAGCGCGGTTCGCCGCGCCAGTCATTATAGGTGACGGTGAGGGAATTCTCGTCGAGCATGGCCGCCTGGATGCGCGGCCATGGGCACATGTAGGTGCAGACCTGCTCGCGCATCAGCCCGCCGAACGTATAGGTCGTCGCCGTCAGCACGGGCACGGTGATGTAGGCGATGGGGGCGGCGGTGCCGGTGAAGAGTTCCCCAAGCAACGTGGGCGCATCGGCGAAATAGAAGATCCAGGCGCCGCCGGTCAGCACCCCTATGACCAGCCAAATGGCGTGTTTCGATGTTCGCAGCACGAGTTTGCGCGCAGTCCAGGGACCGGCATCGAGCTTGATGCGCGCGTTGCGGTCGCCCTCGATGGCTCGCTCGACGACCAGAAACAGATCGACCCACACGGTCTGCGGGCACGTATAGCCGCACCAGGCCCGGCCGACGGTGGATGTGATCAGGAAAAGGCCGATACCGGCCATGACCAGCAGGCTGGCCACATAATAGAATTCCTGCGGCCAGATCTCGATGAAGAAGAAATAGAAGCGGCGGTTGGCAAGATCGACCAGCACGGCCTGGTCCGGGGCAAATGGCCCGCGATCCCACCGCAGCCAGGGTGTCAGGTAGTAGATCCCCAGCGTGATTGCCATCACCGACCACTTGAAGCGGCGGAAACTGCCAGAGGCCCGGGCCGGGAAGATCTTCTTGCGTGCGGCATAGAGCGGCTGACGGGTCTTGGCGGAGTTGACCGCATCGGCTTCGAGCCGTTCTATTTGCGTGTTATCGAGCACGAGAAGCTCCAGTCACCAGCGACCCATCGGTTTCTGGATGATGCCGAGGCCCGGCTCGCGCCGGGCCTCGTCGCTTGGCGGTGGGGGGGAGGACGAGAATAGGCTGCGTACCTATTCTCCGCCACCAAGCGAATGGACATAGACCGCGAGTTCCTTGGCCTTGATCTCGCCGAGACGCCCGATCCAGGCCGGCATGACGCCGTGCTTCGGCGCGCGGACCTGCGCGGCGATGGCTGTTTCGCCAGACCCGTATAGCCAGATCGCGTCGGTCAGGTCGGGTGCGCCGAGCTCCCTGTTGCCCTTTGCATTCTCACCATGACAGGCCGCACAATTCTCGGCGAAAACATTGGCGCCGAGTTCGATCAGGCTTGTGTCCTGAACAGGATCGGAGAGGCTTGCGACATAGGCGCCGACCTGCTTGATCTGATCCGTCGTGATGATGTCGCCAAAAGCAGGCATTTCCGACAGGCGCGTATCCGGGTCTGATGCGAAGCGGATGCCGTGCGCAATCGTCTGCTGGATCTGTTCGGCGTTGCCACCCCACAGCCAATCGTCGTCGTTTAGGTTGGGAAAACCCTTGGACCCTTGAGCGCCCGAGCCATGGCACTGCACGCAATTGACCTTGAACGCGGCGCCACCTGCGGCGACGGCGAATTCGCGTAGCGTATCGTCGGCAGTAATCTCGGAGACGGTCTTCGCCTGAATGGCAGCGACAAATTTACCCTTGGCCACTTCGGCCGCCGCCAGTTCATTCTTGACGTCTCTGCGGCTCGAATACCCCAGCACACCCCTGGTCGCGGAAGTCAGCATCGGCCATGCCGGATAGATGACGGTGTAGCCGATCGCCCAGGCAATGGTGATGTAGAAGGTGATGACCCACCAGCGCGGAAGCGGGTTGTTGAGTTCCTTGATGCCGTCCCACTCATGGCCGGTCGTCGAGATACCCGAAACCTCGTCGATATGCTCGCTGCCCATGATCAGTCCTCCTTGAGAGGAATGTGAGCGGCTCTCTCGGCTTGCCTGCGGCTGCCGGGACGAAGTGCAAAGGCAACGCATCCGAGGAAGAAAAGCGCCATGGCAAGCAGGCCCCAGCTGTCGGCAAACTCCCGCATGAAATTGTAGGTCATCGCCATTCTCCTCAGCGGTAACCGGCGGCTTCGTCATAGGTCCTGAAATCGACCAGCGTGCCGAGCATCTGCAAATAGGCGACCAGCGCATCCATTTCGGTGACCTGCTGTGGATCGCCGTCGAAGTCCCCAACCTTGGCTTTCGGATAGCGTCTCTCCAGGCCCGATGTGTCGGCATTCGCATCGGCCTGCGCCATGAGATCGGCATTGGCATGAGCGATCATGTCGTCTGAATAGGGCACACCGACACGGCTGTTGGCGATCAGATGCGTCGAGAAATCCTTCACCTCGATGGGCATGTCCTTCAGGAACGCGTAGCTCGGCATGATCGATTCCGGCACCACCGAACGCGGCTCGGTGAGATGCTGGACGTGCCATCCGTTCGAGTAGCGGTCGCCGACCCGGGCGAGATCCGGCCCGGTGCGCTTCGAGCCCCACTGGAACGGGTGGTCGTACATCGACTCGGCCGCCAGGCTATAGTGGCCGTAGCGCTCGACCTCGTCGCGGAACGGCCTGATCATCTGGCTATGGCAGAGGTAGCAGCCCTCGCGCACATAGATGTTGCGCCCGGCGAGCTCGAGCGGCGAATAGGGCCGCATGCCTTCCACCTTCTCGATGGTGTTGTCGAGATAGAAGAGCGGCGCGATCTCGACGATACCGCCGATCGTTACGACCAGCAGGGACCCGAGGAGAAGAAGTGTGGCGTTCTTCTCGATGACCGCGTGTCTGTCCATCAAGCCCATTTTCCTGATCGCACAGGCTGGAGGGCGGGGATGGAGCGCGGCATCGGATCCTCCTCGCGCTGGTAGCCGAGGATGGTCATGGCGATGTTCCAGGCCATGATGAGGGCGCCCGACAGATACATCGCGCCGCCGATGGCACGCATGATGTAGTAGGGATGCATGGCGGCAACGGTTTCGGCGAAGGAGTAGACCAGGAAGCCCTGCTCGTTGTATTCGCGCCACATCAGGCCCTGCATGACGCCGGAGACCCACATCACCGCGGCGTAAACGACGATCCCAAGCGTCGCCAGCCAGAAGTGCCAGTTGACGAGCCGCAGCGAATAAAGCCGGTCGCGATTCCATAACTTCGGGACCATGAAATAAATCGCGCCGAACGAGATCATGCCAACCCATCCGAGCGCGCCCGAATGGACGTGACCGATGGTCCAGTCGGTGTAGTGAGAGAGCGAGTTGACGGCCTTGATTGACATCATCGGGCCTTCGAAGGTCGACATCCCGTAGAAGGCGATGGCCATCACCATCATACGGATGATCGGGTCGGTGCGCAGCTTGTCCCAGGCGCCCGAGAGCGTCATCAGGCCGTTTATCATGCCGCCCCACGAGGGCATCCAGAGCATGATCGAGAACACCATGCCGAGCGTCTGGGCCCAGTCCGGCAGGGCGGTGTAGTGGAGGTGGTGCGGACCGGCCCAGATGTAGAGAAAGATCAAAGCCCAGAAGTGGATGATCGACAGCCGGTAGGAATAGACCGGTCGGTTGGCTTGCTTGGGCACGAAATAATACATCATCCCGAGGAAGCCGGCGGTGAGGAAGAAGCCGACGGCATTGTGGCCGTACCACCATTGCGTCAGGGCGTCCTGTACGCCGGAGAAGGCTGAATAGCTCTTGGAGCCCAGGAAGGAGACCGGCATCGACAGGTTGTTGATCACATGTAGCATTGCGATGGTCACGATGAAGGCAAGGTAGAACCAGTTGGCGACATAGATGTGCGGTTCCCTGCGCTTTAGGATCGTGCCGAGGAACAGGATGAGATAGGCGGCCCAGACAACGGTCAGCCACAGGTCCACATACCATTCGGGCTCGGCGTATTCCCGGCTCTCGGTGATACCGAGCAGGTAGCCGGTCGCGGCCATGACGATGAACAGCTGATAGCCCCAGAACACGAACCAGGCGAGATCGCCGCCGAACAGCCGAGCGCGGCAGGTGCGCTGGACGACATACAGGGACGTGCAGAGCAGCGCGTTGCCGCCGAAAGCGAACACAACACCGGATGTGTGCAGCGGCCGCAGTCGGCCGAAATTGAACCAGGGCTGGAGGTTGAGATCCGGGTAGGCGAGCTGCAGGGCGATGACCACGCCGACCAGCATGCCGACGACGCCCCAGAATACGGTGGCGATGGCGCCATAGCGGATTGGCCCATCCATGTAAGCGGCGGGGTCGATCGGAACTGCCGGCTTGAACTCCGTGTTGCGCAACAGAATCGCAGTGAAGCCAGCCACGGCGAAGAACAAAACCCACATATGCCGCCGAAAAGGTTCATCTACGCCGAAGCCGGCAGCCACCAGGGCCGCAAATGCAAACAGGCTTAGAAGGACGATCTCTGTGCCGAATTTCATCGCAAGCCCCGATTTCCAATTCCGGCGGGCGCCAAACCGCAGTGCCTTATTGCGCAGCCGTGGCCTGCTCGCCCTGATCCATGTCAGAGCCGCACGATTTTGCTTCGAGCAGCATCGAGTTCGGTGCGATCAGACTGCGGCGATCGAATGTGGAAGCGCAGCATCGGCCGCCACGCTTATGGACAGGCCCGGCGTCCCGGGTCGGGTCGGGTATAGAGGCGATCGCGGGCGTGTGGGGAAGCGCGCCTTCTGTGACGCTGGAAAGTAGGCAGATGCCTTGCCGAACCTCGATCGTTTCAATGCCTTGGGACAGCCAGCGCCAGCGTTGCGCTGCCTTCGTGACATTCATGATTCGGGGTAACGGCGATTTTCCCCTGCGTATGAGGCGTATTGACTTCGGCCGAGTGCGATCCTGCCTGGAACAGCCGGTTGCACGTCGAGCACCTCGAGGATGGATGCTTCGCCGACGAGTTGGCCGAAACGCACCTGGCTCATCCGATCGGATGGAGAGCGGGCTATCGCTATGCGACTTCTTCTAAGCCCAACGCGAGCATGCCCTGCCCCGAACGAAGTAAGTGACGTAGGCCATGCAGCTTCGGTGTCATTCAAACGGCGGTTGCGCCTCGGCCGCCGCAGCGCCGTTCCAGCCGGCTCATGCTGTCCACGGTGACACGGCGGTTGTTCTCGATCCGAATCACGCCGTCCATTCTCAGGCTGGTCAGCTGACGGCTCACGGTCTCGTTTGTAATTCCAAGGAAATCAGAGATGTCGGCACGCGTCATCGGCAGCTCGAAGCGCGCCGAGCTGGCCGCCGGGTCAACACTGGAACCGATGTTCCGGGCGATCATGAGGAGAAAGCTCGCCACCTTCTCCGGTGCGGTCTTGCGCCCCAGAGTCACCATCCATTCGCGTGCCTCGTCGAGTTCGTTCAGCGCCTGCTTGAGCAGGCGATGCACAAATTCCGGTGATTCCTTCATCATCCGTTCGATGGCCGCTCTCGGAAACGAGCATAGCGAGACAGCTGTTGCCGCTTCCGCATTGATCGCACTTTTCATCTTGAAGGGCCGTCCCAGAAAATCCGGCGCGAACTGGAGACCGACGATCTGCTGGCGGCCGTCCGAAAGGCTCTTCGTCAGCTTCACCACGCCTGAAAGCACGTTTGAATAACAGTCGACCGCCTCGGCGTCGCCGATCAGTTCGACCCCCGGCTCGATATTGTGCCGCGACGACGTCTTGGCGAGCTGAGCCAAATGGTCTGGTTCGAGCGCACCACAGACACCGCGGTGCCGTGCCTCGCAAGACAGGCAAAGAACGGGAATGCCGGAACTGTGAATGTCCTGCCGTAATGTCATTCGATCGCTCTACCGGTCCAGTGCGGGCAGGATAGCAATCGACGGTAGAAAAATCCTTGCGGCAGTTTGTCCGTGCTGAAGGTTGATCGAAATCAGGGCTTAGGCTCATCCAAGCATCCACAGTTCCGGCGACGCAAACACGGTGGACCACGACATGCGACTGCAGCTAGCTGCCAGACTTGGCGAGAACGTCCCGCGCTATACCAGTTATCCGACAGCGCCGCATTTTCATACAGGCATTGATGCTGCAATTTGTCGTGGCTGGCTGCAGGCGCTCAACGATGGCGATGAGATCTCGCTCTATCTGCACATCCCGTATTGCGACAAGCTTTGCTGGTTCTGCGCTTGCCACACCAAGCAGACACGCCACTACGAACCAGTGACCACATATCTGCGCTCACTGCATGCCGAGATCGCAACCGTCTCCAGTCTTGTCGCAGGCAAGGGCCGCGTGCGTGCCGTCCATTTCGGCGGCGGTTCGCCGACGATGCTCAAACCGGAAGATATCGTGGCGCTGGGAACCGTCCTGCGCAACAGCTTCACCTTTCTCCCCGGTGCAAAGATCAGCGTTGAGATCGAACCCAACGATATGGACGATGCCCGCCTCGATGCACTTGCCGAAATCGGCATGACAAGGGCGAGCCTCGGCGTCCAGGATTTCGACCCGAAGGTGCAGAAAGCGATCAACCGCGAGCAGGGCTTTCTGCAGACCAAGACGGTTGTTGATGGCGTTCGTTCGCGCGGCGTCGAATCGGTCAATCTCGATCTGCTCTACGGCCTGCCGCATCAGACCAGGGAGAGCGTCGCCTTCACGGTTGCACAGGCACTGACCCTGGAACCGGATCGGATCGCGCTTTTTGGCTACGCCCATGTGCCGTGGTTCAAGAAACATCAGACGATGATCGACGAGGCCTGGCTGCCGGGTCCGGCGGAGCGGTTTGCCCAATCGCAATTGGCAGCGCGGGCGATCATGGACCAGGGATACGAAGCAATCGGGCTCGATCATTTCGCCAAACCGGGCGATGCCCTCGCGCTTGCCGCCCGCGCAGGAACACTGCGCCGGAACTTTCAGGGCTACACCGAGGATCGCTGCGAGACCTTGATCGGCCTTGGCCCGTCATCCATCAGCCAGTTTCGCCAGGGCTATGCACAGAACATGCCTTCGACCGCCGAGTATGGGCGCATGGTCGAGAACGGCGGGCTGGCTGCGGTCCGTGGCATTGCGCTTTCCGAAGACGACCGTGTTCGCGGCTGGATCATCGAGCGGCTGATGTGTGACTTCGGCTTCTCGGCGATCGTACTGGTGGAGCGCTTTGGCAAAGCCGGCCAAAGACTTCTCGTCCGAGCGAGTTCCACGGCCCTCCAAGATCCTGCGCGGTTGCTTGAACTTGATGGTGACCGCTTCGTCGTGCCTGCGGAAAGCCGGCCCTTTGTCAGGAGCATCGCGGCAAAGTTCGACAAATATTTCGAAAGTGGAACGGCCAGGCACTCAGCGGCAGTCTGAGCACCGCAGAGGAACGGTCATGGTTCTCAGTCGATCGTGAACCGATTGCGCTATGTTTTTCACTGTTGACTGCCGACCGTCGTGTCAAGACAGGATTCGGAGCGGACCAGACGCGTCTTGGCATAGCGACGATATCGTCCGGTCGTGCCTTCCGGCGCCGTATTCCATTCCGCAGTCCCTAAAGCGCCACGTCCGGCCTGTTTTCTGTATCGGAAGCAGTCGACAATCGTCCTGGCCAGATCATGGTTGTCGGCCAACAGCTCCCTTCGGCCTTGCAACAAGAATCCGCAAGGACCGTGCCAGCTGCAGCGGGCGCCGCCGCATCGCACCACCATACTATCCACGCGTGGCTCGCGCTAACCTTATTGGTTCGCGCTAGGGACGCCCGTCGAAACCGAGCCTCGGCAACAATCCGAGTCGTAAGCGGCTGGCCACGCTCCTGGTGCCGGTGGCAGAAGTCCGCAAGCACCCCGGCAGCGCCGTCAAGCGTGGGACAACCCGTCCACCCGAATATCCGCCGGCGCAGTTTCAGTGAAAAGCGGGCCTAGGCTAGTTTCCATCCATAAACGGCAACTGTTTGATTTTGTTTAGTGAATCGTAGCTTTGCGCGAGCGAGGCCCGGCGGTTTCAGGTATCTTGGATCATGCCACTGAGTCCAAATCCCTGCCACCGCCGGAGCCGACAATGCGCCAAGAACGCACCGTCCAAGCCAATATATTCGATGTTTTCGCCACGCACGAGATCGGCCACGAGTTGAAGGCGATGTCGCGATGGCTGGACGAGCATCGCAATCTGCTTGGCTTGGTGGCCCGCGATTTGGTCCGGGTCGGCGTCAAGGCTACGGGACGGCAGGGCCTGCCGGCCGAAGCGGTGTTGCGCTGCGCGATCCTCAAGCAGTACCGGCAACTAAGCTACCAGGAGCTGGCGTTCCATCTTGAGGACTCCGCCTCGTTTCGCGCCTTTGCCCGCCTGCCATGGTCGTGGAGCCCACAGAAGTCGGTGCTGCAAAAGACGATCAGCGCGATCCGGCCCGAGACCTGGGAGGCGATCAATCGGACGCTGCTGTCGAGCGCGCGGCAAGCGAGGCTGGAAGATGGCGCGGTGGTGCGGCTGGACAGCACCGTGACCTCGGCACTCATACACGAGCCGAGCGACAGCAGCCTGCTTTGGGATGCTGTGCGGGTCATGGTGCGCCTGCTGAAGCGGGCCGATACCTTGGTCGGCGGCTCCGGCTCATCATGGTGCGATCATTGCCGCGCAGCCAAGAAGCGCAACCGCAAAATCCAGTTCACGCGCGGTCGGCCCAATCGGGTCCAACTCTACCGCGAGCTGATCGCAATCACCCGCGCGACCTTGGCCTATCTGAAGCAGACGAGCGAGCGACTGGTAGTGGCGAGCACTCCGTCCATCGCACTGTGGCAGGCTCAGGTTCGTCACTTTCGGCCGCTGATCGAACGCATCATCAGACAGAGCGAGCGGCGGGTGTTGGCCGGCGAGCCGGTGCCAGCCGGCGAGAAGTTGGTCAGCCTGTTCGAATCGCATGCCGATATCATCGTCAAAGGCAGTCGCGACACCGAGTACGGCCACAAACTCAACCTGACCACCGGCAGGAGCGGCATGATCCTCGATCTGGTGATCGAGAAAGGCAACCCGGCCGACAGCGACCGCTTGCTGCCGATGCTGGAGCGTCACATCGACCTCTATGGTCAAGCGCCGCGGCAAGCGGCGGCCGATGGCGGCTTCGCCACCCGCGACAACCTGGCCACAGCGAAGGCGTGGGGCGTCTCCGACATGGCCTTCCATAAGAAGGCCGGCCTCAGGATCGAGGACATGGTCAGAAGCAAGTGGGTCTATCGCAAGCTCCGCAACTTCCGCGCCGGCATCGAAGCCGGCATCTCTTGCCTCAAACGCGCTTACGGCCTGGCACGCTGCACCTGGCGCGGGCTTGACCACTTCAAGGCCTACGTCTGGTCCTCGGTCGTGGCCTACAACCTCGTCCTCTTCACTCGTCTCAAGTCAACCTGATTCCGCGCAAGGTATCGCGCTTGCGTCGCGCCGGCCATTTGCCGGCCCTCATGGCGTGCGCCTGATGTGCCGATGACATCATTTTCTCGACAATCAGCGCTCCTAACCCTGACTATGTCCGTCAAAAGGCCTATCCAGTACGGCACAAGCCATTGTAAACGCTGCAAAATGCGCTCGTTTGTGGACGGAAACTAGGCTAGACGGCTCTCTTGTTACCCCAGAGCATAACGTGCAGCTGCGGCAGCACACGGGCTTCGAACCACCTGTCGCGGGTCACGGCATCAACCAGCCACTCCATGCGCTTCAATATTCCGTCAAGGTCGACAGGAGCGTCTTCATTTGCGGGGCGTGGCGGCGTGTGATTGCCGGGTTGCAGATAGATCGGAAGTCGCGGAAATCTCGCAGCGGCGTCTTTCGCGTAGGCGTAGTCCCTTTCGTCGAAAACAATGAGCTTGAGCACGACTTGCGGCCTGCCTTGTGCCGCCTGGAGGCACGCCTCGAAAGCGGCCCAATCGGTCGTCATTTGGCTTGACGGCGGCTTTGGGCTGAGGACTAGCACGTCAAGGTCGGCAAACCAGCCCCTGGCCACCGAACCTTGGGTTTCCAGCGCAAAACGGTAACCTTCACCATGGCCTCGCTCGATGAGCGCGCCGAGCGGCTGGATGGCCGGATTGCCGCCTGACAGCGATACCATCAGCGGGCGGCCACCGGAAAGCGCAAGCACGTTTTGCCACACCGCGCCAATGGACATCATCTCCCATTCATGCCGGAATTGATTGTCCACCGCATGCAGGCTGTCGCACCAGGAACAGCGATAGTCACACCCGCCGGTTCTGACGAAGACCGTGGGCAAACCGATGAGCACGCCCTCGCCCTGGATCGTCGGCCCGAAAATCTCACTCACGCGGATTGCGGGATGCGTATCGGTCATGGCCGGTATTCCGCCCAGGTTTTCGGCGTTTCGCTCACCCGCACGGCCGAGGTTTCGCGCAGGCGTGCCTTGCACCATTCATAAAAATGTCTGGCCAGATATTCCGCCGTGACTTGCTCATGTCCCAGCACGTCGTTGAGATGTCGGTGGTCGAAGCTCTCGTCGATGTAGCGTTTGAATGGCGCCAAATCGTGATAGTCGCGCACGAAGCCGTTGTCGTTCAGTCCATTCGCTGAAAGCTCCACTTCAACGATGTAGTTATGCCCGTGCAGGCGCGCGCATTGGTGATCGGGTGGCAACGAGGTGAGCTGATGCGAGGCTGAGAAGTGGAATTCCTTGGTGATGCGGAACATTACGCGGTCCTCCTTCGCAGCGCATCGAGCCAGAAGTCGGAGTCCTCGTAGTCGGTGGGGTCCGGCTGCCCAGAGAGATGAAACGCCTCGCGCCGCTCGACGCAGGTCCCGCACCTCCCGCAGTGACGCTCGGCGCCCTTGTAGCAGGACCAGGTCTGCGCAAACGGCGTGCCGTATGCTGCTCCATTCCTAACAATGTCCGCCTTCGTGAGATTCACATAGGGTGCATAAATGCGAATCTCCGCGTAGCCGTCGAGCGCGTGGTCCTGCATCATCTGGAAAGCGTCGATGAAGGCCGGACGGCAGTCGGGATAAATGAAATGATCCCCACCATGCACGGCCGTCGCCACCGCCTCAGCGCCGTGCGCTGCGGCGAAGCCGAAGGCAATGGCCAACATGATGGCGTTCCGGTTCGGCACCACCGTGACCTTCATCGTGTCTTCGGCGTAGTGCCCGTCGGGCACGTCCACATTATCGGTCAGCGCGGAGCCGGAAAGGCCGCCGCCGATCTCGTGGATGTCGATGATGCGGTGCGGGACGCTCAGTCGCTCCGCGCAAAGGGCGGCGAAGCCCAATTCCTTCCTATGCCGTTGGCCGTAATCGAAAGATAGGAGGCCGGCGAGTTCGTGCTCCGCTGCCACCTTGTGAGCAAGGGTAACGGAGTCCAATCCGCCGGAGCAGACGACGAGAGTCTTCATTTTTGGGTCCTTGTTTTAACCGGGTAGGCTGCGACCGGAGATTTCTCTGCGCTCCCAGTACTTCAGGAAATCCATTTTGTGAAGTGAACGGGGGACGAGTTTCATGCGCTGACGTGCAGCTGTGTGCAAGGCGCCCTCGCGGTGAGCCTGCAAGGAACACTGACTAGCGAAACGTCACGCTTCAGCGGAATGCTCAAAGGCGAGCGCACCAGAATAAGCTCTGCAGGAGGTCCGGACCTTCGTAAACAAAGTTCTCGACGATCAAGCGCCCGGCGGTCCCGAGCTTCGAGGGACGCCACCGCGAGGGTTTCAGGTACAAGACGGCCCGAGGATGGGCTTGCCGCAAGAGAACGGACTTACCAGTGGGATGTTCAGCGACGCCGATGCAGATGTCTGGAATGATCACGACATCGAATGTCGCGGCAACTTTGGCTGGCCTGCTCCTCGGGTTCCGTAGATCCAGCGCATTCCGCATCAGGATCGGTTCGAACCGGAGCACGCCCTCGGTCAATGGACGACCGGCAAACCCTGAATGATCGGTCGTGAGCCGACATCTGTGAACAAGCGGTGTGGTCGATTGCTATCACCCATGTGTTACGCGCAGGTACCTTATGGCAGTGGATGAACTGGATTTGATGGTTTTACGGCTGGCCGTCGAAAGCGTCCGCTCGCTCTCCTTAAGCTTCGCTGAAAAGGCCGCCGAGGTAGCCACCAGGAGCCGCGGCATCCTGCTTTTCGACGTGCGGGTCGACGGTGATGCGGGGGTCCAGCGGGTCGCAGCCATCCGATATCAGGGCGACCAGATCGGCGTGCTGGCGTTGGACAGACAGGGCCTTGTTACCCACCATTGCATCGTCAACGGTACGTTCTCACATTTCACTGCGCCCTTGGAGAACTGGCACAGCATGCCCCTGTCGATGCAGGCCAAGATCGATGCCAACGGCCATGCCAGTCTCTTCCTAGGGGCCTTGCGAAATGCCGGACATTTGCTGGGCAGCTAGCATTTTGGCTAGAATGCACCTGTGAATTTTTGCATGCGCATCGCTGCCGACACCGCTGGCATGGTTGTCGTGCTCGAAAACGGCTGCGGCGATCCCGGCAAAGCGATCGCCGCGATGATGGCGATCTACGCGTGGGCGTTGCATCGATGCGCGATCTTTTAGACAGAGGTCTCCGCCTGGCATCGAGCAACATGCACGGAGGTACGCAAAGCGCAAATGCATCAAGTAGTTGAAGGGACGAGCCCCTCGCGCAAATGGAGCTTGCGCTGCCGTTGTCGTTCCATCGTGCCGCCGAACTCGGGGGCGTGACGATCGACCACGACGGCCTATTTTTTTGCAAAGCCGAATGTCCCGATTCCGAAGCCACAAAAAAAACTCCGATTACAGCGAAGAATAGTAACAACACGGGCGACGCAAGCCGCCTTGCCCTCTAGCAGGGGAGGTGCTTGCGGTGCTCTCACCGACACAAGATCGCAAATGGCACGTGGGTGAGCACCAGAACTGGCGACACGCATGGTGATCGGCTTGACTCGCTGGAGGAAGCACAAGGCCTCAGTGGGCGGAGGCGCCAGCGACGGTCGAATACTGGCTGGCTGCTCGGGATCTGATCGGAAATGACGTAGGATTTGGTTGCTTAAGCCGATCCGAACCATTTCCCGGAGACCACACCCACCATGAACGATCTTGCGCTGCCGC
>NZ_JAMYND010000048.1:0-34283 GCF_040318885.1 Mesorhizobium sp. M0998
ATTGCGGCGATCTCGGCTCGCTGGCAGCCGGGCTGGTCATCCAGCAAATCGGCCCAAGGCCACGGCAAAATCTGCGCCGAGAGGCGGAGCAGGTGGGATTGCTGTAGGTGGCGAGCCAAGAACCAGCTGCCCAGCCTCCTTAATCCAGCCCGAGCCTTTTCTTCAGTTCCGCATTCTCCTTGCGGAGACGATCGGCAAGCAGGCTCTTTAGCCGCTTGTTTTCTTCCTCGAGCGCGACGAGATCCTTCAGCCCGTCACTGTCCGCCGCCGGCGCCGCCGCCTTCTTCCAAAGATAATATGTCTGTTCCGAGATGCCGGCTTGCTTCACCGCGCTCTTGAGAGTAGCGCCGCCGCCGATCGAGGTCTCGATCTGCGCCAGCTTCTGGGCACGATCCTTCGCGGAGTAGCTCTTTCGGCCTGTTCGCGCTGACGGCGGTGCTTCAGTGGTCGCGGATATCGGCTTGGCGCCCTCCTTGCGGGCAGGCGCGCTCGCCTCAGCTTCTGGCTTCCTCGACCGCCGCGCTCTCGTCTTCGGTTTTGGCGTTTCCGCTTTGTCTGCCGGTGCGCTAGGAACTACTGCTGACTCGGTTTCCAGGGGATTGGCCATGAAATGCTCCACTCGCGGTTTTTGCAAAGGTTCAGCATCAAGGGCCACTACAGTAGAGTCAACAAGCTGACGATTTAACGGCTCGACTTCCTTTGTTGTCTCGGCCATCGCCGCGGCGATGTCGAAATTGCCCCAGATGGAACGTGCGGATTTTTGATAATTGCGCTTTTGTTTGACTTCCACGGTGAATGGTCGCGTCTGCCGCCTCATAGTTCCTTCCTGAATAGGAGAATGAAGTCGCCGCTCGAATTTTTGGCGCTTGCTGCTTAGCGCGGAGCATTATCGTATAGCCGCTCAACGGGCAAGTGATGCCGGTCTTCGATGGCTGACCCATCTGGGGAGATTTGAGCGGCTTCGCGCGTCCTGCGCATGCCTGTAAGAGCCTGACTCGAAACTCGACGCACGACGTGGAGCTGCCATGCGGCGAAGCATGAGGCGGATCGAGGCGATGAAGATCCATGCCTCGGCGCTGGCGATGGTCGCCTCGAAGTCTTTGGTGAGCCGGCGACAACGTCCCAGCCAGGCGAAAGTTCGCTCGAGGACCCATCGTCGTGGCAGCACCTCAAAGCCCTTGGCCGCGTCGGAGCGCTTGATGATTTCGATGGTCCATGTGCCGAGAGTGGCCAGTGCCTGCGACAGTTTTTCTCCGGCATAGCCGCCGTCGGCGAACAGATGCCGCAACCAGGGAGAAAGCCGTCGAATGGAGGCGATGACGCCGACTGCCCATCCCTGTCCTGGATGTCGGCCGTGTGCACCGTCAGCCCGACCAAGTGTCCCTCGGTGGCAGTAATGATATGGCGCTTGCGGCCTTTGACCTTCTTGCCGACGTCGTAACCACGCAAACCGGCAACGTCCGTGGTCTTTGCCGATTGGCTGTCGATGACACCGGCGCTCGGGCTCGCCTCGCGACCAAGCGCCAGGCGTGCCGCAGCCACCAAGTGGAAGTTGATGGCCTTCCACAGCCCGTTGTCCCGCCAGGCATAGAAATAGCGTTGAACCGTCGAGACCGGCGGGAACCGATCCGGCAATGCCCGCCATTGGCAGCCGGTCCAGGCGATGTAGAGGAGCGCGTCCACGACCGCCCGAAGTTCTGTCGTCCGCGGTCGTCCCGTTGTCTTCGTTCCCGGCAGGAACGGCTCGAGCAACGCCCATTCCCTGTCCGTCAACGCGTTTGCATCTCGCTGCCCCGCGCGGCAATATCGCCGGCGGGTGGTCTCCGTCCAACCCATGTCGTTATCCCGTTCAAGTCTAGACAACTCAAGCGAATCACAACGGACGGGGCCACTCAACCGCTTCCACCCCCAAAACCGAGTTTCGGGTCAGGCTCTAAGGGCAAACACCATGCCATTGTGGGTGGTGGTTTGCGTGGCGAGACACGCCTGGTAAGGACCCTCGTGGTTCCGGTACGGCCCCTGAATATCGTGGTCGCAATTGGGGTGGTAATGGTTTGGCGGGATTTGCTGACGCGAGAAAACGGTGTCGCTGCCGCCGCCGCAAACCTTCCTCGATGAAATCGCCGCCACTGCAGCCCTTTTCGCCTGCTTCACACCAATTGCAGGCGTAGGTTTCAGGATTCACGCCGTTTTTGCCGGTGGCGCAATACGGCGTCGGAAAATTACCCACATTGAACTGACCTTGAACATCGGCAAAGGCGATGCAGGCCTTCTTCCCTGTCTTGAACCAGCAACTGATCGCGTGCAGTCATCCGGATAAGCCGCCACGCCGGAGGCCAAGCTGACTTGGTGACACACGAACGCATTATTGTCTTCCGGTCTGGCGGCAACAGTCTCAGCAGGACGGCAAAGCTGACCGGCTGCAGCGAAGCGCAGGTGAAGCGCGCCGGGCTCGACATCAGAAGGAAAGCGGGAAGCAGGAAATGTTGTCGCAAAAGTTGAGTTCTGCGAGGTGCAAAAGTCAGTTGCAAATCGTCGCGACAGAGGCTCGGCAGCTCCCCGAAGTAGCCATTTCAGATTGCTTGCAGGTGCGGATAAAGTCCTTTATGCATCGGCACATGATCAAGTCCGCGCTCATCGCTGCAATCTATTATGCGACGCTTCCATAAGGAGCGGCGCGTTTCGATCATGCCTTGAAACAAGCCGCCGTCAGGCGGCTTTGTTCATTGAGAGGACCCCCTGGCGGCAATACCAGGAGGATTCCCTATGGCACTTCCCGATTTATCAACCGGTCATTCCAAACCATATTCGGCGGCTTTGAAGACGCTCATTGAGCGCGGCTATGTAAATCAAGGGACCGACCTGCCGGGTGTCGATGCCGCCTTTGAAGCAGGCATCGTACCCGCTTACGCTGGTTTCGATGCGACGGCTGACAGTCTTCATGTCGGCCATCTTCTTCTGATCATGGCGCTTCGTCATCTTCAGCAGACTGGCCATAAACCCATCGTTCTCATTGGGGGTGGGACCACCCGCATCGGCGATCCCAGCTTCCGTTCGGACGCGCGGCCGATGCTGACGGACGAGCGGATCGCCGCCAACATTGAAGGGATCAGAAAGGTCTTTGGCCGTCTCCTTGTCTTCGGATACGGCCCGACGGATGCCGTGATGGTGAACAATGCCGACTGGCTGGACAGCATTCGTTGGATCGACATGCTGAGAGACGTTGGCAGGCATTTCTCCGTCAATCGGATGCTCTCTTTCGACAGTGTGAAGTCGCGGCTGGAAAAGCAGGAGAATCTGAGCTTCTTAGAATTCAACTACATGATCCTCCAAGCGTTCGACTTCCTTGAGCTAACCCGCCGGACCGGTTGCCGTTTGCAGATGGGTGGAGCCGACCAGTGGGGGAACATCATCAATGGCATCGACTTGATACGGCGGACGGATGGAAAGGAAGTCTTCGGAGTGACTACGCCGCTTCTGAAGACTCCTTCAGGTGTCAAGATGGGTAAGACGGCTGCCGGAGCTGTGTGGCTCAACGAAGATCGCCTTTCGCCATACGATTACTGGCAATTCTGGCGTAACACGGAAGACGCTGATGTCGTTCGGTTTCTGAAGCTTTTCACCGATCTGCCGATGAACGAGATCGAGCGATTTGGACAGGCTGAAGGAACCGAGCTAAACGCCGTCAAAGAACGTCTCGCCAACGAAGCTACGGCCCTGGCACATGGAACTAACGCCGCCAAACAGGCGGAGGCCACGGCTAGCCAAGCATTTGGGCAGGGCGAAGCCGCAGAGGGGCTACCGACGCTTCATCTAAATGACGCCGAGGGGTTGGCCGGAGTAGCCCTTGTGGATTTGCTGGTACGCGCCGGATTGACCTCCTCCAAAGGGGAAGCGCGAAGGGCGATCTCGGGACGAGGTGTGCGGATCAACGGCAACGTTGTCGAGGTTGATACAATGATATCTTCCCAAGACCTCCCGATCCGGCTTTCGCTCGGCCGGAAGCGCCACACTGTTGTAAAGTAGGGTTTCAGCAAATGCTGTCGCAGAAATTCTGCCCGCTTAGCGGATATTGCAGACATTCGCGTCGAGTTCCCTGAGGAATGTCGAGAGACACTCCTCAGGGGGTAGTTAAGGCCGCCAAGTTTTCTGGGTTAGCAGGCGCGCCACTGTGGCAGCTTGGCTTGTATGGCGAGGCCATGGTTGAGTGAGGCGAACCAAATCCAGCCCCGCGGTCGATCCCGAAGCTTCCCACAATGGCGAAGAGAACATCTTCACTGGTTCCTTTTCAGCACAAGACCTTCCGTTCGCTATGGTCGGCTGCACTCATTTCGAACCTTGGCACCCTAGTGGAAGGTGCGGCGGCAGCTTGGCTGATGACGAGCATCGCCACCTCCCATGGAATGGTGGCGCTCGTCCAGTCATCGACCACCCTCCCCTACATGATCTTCTCGCTCGCGGCGGGAGCGCTCGCGGACAAGTTTGACCGTCGCCGGATCATGTTGACTGCGCAACTGCTGATGGTCTGCGTATCCGCCTTCCTGGCGTTCCTGACCTATGCGGGGAATGACACCCTGGACCCTTCTGGGTCTCACCTTCCTAGTCGGCTGTGGTTGGGCATTGCACAATCCCTCTTGGCAAGCCTCCATGGGAGATATCCTGCCTCGCGAACACCTGCCAAGCGGGGTGCGCTCAACGGCATGAGCTACAATCTCATGCGCAGCATCGGGCCGGCGATTGGCGGCATAATCGTGGCCACAGCCGGTGCGGCCTTCGCGTTCCTCTTCAACGTCCTTTGCTACTTCGCTCTGATCGCTGCGCTGTTGCGATGGAAAGCCGAACGGGCACGACAAGCGCTGCCGCGGGAGGCTTTCGGCAGTGCGATGGCGGCGGGCTTCCGTTACGTGCTCTTGTCGCCGAACCTTCTCAAGGTGATGTGCCGGAGTTTCATTTTCGGCCTCACCGCCGTTGTCATTTTGGCTCTCCTGCCGTTGGTCGCTCGCGAACAGATCAAAGGGACCGCAGTCACCTACGGCGTGATGCTCGGCTTCTTCGGCCTGGGAGCGATTTGCGGCGCGCTCCTCATCGGGCGGTCCGAGAAGTTCTCTCCAACGAATGGGTCATTCGCGGTGCGTTCTTTGTATTGGCGATCAGCTGCTTCTTTCGGGCATGGAGCGAGCACGTTGGGCTGAGCTGTCTCAACCTCATGCCAGCCGGTGCGGCCTGGATTCAATCATTCTCGCTGTTTAACGTCACAGTGCAGCTTTCGGCGCCGCGGTGGGTGGTTGGACGCGCCCTCTCTCTATCAGACGGCCACATACGGCGGCATGGCGGCGGGAAGCTGGCTTTGGGGCGAACTGGCGGATGTCCAAGGTGTTTCGGGAGCCTTGCTCGTCCGCCAGCTGGTTTTTGTCATTGGGGGACTGATGGGCATCCTTCTGCGTCAGCCCGATTTTGAAACGCTCAATCTGGATCCGACCAACAAGTTCAGCGAACCGACGCTGCAACTTGACCTGCGGCCACGAAGCGGTCCGATCATGGTGATGGTCGACTATCGTGTCGATCAGAGAGATCCAGACTCGCCCACAATAATTATCTCAATTTCAGCAGTAATTTTTGATCGCCCATTCGTGCTGTGTACCAGCCCTGTGTCTTGCGCAAGTGGTCACGAACGGCTGCCGGAGCCTCGAAGACGCCCTAAAAACACATGCTGCGATTTTTGAACACGCTTGACGATTAGATTAATTCATCCACAATGCGTGTGTTGAACACGCGAGGTGAGTTATGAACATGAAAGAGCTTAGGGTTCGACTGGGCATGACTCAAAAAGATTTGGCAGAGCAGATGGCAACGACGCAACAGACTGTGGCCCGTTGGGAAACAGGCAAAACGCAGTTGAACGTCGAGCAGATCAAGGACCTTTGTCTCACGTTGAAATGCACGGTCGAGGAGCTGCTGGGCTGGAAGATTGATGTCGAGGAGTGGCGCACGAGCCCGTTTGCAATTGCCGATGCCGAAACGCGATACGGCACGCTCAGAATCAAGACGACTGTTGGCAGCCGCCAATATCCTATTGATGAAAAGGCGCGTGAATCGATTTTACGTCAGTTGAAGGAACTTCATAATCTTCGTAGAAATAACACAAGCAGACCATGGCTGTATTGTTGGAGCCTTGACAACAAGATACTCTTGATAAATCCGCAATATGTCCGCACCATTGAGCTTATCGGTGAAGATGTAGAGGAGATGCCAGAGTATTATCATCCAGAAATCTATCGGGCTTTGGATGACTGGGATAAGGGTGAGGTTTCAGGAAAGCTGAAGAAAGAATGCGATGCCATCATCGCAGAGATGGGTGATCAGGAAGCCGTGCGCATGGCCTCCTATGTTCGCGTCACATATGACGGCGGAGAAGATGAGTGGAACTTCTTGGATGAAGAAACCGCTACGACTTTCTTCGGATTGGAAGCTGCGACCTTTGACGTTCCCCAGTGTAGTTTCGCCGAAGTGGAGGAAGAAGGTTACTACCGAGCGCGATACGCCAACCTTGATCGCGTCGCGGTGATGGAGGTTCCAAGCGACCGTTATCACAGATTGACCGCGCCCGAGGAAGCTTAGAACCATCCACGAAGGGCGCATGTTAAATCTCGACCTTGCGTGGTGCGTTTTCAGTACGAGATGACGTTAAGCGTAGGTAGTGGCAGGTAAGAGTGCTCGACCAGACGCTCAACTGCCTCCTCAATATCGCTGCCGATGTGCCGCAGGACACGTCCACGGGAGCGTGGATAGGCGTGAAGTTCCTGCACTCCACGGTCCGCTCTCCCATCGCCGGTGTGTGCCCGACGCCATCTTGTGGACGAGCTTGGCCGCCTGCACCCGGTTGTATTCCGGCTTGCGGTCCGCCTGGGCGGTCCGCCGCGATGGCTATCTCCATGTCAATCGGCGCCGAACTTTGACTGCCCGCTGCTTTTGATGAATTTGGCGAGGTCCCGCGCATAATCACTCTTGGTCTTCTCCTTGAGGCCCTGTGTCGCGAACTTGTGGTCCAGCAGGGCAAACAGGTCCAAGTCCCCTTCCGCCTGTGGCGCCGGCTTGCCCTCACCGCCCTCGGCTTCCCAATTGGGGACCGCTTCTGCGCGCTGCACCGTGGCGATTGTCCGCCCAAGACGCATCACAAGATCGAACGCCAAACCGTGCGCGTGCACGACGATTTGCCGCTCAGGCCTCATTTGGACAGGACTTGAGCTGGCCCGGTGGTTTGAGCCGGGTTACCTTGAGCCGGTGGGCTGCGAACAAGCAGTTCGAGACATTGGCCTCGATCACTTCGCAACACGCCGCTGCGCCTGGCCTCGGTGTGCTCCCCCGAAATCGTTGTGTCATATCACCGAGGGCATCACGGCCAACAGCTTCCACATGGGCAACAGCCTCGCCATTGAGCCGAATATGGTCGCGAGCAGATCACCAACGAAGCGGTCGGAACCTCGGAGCCGAAGTTCGACGCCGAGGTGGTTCGCATGATGCGCTAAGCAGCACCACGGCGCTTGCCGGTATGTTTGCTGCCGGCAGCCGACGAACTCCTATCCTCCTGGACAAGGGCGCCGTGCGTCATTGCTTTGATTTACCGGCCGCTCAAGGCTTCCACAGTTTTCGCTTTCGAGGCGACCTTTGGAACATGCCAACGGAAATTTAACATAACGACATAAACATTTCTTTATGCGGCGTTGACAAAGAAGCGAACTGCTGTAATTGTCTCCCGCGTCGTGGTTCTCCGTACGGCGCTGCCGCAGCGGAGCTAAGAGGGAAGCCGGTGCGATGCCGGCGCTGCCCCCGCAACTGTTAGCGGCGAGCCAACCCCACTCATGTCACTGAGGCGAATAGCCTTGGGAAGACGGGTAGAGGCTATGACCCCGCGAGCCAGGAGACCTGCCACGGCGAATTACGTCCACGGGCGGGGTGTCTCGGTGGCCGCTGCAGCCTGGCGTTCGTGCCGGCCTGCTAGCGCCTTCCTTGTCACCGACGCCCCAACCATCGGGGTCTGGCATGACTGTCTCTCAGCAAATTCCTGTAGCAACGCTCGGCGTGCCCCGATTCGGTCGTCGGCGAGAACTGAAATTCGCGCTTGAAAGCTACTGGTCCGGAAAATCGTCCGCTGCCGACCTTCTCACGACCGCGAAGGCGCTCCGTGCCGCTAGCTGGGAGGAGCAGCACGATCGCGGCGTGTCGAAAATCCCGTCGAACGACTTCTCGCTCTACGACCATGTGCTCGACACCGCAGCCATGGTCGGCGCCGTTCCATCCCGTTACGGCTGGAATAGCGGCGAGGTTCCACTTGACATCTACTTCGCAATGGCGCGGGGCAACCAGGGTCAGACGGAGGATTGTCGACACGCTGGTCACCAGCAGGCGGCTCATCGGTCTGATTTAACCGCGATGGAAATGACCAAGTGGTTTGACACCAACTATCACTACATTGTGCCGGAACTCAACGATGATCAGACGTTCGCCCTCTCGTCGACGAAACCGGTCGATTACTTCATCGAGGCTAAAGCTCTCGGCGTTCACACACGCCCAGTCATCCTTGGACCGATCACCTTCCTCAAGCTGGCGAAATCGCCTGCCGAAGGATTCGATCCCATCGCGCTCCTGCCGCGGCTGCTGCCCGTCTACGAGCAACTCCTGCAGAGGCTGAAGCTGTCTGGAGCCGACTGGGTGCAGATCGATGAGCCAGCGCTTGTCCTCGATCTGAACCCGAACGAACGAGCTGCGTTCGAATTCGCCTATGGCCAGCTGTCGAAAGCCGCGCCCGAGCTGAAGATCATGCTGGCTACCTATTTCGGGCCGCTGGGAGACAATCTCGAAACCGCGGTTTCTCTGCCCCTGGCCGGGCTGCATATTGATCTCGTGCGCGCTCCCGAGCAGCTGGAAACGGTGGGTCGGCTCGCACCGAAGGATCTGGTGCTCTCGCTTGGCTTGATCGATGGCCGCAACGTCTGGCGTGCGAACCTGCCCGCCATTCTCGACCGCATCAAACCGATCGTCGCCGGCTGGCCCTTGGACCGCGTCGAGATCGCGCCTTCTTGCTCGATGCTGCATGTGCCGATCGACCTCCGCATGGAGACGGAACTCGACGCGGACATCAGGTCGTGGCTCGCCTTCGCGACCCAGAAGACCGACGAGTTGGTGTTGCTGGCCCAGGCCCTGACTCAAGGCAGGGATGCGGTGGCAGGCGCGTTGAAAGCGTCTGCCGAGGCTGCCGCCACTCGCGTGACATCCACGAAGATCCATGACCCGCTTGTTGAGGGACGGATCGCCAGCATTGACGACAGCATGAAGCGACGAGAGAGCGCTTTTGCCGAGCGCTCCAGAGTCCAGGCCGGCACGCTCGGGCTGCCGCCGTTCCCGACGACGACCATCGGGTCCTTCCCGCAGACGCCGCAGGTACGCAGGGCGCGGGCCGCTCATGCGAAGGGCCAGCTGAGCTATGTCGACTACGAGACCTTCCTGAAGAAGGAGATCGAGGCTGCAATTCGCTGGCAGGAAGAGATCGGGCTGGACGTGCTGGTGCACGGTGAGTTCGAACGAAACGACATGGTACAGTATTTCGGCGAGCAGCTGTCCGGCTTCGCCTTCACCCAGCATGCCTGGGTGCAGAGCTATGGGTCGCGTTACGTGCGCCCCCCCATCATCTTCGGCGACGTATCGAGGCCCAAGCCGATGACGCTGCGCTGGTGGCAATTCGCCCAGTCGCTTACGGAAAACGCTGTGAAGGGAATGCTCACAGGCCCGGTGACCATTCTCAACTGGTCTTTTGTTCGCGACGACGTACCCCGCTCCGAAGCATGCCGCCAGATCGCGCTCGCCATCCGCGACGAGGTGACGGATCTCGAATGGTCCGGCGCAAGGATGATCCAGATCGATGAGGCCGCGTTTCGCGAAGGATTGCCACTGCGCCAGTCTGACTGGAAAGACTATCTCGACTGGGCTGTCGAATGCTTCCGGATCGCTTCAACGGGTGTAAAGGACGCGACTCAAATCCATACCCACATGTGCTACTCGGAGTTCAACGAGATCATCGACGCGATCGCTGAAATGGATGCGGATGTCATTTCGATTGAGACGTCGCGCTCGAAGATGGAACTGCTGGACGCCTTCACGAGCTCCAAATATCCGAACGAAATCGGTCCCGGAGTCTACGACATTCACTCACCACGCGTCCCGGAAGTCGGCGAGATTTCGGATCTCGTCATGCTTGCCCGCGAGCGACTGTCGGATTCCCAACTGTGGGTAAACCCGGACTGTGGCCTCAAAACACGCAAATGGGAGGAGGTCCGCCCTGCCCTGATGAACATGGTCGATGCAGCACGTGCGCTCCGGTAGAAAGTGTAGGCCGGAGGGTTTCCTGGTTGCTCACCATGTGGTGAGTGACCGGCTGCCGCATGTCGGCCGTGAATGTGCCAAAACGCGATCACATCTTTTGAAATAAATCACTCGAGCGAGAATGTGCACTTTCCTTCGGCACGTGTATTAATCGCGCAGGAGTAAAGGGTACCGTTTTCTCCCTGTGACGTGTCGAGTTCGAAGGGGATGTGATTGGCGTCGAGACCGCTCCGGCCATGGGTTATCAGCATGCCAAGTGCACTGTTCTCGATCAGTTCGTAGCGGACTTCTCGGCTCGGTTCATCGAAATGCGCGGGTACATACATGACACGTTCCTTCACTGGCCGCCGGGTTCGCTATTCACCGGTTGACATCCGATGGCAAGCGTTCCAACGCGGCGGCGATCTGGCGCTTCGCTGCTGAGGGCAGAGGCAGGATGGGACGCGGGGGGTCGGCACGGCCAATGTCGAGCAATTCGGCAAGTGCATAGACGACGCGAAGGCTCGAGAACTCCTTGAAGAGGCTCCAGAGCGGCGCAAGCGCGGCATCGATCCGTCGCGCTTCGGCCGCATCGCCCTGCTGCGCCGCTGTGACGATCTTTGTGCAGACCTCGGGCAGGATGCCCGCGAGGACGCTGTACCATGTGTCAGCGCCAGCGATCATGGCCTCTGCAGCGTTCCAGTCGCCGCTGTAGCCGATCGAGAACCCTTCCGGCACAGTGCGCCTCTGGTCGGCCAGATGGCTCTTGATCGCATCGCCCTTGTCTGTCGGATTCTTGATAGCGACGATCCCCCGCACCTTTGCCAGGCGGCTGACGAGTGCTGGGGTGAAACGGAAATGCGTCGTTCCTGGATTGTCGTAGATGACGATCGGAAGGCCACTTTCGCGCGCCACCGTGGAGAAATGTTCGAACACCTCGTCATCAGTGAGCGGGGTGTAAGAGGCGGCGGCAAGCAACCCCGCGGCAGCCCCAAGGGCTTTAGCGTCCTGCGCGAGCCTCACTGCTTCGTCGGTGCGCAGCGCGCCCACACCCACCACGACCGGCATTTGTCCCCCGGTTTCGTCCAAGGTCTCGGCGAGCGCCCGTCGCCGTTCCTCGCGCGTCAGATACATGTATGTGCCGGTGCTGCCGAGAAGACCGATGGAATCGACCTGAGCGGCGCAAAGCCTGGCAATCAGCTTGCGCAGAGCAACGGTATCGACGCGGCCGTCCCGATCGGTCGGCGTGATGGGAAACGCGGAAAGGCCGCTCAGGAATGCCATGGCAAGGCTCCGGGTTTGTACGCGAGCGCAGGACTGGCCGGACCACAGGTCATCACAGGGCGTCCAGAGCCCGCCGCAGGTCGGCGATTAGGTCATCGGCGTCTTCAAGACCCACCGAGAGACGCATGAGGTCCTCGCCGACTCCATCGGCCAGATGCGCATCCTTGCGGATCGGCTGACGAGCACGGGTCAGGCTTGCCGGATGATAGATGAGGCTGTCGGCATCGCCGAGGCTGACAGCCCGGGTGATCAGGTTGAGCCGGTCCATCATCCGCCGCGCGCCCTCGAACCCAGCGTGGAGGCCAAAGGCCAACATGCCCGACCCTTGGGACATCTGCTTTCGCGCCGTCACCTGATCAGGGTGCGAGTCGAGGAAGGGATAACTCACCCATGCCACCGCCGGGTGCGCCTCGAGCGCCTGAGCCACCGCAAGGGCCGTGGCGCTGTGGCGTTCCATGCGCAGCGTGAGCGTCTTCAGACCGCGCAGGATCAGGAAGGCTGACATGGGCGAGAGCGCTGCGCCGGTGATGTAGCGCAGGCCCGTTTCGTGCAGCGTGCGGAGCGTTTGCGCGTCGCCGAGAATCGCCCCGCCAAGGGCATCGCCGTGCCCATTGATGTATTTGGTCAGGGAGTGGAGCACGAGGTCGGCCCCATGTTCGAGCGGCCGCTGGAGCGCGGGCGAGGCGAAGGTGCTGTCGACTGCAACCTTTACACCGCGCGCGTGGGCGCGCTCGGCAATGGCAGCGATGTCGAGGATGCGGCTCAGCGGATTCACCGGCGTCTCGAAGAAAACAAGCCGGGTCCGCTCGGTGATCGCGGCATCGAGATTGTGAGGATCGGACAGGTCGACCGCGACGACCTTGATGCCGAAGCGGGGGACCGCCTGTTCGACCATGGCAAGCGTGTTCGCATAAAGCGTCTTGTGGACGATGAGTTCATCGCCTTGGGACAGGAGCGACAAGATCAGTGTGCCGAAAGCCGCCATCCCCGAGGCAACGATCAAAGCTGCCTCGGCTCCTTCCAGATTGGCGAGCCGTTGCTCGAGGATCTCCGTCGTCGGATTGTATTCGCGCGCATAGAGCCTTCCGCCAAGGGTGGCGGCGGCCTCGTTCGCTGCCACGCTTTCGAATCCATAGGTCGAGGTCAAGAAGACTGGCGGCTGAACGGCATTGGAAAAGCGGGCCGGATCGTAGCCATGATGGATCGCCCGGGTGGCGAATCCGGGACCGGTGTCGTTGGGCGACCGCGTGAGAGCATCGGTTTCGGATTGATAGGAACGGGTCATTCGGCCTCTAGATCTTTCTTGGGTTTCCGAAAGATTGACGGCAAACTGGCCAATGTGAAATATCCAGTTAGCAATGAATGAAATGGTCCAGTCTTCAAGTGCCGGTTCTGCAGGTCGCTCGCACGCGATGGGTGCACGCCAGATCTACGAGGCTCTTCGCGAGCAAATCCTCGGCGGCGTTTATGAAACCGGTAGTCAGCTGCCGTCCTCCCGCGGCCTGGCAAATGACCTTGGGGTTTCGCGAACGACGGTGACGGTCGCCTATGACCAACTGACCGCGGAAGGTTTTATCGAAGTCCGTCAAGGCGCACGACCTCGCGTTGCATCCTCGCTGATCGGTCCTGAGACGAGCCGCACTGTCGCGAAACGAGTCGGCCCGGTTCAAATGTCCGCCTATGGCGAACGACTGCGCGTTACGCCGCCCTGGCCGGATTATCTGCCGACTGGACTGAAGGTCGATTTCCGCTATGGCGACCTGGCGCCGTCAGACTTCCCCGCATTGGTCTGGAAACGTGCGATGAACGAGGCGATGGGGCAGCGCCCGTTGCGTCTTGCCTATGACGATCCTCGCGGCTGGCGTGGGCTGCGCCAAGCGCTCCAGGGCTATCTCTGGCGCGCCCGAACTCTGAGCTGCGAGCTCGAGCAGATCATCATCGTCAACGGTTCGCAGCAGGGCCTAGATCTGTGCGCTCGCCTGCTTCTCGATCCCGCCGACCGCTTCGTCATCGAGGACCCGTGCTATAGGATGGCGCGTCAGGTCTTTGCCAGTACGGGTGCCTCGCCCGTCCCGGTCACCGTCGACGAGGACGGGATGAAGACGGAGTTGCTGGCGGGGATCGGGGCACGACTGGCCTATGTCACGCCATCGCATCAGTTTCCGCTGGGCGGCGTCATGCCGATCGCGCGCCGCCATCAGCTTCTGGAATGGGCGCGGCACAACAACGCCTATGTGATCGAGGACGACTACGACAGCGAATATCGCTACGACATCAATCCGGTCCCTCCGCTGCACAGTCTTGAGGACCACGGGGCTGTCATCTACCTCGGCACGATCTCCAAAACGCTCTCGCCGATGCTGCGTATCGGCTACCTCGTCGTCCCGACGGAACTGCAGGAGGTCTTCGCTACCGCCAAACAATTCGCGGACCGACATTCGCCGGTCGCTGAACAGGAGGCTCTGGCCTCTTTGATCGAGAGGGGCGGCTACGAAAGCCATGTGCGGCGTGTGCGCAGGCTGAACGGCGAGCGTCGGGAGGCATTGTTGGGCGCCTTGCGGCGCAGCTTCGGAGATCGCATCGCTGTCCAGGGAGCAGAGGCCGGTCTGCACGTCGTCGTTTGGTTCGACGAACTGCCGCGATCGCGGGAAACGACCCTGGTCGAAGCCGCCCGAGGCGCGGGCCTGGGGCTGCACCTGATCTCGCCCCTCTACGAGCGGCAATCGGACGAAGGCCACATCGATCGCGTGGGGCTTGTCATGGGCTATGCCGCCTTGAGCATTCGGCAAATCGAGAAGGGCGTTGAGATCCTGCGAGCGGTTGTCAAGCAGGTGCAAGACGCGTTGCCGGGACACGGTGGCTAAAACGGCGGGGACGTGGCGTGCTGGCGAGGAAACCGACCCTTAGGCTGAACCGCATTTCGTTGCAAAGTCAACTGGACTGGGAAAACGCTATGCAACTGGTGCTGTTGATCAGGCCAGTTTGGCGGCAGATTTTCGTGCGAGACGAATTTCCGAGAGCGATGCATAACCGGCAAGGAAAGCTGCTTCACATCCATATCGCGCCCGCTGCCTTTTATGAAATGGAGGATCTGGCGGAGGCGTAGCTTGTTGCCGGCCGAGGCGGGCTCGAGCACCCGCAAGAGATAATCGACGATCTCTACCAGGCCTTGTCCACGGCCGAATGATGGAATTGTCCAGCGCATGGTGCGGCATGCACCATGCCGATGCCAGAAGATCTGGACGCTCGACAAGCACCTTTCTTCAAACATTTCCCGAACGACCCGCAGCGCAAAGCCTCCCCATGAGAAAAGAGCATCCCATGTCTTTCACGCCATTGATTGCCCCCGAGATCAAGGCCCGCTACCCGGATTTTCATCTGATCAGCATTGTGGTGCGGAACGCTGAAATCGACGTGCCGGATGCACAGGCGTTGAACGACACGATTGCGGCGGCGGAACAGGCGGCGCTTCGCGATGACGCCCAAAGGGACGCGCATCTTGCGGCGTGGGCCGTTGCCTACGAGGCTTTCGGCACAAAGGCCAATCGAACGCCGTGCTCGGCCGCCGCGCTTCTCAAGCGGGTGCGGAAAGATGGCTCTCTCCCGCGGATATCCCCACTGGTTGATGCCTACAATGCCGTCAGCGTGCTGTACGGCGTTCCGATTGGCGGGGAGGATCTCGATCTTTACCAGGGGGTCCCGAGACTTTCAGTTGCGAAGCGAGCCATTCGACACGATCCAGCAAGGTGAAATGGTAACCGAGCATCCTGAACCGGGCGAAGTCATCTGGTGTGATGATGCCGGTGTCACGTGCCGCCGCTGGAACTGGCGGCAGGGGCGGCGCACCATGGTCACGGCCGATACCCGCGCCATGTGGCTCGTGCTGGAAGCCCTCGGCCCAATGTCAGCTAAACAGATGACGGCCACCGGAGAGCATCTGATGGGACTTATCCAAGCGTTGTGCCCGGGGTGCGCGAATCGAAACCGCGCGAATCGACGAGTCCACTACATCTCGTGTTCCTTAGGGCATGGCCCCATCTTTCGGAGAAACACCCCACTCAGCCCTGTCCGGATCTGGCGCTCCTTGCTCGCTCCGCTGGCCTACACAGTTGATTGCGAACGACCCAGAACGGCTCTCGAAAACGAGCGTCGAACGAAATCAGATCACTGCTTGTTCTCCCTTAGCGTTGTTTGGCGTACTTTTATCGCGATGCCTCCAGTGGGGATGGTCCAAATTGCGCAAGCTCGGTCGAGTGATCGCGGAGAAGCTTAATGTCGACTACATCGAAATTCATGGAGCGGTACGGACAACGGGTGCGAACCCGGGACGTCGTCCCGGTGTCGTCAGGCTCTCCCGTCCGACTGAGCCTCAGTTTTCTTCACGGCGCGAATACTCCTGAGGCCGCCCGGATTCTCGTTAAGAGACAGCTGCCGCTCAGGACGGCCTACGCGATACTCACGGAGATAGTCGATCACGGCAAGGCGTTCGTGACGGTTCCTTGCGTCGACGACCTATTGGCACTGAAGAATGAACTGTCGTCCGCAGGCGTGATCGCGAAGGTTCATGCGCCGCGGCCGATAAGTGTTCGCGAAGTCCGGGATCGCACGAAGCTCTCTCAGGAGGCATTCTCCGTGAGGTATGGCCTCGATCTGGCAACGCTTCGAAACTGGGAGCAAGGTCGCTCGAAACCGGATGCAGCGGCCAATACTCTCCTTTGGACCATCGCCCGGAATCCGGAAGCAGTCGAAGAATCGCTGGACATGGAGGACGGAGTGGCTGCCCCTTCGCCCTAAGCGGGCCGATCACTTCGGCGCGCGGCAATTCGGCCGCCAGCGCGATGGCCGGCCGCCGCGCGGTATCGACAGCGCGCGAGCCTCATGCGTCAGACGCCTTCCTTGGCATGTCGCACGCCAGATCCCAAACATGATTCCATCGCAACGAGCTGGTGACGGAAGCAGTGTCTGCACTATGGAAACGAGCCATTTGCGTTCTCATGGACGTCGCGACTCGTCTCGTCCAGTAAAAGTCGCAATCATTGTCAATTGCGATGTTCCGCAGTCAGCTGGCCGTTTATTTTCCTAAGATCTGCGTTATAGGCCGGGGTGTTGTCGCCGTTTCGGCGGGTAAGATGGGATAGGCGACCTCGGGTGCCTTTCCGGTCAGCGAGTTGAGGAAGGCAACAAGCAGGTCGACTTCTTCGTCCGCCAGTACCACGCCAAGCTGGGTGGTTCCCATGATGGCAACGGCTTGTTTCAGATCCCAAACCTTGCCCGAATGAAAGTATGGCGCGGTGAGTGCAACGTTGCGCAGCGGCGCCACGCGGAAAACATAGGAATCGTCGGCTGCATTGGTGACCGCAAATCGGCCCTTGTCTTTTTCCGGCAGGACCTCGGCGCTGGGCTGTTCCACGAGGCCGAATGGGTAATAGGCTTGCCCACCAACGTTGATACCGCCATGGCAGGACGAGCAGCCTTTGTCCATGAAAAGCGCCAGGCCCTGTTTCTGTTCGGAAGTCATGGCGGCGTCATCGCCATTCAGGAAACTGTCGAAGGGGGCCGGCGTGACCAGTGTCGCCTCGAAGGCTTCGATTGCCTTGGCGAGGTTGTCGAAGGTGACCCGATCGGCTTCAGCCGGAAAAGCTGCATCGAACCACTCGACATATTGCGGCATGGACTTGAGCGTGGTGATGACTTGGCCCGGTGTATTGGCCATTTCGATCCCGGCTTGGACCGGTCCCTTCGCCTGAGCCTTCAGGTCTTCGGCACGACCGTCCCAGAACTGGGCGATGTTGAAGACAGCGTTCAGTACAGTCGGCGCGTTGCGCTGTCCCTTCTGCCAACCATGGCCGATCGAGGTTTCGTGATTGTCGTCGCCGCCGGTGGCCAGGTTGTGGCACGAGTTGCACGACAAGACGCCTGACGCAGAGACGCGTGGATCGAAGAACAGTGCCTTGCCGAGAGCGATCTTTTCCGGGGTGATCGGGTTGTTGGCGACTGCCGGCGTGGTGGGTGGCAAAGCCTTGAAAGTGGCCATTGCCGTTTCTCTGAGGTCTGCGGGGATCGAATCCGCAGCAAAGGCGGTGGCCGTCAGCAAGGGGACAGCCATCGTACTGAATAGGATTTTCATAAATGATCTCGCTGCGTCGTGCACGCAGCCACTCTGGGATATGCGGCTCATGAACGCCCTGCGCTAGATCAGCTGCGGGAGAGGACCGGGTGGTCTGACACCTGTTTTTGCGACAGAGGTTGGACTGTCCCGGAATTGAACGCTCTTCTCGACTGGATTTCAGGGAGGAGGAGGAGGATCCCTGCTCGGCAACCTTCGGCGCTGGAGCCGTGCTCCGGTTCTCTGCGCCTTCTACCAAGAAGAAATCGGGTCCGCCGCCGTGTCAGATTTCGGTTCGGGGCCGGTGATCTGTTCCGCTGCAGGTCCTGCTCGACTTCCGCCTGCCTTCGCCAGATCGACGTGGGCCCAAATCGATCCGCGATAGTGTCTTGTAGCACCTTTGCGGGACGATCTTATTTCGACTGTAGAGGACCGTTTCGGGTGAGCGAAATTAAACGAAATTTCAAAGGGCGCCCGAGTAGCTGTTTTGATTGGCTTGTGACGCCTATAGCCTCCATCGAGCGAATATTGACAGACGACGGAGCACAATTTTGGCCTCGTTTATCAGCTTCAATGGGACAACTGCTTTGCGATAATAACCGGGCAATTTACCGTCAAGAATTTGAGAGAACCAAGTCCCACCCAGTGATTTTCACACCGGAAGCGTTGCAGTCCTGTCGCGAGAAGCTCTAGCGCGCAAAATATTGTTTGTTTATACCACGCTCTAGATGCCGCGAAATCTGGATACAATAACCTCGTCGGCGTACCCGCTCCAGCCTCACACACGACTGCGACGCCTATACTTGCGCTTTTCCACTGTCCGACATGCAGGCAGCGAGCCATTGCATCGCGGAGGTTGCATCTTCCAATATGACGACCTGTTTCGCAAAGCGGAAAAAACTCTTGCGCGCTGCGCTCGCAGGTTTTCGTCCGTTGTATGCATCAAAGCACGCCCTGAGGGCGGCTTCGTGGATCCGGTCTCTGCGATCTTCTGGCCATTCGTTGAGAAAATCGATAGCATCCGCAGGACGGGCAATCTCTTGCACGATGTGCGCTGCACGCCTTACGAAAGTGGGCTGCTGAAAGTTCCTGAGCTCATTCGTTCCTCCCGACCTGCTGAACCGCTAGTTTGCGTGAACAGGCGCCTCCTCTACACCCGCCCACCATTGCGGAATGTGTTGTCACAGCGATAGCGGTTCAATAGCAAAGCAGCGGCGTGATGTCCTCGGTTTACCAGCGGGCCAATCCCTAACATCCTGCTGCGAGAGCGGCTCACCGGATGAATCTACATCGTTTCGACCATTGCGAATCAACGCTTGATAGTTCCTCCACGCGCCACCAGGAAGCGACCACTGCTCTGCCACCGACTTCACAGCCAAAGAGAGGATGGCGAACAGAAACAGCCCGCTTCGTTTCGAGATTACTGGTCGTCTGGCGCAAAGCTTGCGGCCGAGACGCGCCTGAAAATGCGCAAGCACCGCGGCAGGTCGCCAACAACGGAACGCATCAACGGTCATGACGGCGCGATACCGCGCTATAGATCTCGCTGCTGGACGAGCATCGCAATAACCCTGTCGAGACCTTGGTTGCTTTCAGCGGCGACCGCCACTATGAAGCGACGCTTCGCCGACTGTGTTTCACGCCGCCTGGAGAGTTTCATGACAGAAGAAGCCGAAAAAAACATCGACACCCTCATCGAGCTCACGGCCGATGTCGTCTCAGCCTATGTCTCCAACAATCCGATCCCGGTGGGGGATCTCCCTGCCCTCATCGGCCAAGTGCACGCGGCTCTGAAAGGGACGGCGGAAGGTGTCTCTGCAAAAGAGCCGGTTGCCCTTACGCCTGCAGTCCCGATCAGGAAGTCGGTGACACCGGACTACATCATCTCCCTTGAAGACGGGAAGAAATTCAAATCGCTAAAGCGCCATCTGTCGACCCACTATGGGCTGACGCCGGATGGATATCGGGCCAAATGGGGCCTACCGGCGGATTATCCCATGGTCGCGCCGAACTACGCCGCGGCGCGCTCGTCATTGGCCAAGACAATGGGGCTCGGCCGCAAACCGAAAGCGCCGGAAGCGCCGGAGCCGGCGCCGACGAAGCGAACCCGCAAGAAGGTCGCGGCTTGATTTCGGCAATGGAGATTCGTTCTGGAGCGTTGCAGCCATCGGCTTAATCTGCGCGTCATATAAAAAGGCGGGGCCAACCCCGCCTTCCTTTCAAACAATTTTGTTTCATGAGGAATTCGCGACGCCTGCAGCAATCTGCTGCCCTCAGTTTTTGCTCGCTCCTATCGAGCGGCCGTGAGGACCTCCGGACCTACGCGCCCACTCTTGCCAGGACGTTTCAACCAGCTTTGCTGAGGCTGCCAGCGGAGGATTTGCCGGTGCGGCGATCCTGCTCGATCTCATAGTTGATCTTCTGGCCGTCAGCGAGGGTCGAGAGGCCCGCACGTTCGACAGCCGAAATGTGGACGAAAACATCCGGACCGCCATTGTCGGGCTGGATAAATCCAAACCCCTTGGTGCTGTTGAACCACTTTACCGTTCCAGTAGGCATATACGTGTTCCTCCTTAATAATTGCAACGTGGGCAGGCCATTAGGCCTGCCCGACTCATAGCCGAGACTTGGGCGCAGCAAAAAGCGAAAAATTGTTAAGCCCCGATCAGCTGGCGCACTCAATTGTGGCCGTGGTCGCCAGCAAGCACTGTCCTACGGTACCGCTCGAGCATGGCCGGGAGCGCCCGATCCTTCCAACGCTCCTCAGCGCCACGTCTATGGCTGGTGCTTGGAGGCACGGGACGTAAGGCCGACCGCTGCTCGTGCCGCCAGGTCAAAGGCCGGGTAGTTCACGGACGATGCCACCAGCGTGGAAGCGATCGATAACGCGCGCGTTTTGCTGGACCAGTTCAAGGGCAAGTCAGAAACAATCGCCCAAGCGATCGACGACTTCCTACTTGATTTCATGACCTTGCTGTTTGTGGTAGAAGCTACCCGCGAGCGGTTCCACAATCCGGCGAGGCGGTTGGCGCGCATCAGATTGAGCAGGATCAGGCTGTTACTCACCCGATGCTCTTGACCTAAGGGACCACGCCGCCAGGGATGCGTTTGCAGCCGCAAAGAAGGCAAAATCTGTTCGCCGGCAAACCGAGCACAGCCAGGCGGTATTTACGCAGATGAATTCGATCGCGACCGCAAATTCTCCTGTTTGGTACCCAGCGACGACGGCAAGCGCGGACAGCTTCCGTGCTGCTGTCCTCCAGCGACAAACGTGCCTGCATGCCCCATCCAGGGCGAGCTCGACGGTTGTTTCTTACGTTTGACCAAGGTCCCGCGCAAACACTCCCCTTTCCCGCAGCAACTCATCAGGCTCAACGGCCTCGCGGCAGGCGCATTACGCCAGAAGCGCGCAACCGCATTGTTTTTTCCCGCCCGAGTCCTACGATCTTCGTTTTCCAGCGCCTCGCGGATATCGCCCAACTCGCCGATCTTTGATCAGATCCGTCTTCGCGCGCGAGCAGGCCCCGCGCTCGAGTTCGCTACGCTGCTCACGCCTCTGCCGTTCAGCATCGACCCGGTCTGGCTGTCGAGAACAGGGTTCCGCTGGGGCGACCAACATCTCCATTCTCACCGTCAGTGCAGCGGCCATTCGAAGCGCATCCTATACCCCTCCCCCGGCAGCGCGCCCAATCGTCTTCCGAACGAAGAAGATCCTCAGCCGCGCGCGCGTCGCGTTCGGCCCTGTCCGATGTCCGACAATGTCGGATGCGCAGCATGGCAGAGCCTGATTTGTCCACATGCCTCGAACGGTTTCTGATCTGGCACGGTGCATGCTTGGTCATCCGCAAGGCGTCGCGGACCAAGGAGAATCCGTCCCATGATCACCTCACCAAGAAATACCGCCGCAGGTCTCCTGAGTGCATCCAAAGATGAGGCTCGAGTAAGGCCTGGCACCCTGAAGAGCTTATTCATCTGCCTCGGCGCTGCCCGCCGATCCTCCCACGGGGGGAGACGGGGACGCAGCGCCTTCATCAAAATGAGGAACAAATCACTTTGCCTCGAACCTTGCCTTTCGACCAGCCACCACAACCGGAGCCATCGATCGTCCGCCTGGCTGCGCAACGCGTTCATTGCCACCGCGCTGGCCCTGGTGACGACCGCTCCGGCTCTGGCCGCCACCGCCGGCGGCAAGGTGACGGATTTCCTGCTCGACAACGGCATGGAAGTGGTCGTCATCCCCGATCACCGCGCGCCGATCGTCACTCATATGGTCTGGTACAAGATCGGCAGCGCCGACGAGCCACCCGGCAAATCAGGCCTTGCCCATATCCTCAAGCATCTGATGTTCAAGGCGACGACCAACCACGCCGCCGGCGAGTTCGACCGAGCCGTCTCAGCCATCGGCGGCTACAACAACGCCTTCACCGCCTATGACTACACCACCTTCGTCGAGACGGTGGCGCCCTCGGCGTTGGGTGAGATGATGGGCTTCGAGGCCGATCGCATGTTCAACCTCATCCTCAACGACGATGATATCAAGACCGAGCGCGACGTGATCCTGGAGGAGCGCCGTTGGCGCAGAGAGACGAACCCGCAGGCTCTGCTGGACGAGGAGGTCAACGCGACGTTGCGGGAGAACCAGCCCTACCGCATTCCGGTCATCGGCTGGATGCAGGAGATGGAGAAGCTGAAAACCGACGCATTCACCATCTACAACAAATACTACCGACCGAACAACGCCGTGCTGGTGGTGGCCGGCGACGTAGAGCCGGAGACGGTGAAGGCGCTGGCCGAGAAGACCTATGGCAAGGTTGTGCGCGGGCCGGACCTGCCCCCGCGCAACCGCCCGGTCGAGCCGGAGCAGAACACCAGGCGCACAGTGACGCTGACCGATGCGCGCGTTTCGGTGCCGAGCTTTTCCACTCAATGGGTGGTGCCGTCCTATCATACGGCAGAGCCCGGCGAGGCCGAGGCGCTCGACCTGCTGGCCGAGATCCTCGGCGGCGGTAACCGCAGCCGGCTATATCAGGAGCTTGTCGTCAAGCAAGGCATAGCCTCGGCGGCCGGCGCCTCCTTCCAGGGCACCATGCTAGATGACACCAATTTCACCATCTCCGGCTCGCCGCGCGGCGATGCAAAGCTCGTCGATCTCGAAGCGGCGGCCGTTGCCGAAGTCGCCCGGATCGCCAAGGATGGCGTCACCAGCGACGAGCTGGACAAGGCCAAAGACCGCTATATCCGCTCGGTGATATTTGCGCACGACGAGCTGGACCACATCGCCAACATTTATGGCAAGACGCTCACCACCGGTGGCAATGTGAAGGACGTGCTCGAGAGGCCGGACCGCGTCCGCAAGGTCACCACCGACGAGGTCAAGGCGGTCGCCGCGCGTTATCTGGTGCTCGACCATTCGACGACAGGCTATCTTTTGCCGCAGCAACAGGCGGGGAATTGATGATGAGATCCATCCCCATGCAAATGCGCCGGCCGGTCTTCCCTCGGCGCGCCTTCGCCACCCTGTTCCTCTCCATCCTCTTTCTCATCTTGCGGGCGCTCGCCGGGTAAACGGGATCTGTTTAAAGCCGCGAGGAGCGGTTTTCGCGGGCCTTGCCAGGCATTTGCCGGTTCAGGCGTCATTATTGGGGTGCGCTCCTCCTCAGGCCAGCCTCTCTTCGAGTCGATAGGATCGCCGATTCGTGGTCCGCAGATTGTAGGCGCAGGCCACCAGCATCCACTCCGCGCGGCTGGCGACGCCGATGTCCGTTGTTCAATCGTTCGACTAGTAGAACCGCGAGACATCTTTTAGCCTATTCAGGTATTCTCCCTTTCCGGTTGGGTACCGTGGTCTACCAGCTGTCTGGCCGAGGCCCTATAAGGAACCCGGACGTCGCGGAGTACACACCGCACCTGCTATATATACCTGCTGCGTTGAGGAGGAATCCGGTATTGCCCCTGTGCCTGCCGATGATCCGTCACCTGAGATCCCCCGACCTGTTTGGACCCATTGATCGCCTGCCGGCACTTGGCACGCGGATTAGCGAGCGGACATTCGAAGTCCTCAACCCGTCGACTGGCGAAGTGCTGGCAGAACTACCCGACATGGGTGTCGAGGAGACATGCGCTGCCATCGACAAGGCCTATGTCGCGCAGCCTGGATGGGCAGGGTTGACCGCACGTGAGCGCAGCGACGTTCTATGGCGATGGCATCAGTTGATCATCGACCACGCCGACGATCTCGCCGCGATTCTCACCGCGGAGATGGGCAAGCCGCTTGCCGAAGCCAAGTCGGAGATATCGCATGCTGCGGCGTATCTGCAATGGTACGCCGAGGAGGCCAATCGCGTCTATGGCGAGACGATCTCCGCACCATCGATGGACCGCCGAATGCTGGTAATCAAGCAGCCCATCGGAGTTGTTGGCACGATAACGCCATGGAATTTCCCGGCCTCGATGGTGGCGCGCAAAATCTCGCCAGCCTTGGCGGCGGGCTGCACGATCGTCCTCAAGCCCGCTGAACAGACGCCGCTCGTGGCGGGAGCAATGTTCGCCCTCGCCCATCAGGCTGGCTTTCCCGAAGGCGTCGTCAACCTGATCTATGCGTCCGAAGGTGACGCGGTCGGCCGCGAACTTTGTACCAATCCCAAGGTCCGCAAGATTAGCTTCACCGGGTCGACTGAGATCGGGCGCCTTCTCATGCGCCAGTGCTCGGACCAGATCAAAAAAGTCAGCCTTGAGCTCGGCGGCAATGCACCTTTCATCGTCTTCGATGATGCCGATATCGATGCCGCGGTTGACGGTGCGATCCAGGCGAAGTTCCGCAATGCCGGCCAGACCTGCGTTTCGGCGAACCGCCTTTACGTCCAGTCGGGCGTTCACGACGAGTTCGTCGAGAAATTCGTGCAACGGGCTCGCCAACTTCAAGTTGATGACGGTTTCGCTCCCGGAGTGGACATCGGACCGCTCATCGACAAGCACGCTTTGGCCAAGATCGAATCCCATATTGCCGATGCCGTCGCCAAAGGCGGCGCAATTCGATGCGGGGGCAAACGCATCGGCACGAATGGCACGTTTTTCCAACCGACAGTCCTGACCGGTGTCTCCAGCGAGATGACCGTCGCGCAAGAAGAGACATTCGGACCGTTGGCACCGATTATTCGCTTCAAAGATGCGGATCAGGTCGTGCGTGAGGCCAACGACACGATCTACGGCCTCGCGGCCTACTTTTATGCCTCCAACCTGAAGCGTGTCTGGCGTGTGGCCGAGGCCTTGGAATATGGAATGGTCGGGGTAAATACCGGCCGGATGTCTTCAGAAGCGGCGCCGTTCGGTGGGATAAAACAGTCCGGCATCGGGCGGGAGGGATCCCGCCATGGCCTCGAGGACTACCTAGAAATGAAATATCTCTGCATGGGCGGCATCTGAATTTTCGGCTTGCAGGGTTCACAGACCGGGTAACCTAGCGAGCGATCTCCAAATATGTGAATTGTAGGATCGCTCCTCGATGGGGAACTGAGGGGCGGCTCCGTACCCGAGCAAACACGCAATCCTGAAGGAGCACCCTGGTTGGACTTATCTCTCGACGAGACAAGCGTCTGCATTGTCGGCGAAGACGGCGTGCATGTGACGGAGGATACGCTTGCGAGGGATTTGGCGGCCCTCGCCGACTATCTTCAGGCGACGGGCTGTCTTTGCGCGGGTCTGGTTGGAAGCTAGTGCACCATCGCGATCGTGAACGCTGGTTGTGCGCAATATCCGGTTTCTGGGGCAGAATTTTGAACCTGCTACCTTCCGATTGTCAGTAGCTCAGTTGTTCTTCGGCCGACTGCCGCGCCAGGACAGAATCGAAGATACCATCAGGCAGGCATTCGCATTCGACATTTCCGGTGATCGGCTCACGATCCAGGGCGCGCCAGGTTGACCAAGCGCCTCGAACCGCATGACAGTCTTGACCGGCTGGAGGACGGAAATACCGCGATGACGAAGAGGTTGGTCAGCGCAGTCGAGCCACACGGCATTTGCGGCATGAAACAGCAAGGGCTGGGAAGCGATTGGCCGAGCGGTCCTCGAAGGCGCGGGCCAGGGTGTCGACGATGCCTTGATTCAGGTCCGCCAATCTGGTCTCTACCGTCTGATGGCGGCTTCGGTCGCCAGTGACAGCGAGTAAAGATATTTGGCATCATCGGCTTTGATTGCCGCGCAGATCTGGTCGAGATTGGGATCGCTCACTGGTGCACCTTTAGTGCTTCCTCCTCATTGAGATGAGGATTGCCGGATTTGGCGTAGAACACCAACACGGGTCCGAGATCAAAGTGTGTCCCGGGCGCAAGGCGCTGGACGGACCGGGGCCATGTTTCGGTTGAGACGCCGTCGATGCCTCGCGCCAGCGTTCTGGCGAATCGGGGCATCAGCGGGGCGAGTGTCTGTGCCAGGATCGCAGCAGCCGTCGTCTGAAGCGCGAGCGAAGTCCGGATGCGGGCGGGATAGAGACGTCGCGGCGCCGGATAGTCTTGCGCCTGACGGTTGATCACGCAATGGCGCACGAAATCGCAGACCAGCGCGGCCGCGCACCGGACCGAGAAGCCCTCGTCCGAATAGGTGCGCTCCATCGCTGCGCGATAGGTCTCTATCCGAGCAAAGAAGGAGCGGTCGGCCGGACTCCAATCGCCTGCGTCGGGCACACTGCCACCAAAATCCTGCTTGATTTCCTGGTTCAATGCATCGAGCCAGTTCAGCCAGATCCCTTGGAACACCTCGTTCTCGGTGCGGCGCAGCGCGTCCAGCGTGAAATCCGTCCGCTCACCTTCCGGGCGTGTCAGGCCCAAATGGAGGCGCACGACGTCGACTGTCTTTGGGCTCAGAACCTCCTTGCCCCAGACCGCATGGCGGCAGCTGGTTGAGAACTTCTTGCCGTCGAGCAGGTAGAACTCGTTGACGTGATAGTGGATGCGTGGCGTCCAGTGGGAGAAGACCTCGGCGTAAAGAGCGGGGTAGAGTAGCGCGTGGTAGAAAGAATTGTCGAAGCCGAAGAAATGGACAATCTGCCAGTCGTTGCCGGGCATCTCCGCCTTCCAGTTGCGACCCAGCAAGCGGCCGAGCGCCTGGATGTTGTAAAGAAAACCGAAGGCCATTTCCGGCCAGACCCAGATCACTTGCCCCGGGAACCCTTCGGCCGGCAGGCCCCAGTCCGAGGGGTGGGTAATGGGCACTGAAAAGTTGCCGCGTCGGCGTAGGCGCGCGAAGAGATCCAATATCCGTAGCGGGACGCCCGACGCCCTTAGATGCCGGTCGATATTGTCGTAGCATCGGTCCAAGACAAGTTCCGGGCGTCGGACGGAGCCGACCAGCGGCGCCTCGGCAGACTGCCGTGACCGGGCTGCACCCAAGTCGTGGCAAAGGTTTGGGGCGCCGCATTCCTCGCAGATGTTGCCACCGGCGGAGCCGCCGCAATCGGGGCAGAGGCCGCTAACATCCGGCTCGTAAAGATAGTGGCCTGTTACAGCATCGAAAAGCGCAGGGCTCTGGCGCAGATCTACCGCCGTGCTGCTCAGGAGACTGCGGAAACACGCGGCTTGAAACTCGCCGTAACCGTCATCGCCCATTGTGGGTTGGAAGCTGTGGACGTCACAATCGAGAAGTGCAAGCGTGGCGCGAATCTCGTCCCCGTAGTGGCGCGCTACTTGTGCGGGCGTCGATTGATCGGCGTCGGCACGAGTGGCGACGTAGCTCTGGTTGTCGTCGCTTCCTGTCAGGTGGTAGGCCTCGACCCCTTTCATACGCAGGAAACGAGTATAGACGTCGGCGCCGAAATAAGGGCCAGAAAGATGCCCCAGATGCAGATCGCCATTTGGCGTTGGCGGCGTGGAGAAGACGAAGATCGGCCCGCGTGGAGCCGTGGTCTTTGCAGCGGCATCAAGGGCGGCCTCGCCGTCTCGCCAGTAGACATCGACGAAATCTAGGTCTTCGTTTCCGTCGTTGCGCAGCACATGCGCTTCAAAAGGGTGGAACAGAACGACATCGCCCGCCTCGACCGAGATTTCCCCAAGGTCGGTCCTGACCTTGCCCGATCCTGACAGGATCACGAAGGCCTCGATTTCGTCGTGCCGATGGGGCTCGGATGTAACGCCCGGTGCCACCCTACCGAACGAAAACCCCGTGCCGGCGCTTCCCGTTCCAAGCGTGGCCATGTCGATACCGAACGCCCGCGACAGTTCCTTTCGAGAAAACGTGTATTTGCGCATGACAACGAACCTAAGCTGTTGAAGTGGGATCTTCGGCTGCAAACGCCAGCCTCTTGTGCAAGTTGCGCAGAGAAGCGGCAGCCCAACCCGTTGGCGGCCTCGGCCAGAATAATGCGGCTCTGGGCCGCCAGGCGGGCGACGAGGGGGGCGCCAGTCGGGCTGTAGGCGTCATAGAAGACCGCCCTGCGACCACCTCCACAATCCACGTGCCGAAGCGTCGTAACGGGCTGCGGTCGATGCTCCGCGAGCCCGCAAATCAGAACGCCATACTCTCCGCGCATTTTTGAGCGGTCGATCAGTTTCGTGTGCATGCCTCCGCCTGGCTGCGTGAGCTCAATCGCGATAGAAAATGCCATTTGGGGGCTTGAGTTTGTCGAGATCGGCCACTTTGCCCTCGGGCGGGTTAAGGGCGCGCTTAAGCACGTTATATTCAGCGCGGGTCGGTCCACCGGTTGAAGCACGCTGGAACACCAAGTAGAGTGTCCGCCGCGAACGATTGCTTTTGTTCGGTCGTGAGTAGTGCGGTGCATAATCGTCGAAGATGAAGATGTCGCCAGCCTTCCATACTACGGGTTCCCAGGAGAACATTTCGGCGACTTGAGGATCGATCACCCCACCGGCATCCATGGGAAACACCCCCTTCTTGTGGTTGCCGGGGCTGAAGAAAAGCCCGCCGTTTTCCGGGTCGGAGTCGTCGATGCCTATGGCAACCACCGCATGGACCATCCGGTCGGGGAGTTTGTGTGGAATGTGATAAATGTCCTGATGCGGGAGATAGCCGCCGCTGTCGGGGTAGTGGAAAATCAGCAACTCCTTGAGCCTGCGCGAATCTTCGCCAAGCAAATCCTCGACCGCTGACTTTATGCGCTGATCTTCTAAGAGCAAACGACGCAATGGATCATGGAAGTCGAGAAAATTCTCGATCTTGGAGATGATCTTTCGATTGTCCGTCGTCTTCTCGAACCACATGAGCCATTTATCATCGCTGACATCCCAGCGTGACATATCTTCGACAAAAGTAGAGATATCTTTCTGAGCCGCTGGAGCGAAGAACCTTTCAAGCCTGACGTATCCGTCTTTCTGCCACTTTTCTCTTTGTGCATCAGTCAACATGCGAAAAGCCTCCTGTTGGAAAGACTGGTTGGTCGGACATCCCAATTAGGGCAGTCGGGCGCTGGTCAAGTTGCGGGTCCACGGAGACGGACTCACGTCATGTGGGACGGCGATGCTAAGTGCGTTCCGCTCCGGCGGATATTGTCCGCAGAAGCTCGGCGCGACACTGCCTATGTCAGGCTCAGCCGGGTCCCGGGGTTCCGTAAACTGGGCCGGATCAATCGCTTCACCCGGTCCAGCCACGACAGGCATCGCTAAAGGCCGGCACCATCCGCTGACCGCCGACCCAGCCATGGCCGCCAAGACCACGGCGCTCTTTCGAGTGAGCGACCTGGTACGGTCTTGACAACCGTAGGGGAAATGCACGCCCCCAGAATAATGCGATGCGCCGCTTGGTCCAAGGGCTTGTTCGGTCACGATGATTTCGGCGAAGCCTCCGGCCTTCGCCGCAGCGGAGGCGGACATCATTCCTAGGATGCCACCGCCGATGATCAAAAGTCTACGAGTCATATCCCGCTGCCCCTTTCTTCGGCTGCGGGGGCGGGCCAGCTCTCGATCGATGTATGGCTGATGAAGCCAGGATGCTCGGGGTTCGCGCATGCCGCGCGCCCAAGAAGGCTATCGAGGATGCGGCGCGCGCGCCAGGCCAGCAGGCTTAAGTTCGGATCGGCCAGGCCGCGCTGCCCGAGGCTCGCGTTTTGTACGAAGATGCGTCTGTCACGCGGTCCGTCCCAGCTCACCGAAAAATCCTCGCGAATAGCTAATTCATTGTCGATCTGCTCCAGCCGGTGCGCGATGGGTTCCAAGAAGTCTGGCACCGCGTTCTCGTAACCGGTGGCCAGGATGACGATGTCAGCCGTGACTTCTTCAACCTCGACCATGCCGTGCTGCAGGGTCAGCCTGTGACCCGCGCCGGCGTTGATGCAGTGCGAGACGGTGCAGCCCGGCCGCAGTGTGATGTCGGATCGGTTTGGCTCGAAAAATGCGTGGCGGTACAGCGCCTGATAGATCGCGCGCAACGTGCTTTCCGAAATGCCGTCCGAGGCAAGCACGAAACGCCGCAGGAGCAGCTTACGCTGCGACTCGCTCATCGCCGCGAAACGATCCGAAAAGCAGGGCATGAACAACTCGTTTGTGAACGGACTGTTGTCCAGAGGCAGATAGTTTTCGCGCTGCGAGACCCAAGTGATCGAGGCAGGCCGCCGTTCTTTCGGCAGGCCGACAAGATGCAACATCACCTCGGCTCCCGACTGGCCTCCGCCGACCACGCAGACATGCTTTCTCCGCACCTCAGGGTGGATGTGCAGTAAAACAGATGAGTGGAACAGGTTGCGTCCAATCCAGCCCTGAAACTGAGGCGGGATTTGCGCCTGCTTGCCAATGCCGACCACGACGTTTCTGGCGCCGAGAACCGCGTTATCGGTCCGCACCCGAAACGCGCCGTCAAAGCGGATTTCGTGCACGGTCTCGCCGCCATGGACAAGTGGGTTCCTGTGGAAGGCCCAGTTCAGGTACTGCTCAAACTCAGCTCTGAACACAGCCTCGAACTGTGCGTTCAGGAAGTGGTACAAACGCCCGTTCTCGTGCAGGAAGTTTACGAAAGTGTAGGCTGATCGCGGATTCACCAGTGTGACCAGATCCTTGAAGTGGCTGACCTGGAGCTCCGAGGAATCGAATGCGATGCCTGGATGCCAGCGGAAGTCGACCTGCCGATCGAGGAACAGTGCCCCTTGCCCAACTTGCTCGTGTATCTGACACGCAAGGCTCAAATTAGACGGCCCAGCACCGACCCCAACGCAAGATAACTCCACTGCTTCCTCCTATAGAGTCTTCCCACTAGGCGGCTTGTTCGCGGCGAATATCGGCCATAGCCATTGGGCCCCCTCGCGGACGTTTCGAGCCCCGGTCCCGACCGGGTTTGCGAGAATTTGTCCAGTGCGTTCGGGTCGTCGAATGTAGACCCGAGCATTCCAGCGCGGTGACAATCGACGGGTCATGCCGGCGACGTGGGTTGGGGGCATCAACGTATATCCGTTCCGCCCGCCTCGATGACCGCGTCGCCGTCACGCGATAGCTTTCCAGGCCCATTAAGGTGTTCGAAGCCGGCGCAATCGCCCGCCTCGATCATGACCCGCCGGACTTTCGGCGGCTTGATGGCAGGCGAGAGCGCGGTTTTCACTGCGGCGACGGCATTTTCGGTGCGCATGATCATGGACGACGTCTCGCTGATGCGTTCGCAGAGTCCCATGCATGGGCCGTGCCAGAGAAGAAAATTTTATTAAACAATGGGTTGGCGGATTTACGATCCTGTCCGAAATCCGACATTGAGGGGGACGCCTCACGGCGGCGCCCGATTTGCACGTCGATCGCCTTTTTCCGAATAGCTAATCGGGCACCTTCTGCACCAGAATACTTCTCTTGGAGACCAGCACGTCTTCATGAACGAACAGTGCAGAACCTTGTGTCTCTGCCGGACAGATCGCGATATGCCTTCTCCCATCGAGGTCGGCAGTTGCAGACCTGCCAGATCCTCGCGCTATCGTGCCGTTGCACTGGCCCGATCCCGACATCCTCGGAGACCGCGATCATGAAGAGTGACGCAATCTCATGCCCGCCGCGACGCCTCTCTCATGAGGAAGCAATTCTCTCTGTTGGTGTCGGATCGATGCTCTTGATGACTTGATGAGATGATTGCGGATGGGCGCATGCCCAGACCTGAGCGCATCAATGATTGCGCGATCTGGAACCTTCACCAACTGGATTGTCGAATCTCTGTAAAGATAGCCGGAAGAGAATTGCGTTATGACCACTCTGCCGGTCCAAAAGCACGACGCCATTCGGTCCCTGCGACTCAATCCAGGCGGAGGGATGAGGCCGAAAAGCAGTCTTTTGCGCGCCCACCGGTCGGCCAGGATGGAGCCGTCGTAAACGCAGTTATTCGATGATCGCCGCCGCGGAGTCCTCAGGCTGTGCCGCGCCCGACACCGGCGACGTAGTGGTCGTCGATCGCCCCGTCGCCGATGTCGATCCGAAGCTCGGCCAGTTTCGCGGTGAGCTTCATTGCTATTCCGCCGTGCCCACCGAGCTCGCACAGGAGGTTCTATCAGGCGGTCACGGCTGCACTCGTTGTCGGGTCTTCGACAAAGTCGGACATGAGACACACCGCAATCAGAGCCATGTCATTGTTGTGAAATGATTTTCCCGTTTGGCACGAGACGTGCAAGGCTATCAGCAAACGCGCTGCGGCCAGGACTGAGGAGAAATCATGCCATGATCAAGCTCGCCGAACATGCGGTCGCAGCCGCGAAAATTGAGCTTTCCCGGGCCGACGGAAGACTTTGCGCCTGTTTTCCAGGCGACATCACTCTTCGGGTTAGCCGGACATGACCGCATTCGATTTCCGCCCAACGCTGAATGCTCCCGACGATGATCCCTATCTTTGGCTCGAAGATGTAGAAGGCGAACGGGCACTTGACTGGGCCGCCAGCCAGTCGGCCAGAACCCTGGGGCACTTCGGTGTAACGCAGTTCGATCGCGACCGCGACGCCCTGACAGCGATCTTCGACCGTCCTGATAAGATTCGCTTGATCACCCGCCGCGGCCCGTACCTCTACAATTTCTGGCAAGATGCCGGAAGTCCGCGCGCACTGTGGCACCGGGACCACCCTTGCCGCCTATCCGCCGATCCTGCTCGCCACCACGAAGCGGGACGACCGCGTCCCACCCGGGTCACGCGTAAGACGGCCGCAAAGCTGCAGGCCGTTGGTTATCCCGCTTACTTCTAAGTGAGTACAGGTCGATGATTGCGAGCACGGCGCAAATAATGCGAGCGCGGTCCCACGCAAACTGCGCATGAGCGCTCCGCCAATCACGCCATTCGAACAAGACTTTTCGTAGTTCAGTGCATCATTTCTAAACAGCAAGGAGAGAATATCATGGCGAGAAACCAAATGCGCGCGGCACGGGGAGTAACAGCGGCCGTTTTCCTCATCGTGATGGGACAGCAGGCCGTCGCGGCGGACCTTGCGCAAGCCGCGAGCGTCCCGCAGGCGGGAGCCTCGGTCACGGAAGCGCCAAGCCCTTGGCAGATCCGGCTGCGTGCGTTGGGGGTCGTCACTGAGGATTCGGGCTACGTCAAAGCAGTGCCCGGCTCCGATCTTTCCTATTCGAACACGGTGACGCCGGAACTCGATATCTCCTATTTCTTCACGGACAACATCGCCGCCGAACTCATACTCGGCACCACCTATGCAAACCTCGGGGGCCAAGGAGCGATCGGCGGGCTGGGCAAGATCGGCAAGGTTTGGCTGCTGCCGCCTACGCTCACATTGCAGTATCATGTTACCAATTTCGGCGCTTTCAAGCCCTATGTTGGTGCCGGCGTGAATTACACGATATTCTATAATCAGGATGTCGGCAGCGCCGACGCTCTCAAGGTTAGGAACACGTTCGGCGCCGCGCTGCAGGTCGGGTTCGACTACATGGTGGATCAGCACTGGGGCGTCAACTTCGACGTGAAGAAGCTTTTCCTCAAGCCAGACTTCGACGTCACGGTCGACGGCGCGAAGCTGACGGGGAAGGCTGCGCTCGATCCGTGGTTGATAGGCGCAGGTGTCACCTACCGCTTCTGATACGCAACGCGAAGGCGGCCCTGCTGACAGCCGATCTGAAATGAAGGGCGCCTCGGGCGCCCTTTCCACGCCGGCGGTGCACGGCGAGTCGACCCGGATCGATTAGAGGGGTGGGGCCTGTAACCCTTGAGCGGGGAGGTGTCCGAATCGGCGGAATGTTCTGATCAACTTCATGCGATGACCATCCAACGCATAGCAGCCGATTGTCGGGGATACTTGAAGAAGCCGTTGTTAAGAGTGGGCGTCCCCGCCTGCACCCGACCAGGTACTTGCCAGTAGCAGCCGACAGGCTGCCCCGCGCCAGGGGCGCGAAGCCGAACGGGGCAAGATCGCTGAAGCCTGCCGAAGAAGACCGGGCGCGGTTCATGAGCAGCCGGGGGGGGGGGGGGGGGGGGGGGGGGCCGGCGGGGGGGCTGTGGGGGGCGGGGTGCGGGGGGGGGGGGGGGGGGGGGGGGGGGGGGGGGGCGGGGGCGGGCGGGGGGGGGGGGGGGGGGGGGGGGGGGCGGGGGGGGGGGGGGGGGTGGGGGGGGGGGGGGGCGGGGGGGGTGTGGGGCG
>NZ_JAMYND010000049.1:0-33999 GCF_040318885.1 Mesorhizobium sp. M0998
CTCCGCTAAACACGGGGGCTGCGCGGCGGACACGCCGACGTCACCGCAATGCCACGCCATTTTGCAGAACTTGACGCACACAACTTATCGGGCGGAATCCTGTCACACTTGTCACTCTCACCGGTTCGCCGGCGGCCCTATCCTGCCTCACGACCAGCAAACAACGCCGCGCCGGCAATGGTGCGGAGGATCGGCACAGGAGACGCGAGATGGCACATCGCGATGGGACGAGACATCACCCGGCGGCGCGGCGCGCAATCGAAACGCCACGGGTCGTTTCGCCGCTTACGAGATTATCTTGCCCTGAAAGACGTGATCAGGCCTTCAGCCATGCGGACGAACTGCGCGCTCGGGCCCTCGGCGCCGACGCTTTGCAGGCTGACGCGGGCGCCCTCGAGCAGAAGCGACAGCGTATCGGCGAGAAGCTCGGCCTGTCCGATACCCGCATCGCGACACAGCGAGACCAGCCGCTCGCGCTGCGCTTCCTTGAGTTCCTTGATCACTTGCCTTGCCGGATGATCCGCCTCGCTCAGCTCGATGGCGGCGTTGGCCATGTCGCAACCGCGGCGATCCGACATCAGGCAATCGGCCGCCATCCGGACCCAGGCGTGCAGCTGCGCCAGCTTGTCGCCCGGATTCTCGGCCTCGAACTTTTCCCACATCGCGTTGGCGCTGCAGGCGGTCGCCCGCAGACATTCGATGATCAGGTCGTCCTTGGACTCGAAATGCCGGTAGAGCGTCATCTTGTTGGTGCCGGCGGCCTCGGTAATGGCGTCGATGCCGACGCCGCGAATGCCATGCTTGTGAAACATGTCCCGTGCCGTCTCCAGGATCCTGTCCCGGGGGCGAACACGCTCCACAACACCGTCTGTCATCAAAACCTCCGTGATTGCGTTTCCCGAAATTCCCTCGGCGCACCTCTTGACTAGGGTGTTACCGGTCTGTAACGTTAGAGATGTTACTTACCTGTAACACCCGCATTGCCTCATGTCAAACTCGCAAGTGCCGGCCATCAACCCCGCCCCGAGCGGCAAGGGGACGAACCGCACCTCACGGCCTCGGCCGGCGAGCAAGAAAACACCCGATCCGCGGCTTACCGCGGGTCGCCAAAAACCAGGAGCCGCTTCGATGTCGCAGCGCAATGATCTGACGATCGATGAAGTCGTGAGGGACCCGATGATCCGCATGCTGATGAAGGCCGACCGCGTCGACCCGCGGTCGTTCGAGGCGATGCTGCGTGCGCTGGCGGATGAGCAGGCCGAGCGCCGCAATGCGCCGCGCCGCCTTGTGGAAGATTTCGGCTTTCTCGAAGATTCCGGCTCAACGCGCAGCCGGCGGCTGTCCAGGGTGGCCAGGGCCTTTGGCCGGGCCAGAGCATCGGGCGAGGCGTGCATATCATGGTAAACTTCTTCATTCATCGTCCGATCTTTGCGTCGGCGATCGCCATCATCATGGTGCTCGCCGGAGGGATCTGTTATTTCCTTCTGCCCGTCTCGCAGTTTCCCGACATCACGCCGCCCCAGGTCGTGGTCAGCGCCCATTATCCGGGCGCCAGCGCGCAGGTCGTCGCCGACACGGTGACGACGCCGCTCGAACAGCAGATCAACGGCGTCCAGGGGATGACCTATATGTCGTCGTCGAGCTCCAATGACGGCTCCTCGACGATCACGATCACCTTCGACGTTGGCTACGACCTGAGCACGGCGGCCGTCGACGTCCAGAACCGCGTTTCGCAGGCGGCTTCCTCGTTGCCGGCCATCGTCAATCAGGGCGGCGTGACGATCAAGAAGCAGAACCCGAACTTCGTCCTGATCGTCGACCTCACCTCGCCGGACGGTTCCGTCAACCCGGTCGCGCTGAGCAATCTCGCCTATCTGCAGGTGGTCGATCCGCTGAAGCGCCTGCCCGGCGTCGGCGACGTGCAGATCTTCGGCGAGCGGCGCTATTCGATGCGCATCTGGCTCGACCCCGACAAGCTCGCCAATCTCGGCATTACTGCCGTCGACGTGCAGAACGCCGTCGCCGAGCAGAACGTCCAGGTGGCGGCCGGCAAGATCGGGCAATCACCGGCTCCGGCCGGCACCGCCTTCGAGATGCAGGTCAACGCCGTCGGCAGGCTGAGCGATCCCAAGGAGTTCGGCGACATCGTCGTGCGGGCCAATACCGCCAACGGCTCGCTGGTCAGGCTGCGCGACGTTGCGCGCATCGAACTCGGTGCGCTGCAATATTCGTCGTCGGCCTTCTTCGGCAAGGACCCGACGGTGGTGCTCGCGGTTTACCAGATGCCGGGCTCCAACGCGCTCGATCTGCAGCAGCGTGTCAAGGACAAGATGCAGGAGCTGTCGGCCCGTTTCCCGAAGGGCGTCAGCTACGCCATGCATTACGATACGACACGTTTCGTTTCGGCCTCAATGCACGACGTGCTGATCACGCTCGGCGAAGCGCTGGTCCTGGTCGTCGCCGTGGTGTTCATCTTCCTGCAAAGCTGGCGCACCACGATCATCCCGACGATCGCAATTCCGGTGTCGCTGGTGGCGACGCTGGCCGTCATGCATATGCTTGGCTTCTCACTGAACATGCTCAGCCTGCTCGGCATGGTGCTGGCGATCGGCCTCGTCGTCGACGACGCCATCGTCGTGGTCGAGAATGTCGAACGCCAACTTGAGGCCGGCCTCAAACCGCTGGCTGCCACGCGTACGGCGATGGCAGAGGTTACCGGCCCGATCATCGCCACGACCGCCGTGCTGATGGCTGTGTTCGTGCCGGTTGCCTTCATTCCCGGCGTGTCCGGCCGGCTCTACAACCAGTTCGCCCTGACTGTGGCGATCTCCTTCGGCATTTCGGCCTTCGTCTCGCTGACGCTTACTCCGTCGCTCAGCGCCGCCTTCCTGCGCCACCGGCCGGAAACGCAGTTCGTGCTGTTCCGCTGGTTCAACATGGGCTTCGAACGGCTGGCGCATGCCTATGCGAATGGTGTGCGCATTCTCATCCGCCTGCGCTGGATCATGCTCGGCGTATTCGCAGCCGGACTTGTCGCGACCTATTTCGTCTGGCAGCGCCTGCCCTCGACCTTCCTTCCGGTCGAGGACCAGGGCTATTTCTTCGTCGTCATCCAGCTCCCCGACGGGGCCTCGCTGGAACGCACCGACGCGGTGGCGCAAAAGGCACGCGACATCCTGCAGAACACGCCCGGCGTCGACATCGTCGGCTCGATCAGCGGCTTGAACTTCCTGACCAGCGCCGCGCAGTCGAACTCGGCGGTCGAATTCGCCATCCTGAAGCCATGGGACGAACGCGGCCCCGACCAGAGCGCCTCGAAGCTCGTCGCCGATGTGCGCAACAAGCTGCTGCAAATTCCGGAGGCTTTTGCGCTGAGTTTCGACCCGCCGTCGATCCCGGGCATCGGCACCACCGGTGGCTTCGAGTTCCAGGTCGAGGACCTGACCGGCCGCGGCAGCGTGGCGCTCAACGATGCGACGCAAGCCGTGATTGCCGAGGCGCGCAAGCAGCCCGAGCTCAACCCGCAGCAATTGTTCTCGTCGTTCTCGACCTCGACGCCGCAGTTCAACTACGATCTCGATCGCGCCAAGGCGAAGCTGCTCGGGCTCAACCTGCCGGACGTGTTCAATACGCTGCAGATCTATCTCGGCTCGCTCTATGTGAACGATTTCAACCTGTTCGGCCGCACCTTCCGGGTGACGATCCAGGCCGACAAGGACTCTCGCGCCGGTCCGGCCGACATTTCGCGGCTCTATGTCCGCAATGCCTCGGGTGGGATGGTGCCGCTGAGCACGCTGGGCAAGCTTGTGCCGATCGTCGGCCCCGAGACCGTGCCGCATTACAACAACAATGCGTCGGCCCTGATCAATGGCGGCGCCGCGCCCGGCTTTTCGTCCGGCCAGGCGGTGGCGGCGATGGAACGTGCCGCTGCCACGGCGTTGCCGAGAGATTTCGGCTACGAATGGACCGGCATCACCTATCAGGAGCTCAAGGCGGGATCGATCGCATCCGTGGTCTTTGGTCTCGCGATCGTCTTCGTCTTCCTGATCCTCGCCGCGCAATATGAGAGCTGGGCGATGCCGTTCATGGTGCTGCTGGCGGTGCCGCTCGCACTGTTCGGTGCGTTCGTCGTGCTTTGGCTGCGTGGCATGCAGATCGATGTCTATTCGCAGATCGGCTTCGTCATGCTGATCGGACTGGCGGCCAAGAACGCGATTCTGATCGTCGAGTTTGCCCGGCGCCGGCGCGAAGAAGGCCTCAGCATCGTCGACGCCGCGATGGAAGCGGCGCGGCTTCGGCTGCGACCGATCCTGATGACCGCCTTCGCCTTCATCCTCGGCGTGCTGCCGCTGATGTTCGCTACAGGTGCAGGTGCCGCAAGCCGGCAGTCGATCGGCACCACCGTCTTTGGCGGCATGGTCGCGGCGACGATCCTGTCGCTGGTGTTCGTGCCGGTCTTCTATGCGGTGATCGAGCAGCTGCGCGAGCGCCGCAGCGAGAGCGAACCGGTTTCCGAAGCGACCAAACAACCAACTGCCGAACCCGCCTTCGAGCCATTGGCCGAAGCGGCCGAATAGGACTGGAGAATTGATCATGCGTAAATGGAAAATCGCGCTGGGAACGGCCGTCGCCCTTGGGGCGATTTCGGTGGCGAGCGTTCACCTGCTCGACATGGGCAGCCTCAGCCTCAACGCGGGCACAGCCGGGGCGGCGACACCCAAGCCGGAAGCCTTTGTCATGCCGGTGCCGGTGGTGAGCGTCGTCAAGAAGACGATCCCGATCTATCTCGACTACGCCGCCCGGGTGGAGCCGATCCGCAGCATCACGCTGCAGGCGCGCGTGCCGGGTTATCTGCAGGAGCAGGTTGCCACCGACGGCAGCGACGTTGCGAAGGGCGACCTTCTCTACAAGATCGCCCCTGAGGATTTCCAGGCTGCCCTCGAGCAGGCGAAGGCGCTTATCCAGCGCGACACGGCAACACTCGACTATGCGCGCTCCAATCTCGGGCGCGGCAGCGAACTCGCCAAGAGCGGCTATCTCGCCAAGGACGTGTTCGACCAGCGCACCAGCACCTTGCGTGAGGCTCAGGCCTCGCTTGCCGTGAACCAGGCCGCCTTGCGGACCGCCGAGCTCAATTTGAGCTATACCGAAATCCGTGCCCCGTTTGCGGGACGTATCGGTCGCAGCCAGGCTTCCGTTGGAACGCTGGTCAGCGTTGCCGGCACGGTGCTCAATTCGCTGGTGCAGCTCGATCCGATCTACGTCACCTTCAATCCGAGCGAAACGGACCTGACACAGATCGAGGAAGCCCGCGCCGCGGGACCGATCAGTGTCGACGTCCTGCTTCCCGGTGAAACGGAACCGCGCCAGAAGGGCAATCTTACCTTCATGGACAACACGATCGATCGCTCGACCGGCACGATCACGGCACGGGCGACGATCGGCAACGGCAAGTTCACGCTGCTGCCCGGCCAATATGTCCGCGTCCGGCTGCACGTCAAAGAGCAGCCCGATGCGCTGATGGTACCGCAGACGGCACTCGGCTCAGGCCAGCTCGGCAAATACCTCTATGTCGTCGGCAAGGACAACACGGTCGACCAGCGCATCGTTTCGCTCGGACCGACCAATGGCGATCAGGTCGCCATCTTGAGCGGTGTGGCCGAAGGCGACCGGGTGATTACCGGCAATCTGCAGAAGATCGGCCCGGGAATGCCGGTCTCGCCGCTGCCCGAGAAACCGGCCACCTGATAACCCCCATCAGGTCCGGTTCCGCGGCGCCCTCGGCTCCCACGCCAAGGGCGCCGTTTTTGCTATGTTTCGTTCTACGCAACTCCTTGGGGAAAACGCAACGTACGCCGGCTTCGAGAAGCCGGTGTGATGTTCAGCGATGAAGAACGGGTCGGTCTTTGCGGCCGTGCGGCCTGACGGCCTTGCCGGCGCCGCAAGCCAGCCGGCCAAGCGGAAGTCAAGAAATCCACAACCCGCCTCTTGTTAGATTGTCGACAATCTGCTTGTCTTGATTTCGGTTCCCTGGAGCAGCCGAATGGCAAAGCTGGATTTCAGTCCGATCGCGGATACGACACGCAGGGCCGAGATCGTAGGGCTGCTCCGGCGGGCGATCCTGACCGGCCAGCTGGAACCTGGACAGAAGCTCAACGAACTCAGGATTTCCGAGCAGATGCGGGTGAGCCGCGCGCCGCTGCGCGAGGCGATGCGCGAGCTGGTGCAGGAAGGCATCCTGACCAGCATTCCCTACGCCGGAACCTTTGTCATCGACGTCACCGCCAAGGACATCGACGACGCCTATTCGCTCAACAAGGTGCTCGACGAGTTCGCCATCGCGCGGACCTGGCCGCTTCGCGACCAGCGCTTCTTCGACGAACTCGACCGGCGTCATGCGGCGGTGAAGCAGGCGACGCGCGAACTGGACACGACGCGGCAGATCGAAACAGCGCTGCAACTGCATGGCCTGATCCACGAATGGGCCGACAATTCGGTGCTGCTTGAAACGTGGCAACGGCTGACCAGCCGGCTGCAGATGTATTTCGCGTTGCACCAGCGGGCGCGCAACGAGCCGGTGCCTGCCGAAGATGCTCACGAGACCTATGTACGGCTGCTCAAGGGCAGCGACATGCGCGCCGCACAGCGCCACGCCAAGGAGCATATCGACCTGGATTTCGAAGAACTGCTCGCCTATGCGCGCGGGCTGGAACAGCGCGGCTCAAAGGGCGCCGGCGCCGATCGTGCCGGCCGACCTAGAGGCGGCTGAGCCCGACAAATTTGACGGACATCCCGGAACACAGACAACGGACAGAAGACGTGCAGATCAAAACCATCAAGGCCTACCATGTCGTGCAGCCCTTCGTTGACGGGCCTTATCGTATGTCCAAGGGGCGCGTCGCCGATGCGTTCGACGCGGTGATCGTCGCCGTCACCGCCGATAGCGGGCTCACCGGCTGGGGCGAGATGGCGCCGCTTGGCAATTTCTATTCGCCTGCCTTCGCTGCGGGTACTCGCGCCGGCGTCGTCGAGATCGCGCCGCATCTCATTGGCCATGACCCACGCGGGCTTGCCAGTATCAACAGGCTGATGAATACCGTGTTCAAGGGCCATCCCTACGTCAAGTCCGCGCTCGACATGGCGTGCTCGGATCTCGCGGCGCGCGCCGCCGACGTGCCGCTGGTCACGTTGCTTGGCGGCCGCGAGAGCGAGACGGCGGAACTCTACAAGGTCGTCACCCACGGCACGGTCGACGCGATGGCCGCGCTCGCCAAGCACATCGTCGGGGAAGGATTTCACCGGCTGCAGGTCAAGGTCGGCGGCAACGTCCATGACGATATCGAACGCGTCACAGCCGTTGCCGCCGCCGTGCCGAAGGGCACCGTCATCTTCTGCGACGCCAATGCCGGTTGGACGCCTTACCAGGCGCGCCAGTTCGCCGATGCGACGCGCAAGATCGACTATACGTTCGAGCAGCCCTGCACGACGATCGACGAATGCCTGTCGGTGCGCCGCTCGCTCGACAAGCCGATGGTGCTCGACGAATCCGTCGCCTCGCTGGACGACATGCTCGATATCCACCGCAAGGGCGCCGCCGACGGGCTGACGCTGAAGATCTCGCGGCTGGGCGGCGTCACCAAGACGCGCCAGATCCGCGACCTTGCCGTCGACCTCGGCTTCATGATCACGGTCGAAGACACTGGCGGCGCCGAGATCGACACATCGGCGATGGCGCATCTGTCGCTGTCGACGCCGGAGGAGCGCCGGCTGCACGCCATTGCCTTCCACGAATGGGTGACGGTGCGCACCGCATCCAACATGCCGCCGATTTCGGGAAGCCGTATGGGCATTCCGGATGGGCCGGGCCTCGGCATCGATGTCGTTCCCGGCCTGCTTGGTGCGCCCTTCTTCGAAATCGGCAGCTGAGCTGCAATAAGGCTGCACACAATCAACCTGAATATGCCGCGTCCTTCTGACTGCGGAGGCACGGCCGTGTGGATTGACCGCTCATCCAATCGTCTTCGGCCGATTGCAGAGCGACAATGCCCAATTGCCGGTTGAAATATTTTTCATTTGCAAATAGAAATGTTCAAAACGTTGATTTGGACGCTGCGGCGCGTCAGGAACTGGAGGAAGCGACATGTCCCATCCGCAATTTGCAGCGGAACTTCTGCAGCGCGCTGAACAGCAGGGGCCGATCACCATCGGGCTTGCCGGCGCCGGACAGATGGGCACCGACATCGTCGTCCAGGTCGCGCTGATGCCGGGCATGCGGATCGGCGCCATTTCCGAAGTCAGGCCGCAGGCAGCGATCGACGCGGCGCTGCTCGCTGGCCATGACCGTTCCGACATCGTCCAGGCCGGCAATGCGGCCGCGATCGACCGCGCCATCGAGGCCGGCAAGATCGCGGTGACCGAAGATTTGCATGCGCTGGCGGCGGCCGGTCGGATCGACGTCATCATCGACGCGACGGGCAATCCCAATATCGGCACGCTGTTCGCGCTGGAAGTGATGAAGAACGGCAAGCACATCGTCATGCTCAATGTCGAGGCCGACATCACCATCGGCCGTTTCCTCAAGGACGAAGCGCGTAAGGCTGGCGTCGTATATACCGGTGCGGCCGGCGACGAGCCGGCCTGCACGCTGGAGATCATCGGCTTTGCCAAGAGCCTCGGCTTCAACATCATCGCCGCCGGCAAGGGCAAGAACAATCCGCTGAAGATCGACGCCATGCCGGCCGACTACGAGAAGGAGGCGGCCGAGCGCAACATGAATGCGCGCATGCTGGTCGAATTCGTCGACGGCTCGAAGACGGCGATCGAGATGGTGGCGATCGCCAATGCGACCGGGCTGGTGCCCGATGTGCCGGGCATGCACGGCCCGACCGCGACGCTGGAGGAGTTGGCCAGCGTGCTTTGCCCGCGCGAGGATGGCGGCGTGCTGCATCGCAAGGGCGTGGTCGATTACTCGATCGGCAAGGGTGTGGCGCCCGGCGTGTTCTGCATCATCGAGACCCGGCATCCGCGTGTGCTGGAGCGCATGATCGACCTCAAGGTCGGCAAGGGCCCCTATTTCACGATCTTCCGGCCCTATCATCTGACCAGCCTGGAAGTGCCGCTGTCGGCGGCGCGCGCCGTGGTCTACAAGCGGGCCGACATGGAGCCGCTCGACCATCCTGTGGCCGAGGCGGTCGCGGTCGCCAAGAGCGATCTTGGCGTTGGCCAGTCGCTCGGCATGATCGGCGAGAACGACTATCGCGGCTTCGCCATGACCTGGGGGGATGCGCGCGCCCGTGGCGCCCTGCCGCTCGGCCTTGCCGAACGCGCCAAGGTGGTCAAGCCGCTCAAGACCGGCGACTTCCTGACCTATGAAAATTGTGTACCCGACGATTCGATGGTGATAACCCAGATCCGCCGCCGTCTCGACCAGTCGGACGGACGGTTCGTTACAAACGCAGCCTGACCCCGCCGGATCTCCGCCTGATGGACGATGTCGTAATCGGGATCGACGCCTCGACCACGGCCGTGAAGGCGATTGCCTTCACCCGCGCCGGCGAGGAGCTGTTCCAGGCGCGCGAGACCTATCCGCTTTCAAATCCGAAGCCCCGCCATTTCGAGCAGGAGGCCGAACAATGGTGGACGGCGCTGCTTGGCGCATTGAAGCAGGTCACCGAGGCCGTCGGCACTACGCGGGTGGCGGCGATCTGCATCGCTCACCAGCGAGAGACCTTCACGCTGGTGGACAGCGCCGGCAAAGCACTCATGCCGGCGATCCTGTGGCTCGACGAACGCGCCCGGCCGCAGGTTATCAGGCTTTCGGCCGAACTCGGCCGCGAGGCGATCCGCGACTGGAGCGGCAAGCCGCCGGACCCGACGCCGGCGCTCTACGCCATTGCCTGGCTTGCCGAGCACCAGCCGCAAGTGCTTCGCCAGGCAGCGGCACTGGTCGACGTGCACGGTTTCTTCGTCCAGCGGCTGACCGGGCGATTGGTCACCAGCACCGCAAGTGCGGATCCGCTCGGGCTGCTCGACGTCGAGAAAGGTACCTGGCATCCCCGCCTCGTTGCGGCCGCCGGACTGCAGATGGAGCAATTGCCCGAGCTGGTCGCGCCAGGCGTGGTCTGCGGCAGTCTTTCCGCAAGCATAGCGCAGCTGACCGGCCTGAGGGCCGGCACGCCGGTCGTTGCCGGCGCTGGGGACGGCCAGGCGATGGGCCTCGGCATGGGCGTCTACGGCGAGGACAAGAGCTATCTCTCGCTCGGCTCCGGCGTGGTCAGCGGCTGCTATTCCGGCAAGGTGAAAACCTCGGACGCGTTTCGCACGCTGGTTTCGCCGACCGGCTCCGGTTTCATGCTGGAGACCGTGCTGCGCTCGGGCATGCAGCTGGTCGACTGGATCGTGCGAACCACCGGTTCGCCCTCGGCGGCAGCGCTGGAGAAAGTGGCGCTGGATGTTGCCGCGGGCAGCGAGGGCCTGCTCATCATGCCCTATTGGGCCGGCGTCATGAGCCCGTATTGGGACGGTGCGGCGCGCGGCGCCATTGTCGGCCTGTCGCTGGATCACCGGCCGGAGCATCTCTTCCGCGCTGTCCTGGAAGGCATCGCCTTCGAGCAGGCCGTCGCCACCGAGGCCATGGAAGCCCAGGCCGGCGGACCGGCCGCGATGATTGCCGCCGGCGGCGGCACCAATTGCGCGCTGCTCATGCAGATCATGGCAAGCGTGCTCGAGCGGCCGCTCTCGGTTTCGCCGGTCAACGAAGCCGCCGCACTCGGCGCTGCCATGCTGGCGGCAGCGGCTGTCGGCTGGTTTGCCTCGCCGGAAGCCGCCGCGCAGGCAATGGCTGCCGCTCCCACCAGGCATGTCGATCCGGTCGACGGGCTTGTCGCCGCCTATCGCAGCCGCAAGGAAATCTACCGCGACCTTTATCAGGTGACGCGCGACATCCACACCCGCCTCAGCGCTCTCGGCGAAATCTAGCGGTTGAGCAGGCCCTTGGCCGCGTCTTCGTCGGTGATCAGAACCGATACCTTGGTGTTGGCGAGCGCAGCCCGCATTACCGCTACCTTCTCGCTGCCTCCCGACACCAGGATGATGCTCGGGATATCCGACAGATCCTGCAGCGGATAGGCGCAGACGCGGCGGTTGACCTCGTGGTCGACCGGGCGGCCCTCGGCGTCGATGAAATGACACAGAATATCGCCGACGGCACCGGCCGCCTGCAGTTCCTCGAGTTCGCTTGGCTTGATGAAGCCGTAATTGGCGATCGGGCTGTCGTTGGAAAACGAGCCGACGCTGAGCACGGCGATGTTTGCCCGGCGTGCGCGGAAGACGACGTCCTGAACGCTGCGCTGGCTCATGAAAGCGTCGCGCTGCTCCGGCCTGTCGGCATAGACCGGCACCGGCAGCAGGAAGCACTCCGCACCGATCTTTTCGGCGAAATCCCAGGCACTTTCTGTCGGGTTGAGCGGCTGGGCATGCGTGAGGCCGCCAAGCATCGAAACCACCGTCGTCCTGGCGATGGGCCGCCGCGGCAATTCATTGATGGCAAATTTCAGTGTCCGCCCCCAGCCCAGTGCGATGACATCGCCGGCATTCACATGGTCGGCCAGGTAGGCGGCGGCGGCGTGGCCGATCATCAGCGGCGCGTTGCTTCGGTCGGCCGCCGACGGCACGACAACAGCCTGGCTGAGCCCGAACCGCTGCTTGAGGCTTTCCTCCAAAATCACGCATTCGACGACGCTGTCGCGGATGCGAAACTGGACGACACCCTCTTCGCGGGCCGCGGAGAGAATGCGATGCACCTTGATGCGGCCGACGCCGAGAATTTCGGAAATCCGCTCCTGTGTAAGACCCTCGACGTAATAGTGCCAGGCGGCGCGGGCCTTCAGTTCGGCGTCGGGGAAGCGCGAGGCTTTTTCGTTCTCAACGATCGTCATCTGTTTGCCTTGCCGCAGCCGCCGGCTCTGCTCATGATATTCCAATCCGGCGACTTCGAAATGCCCAAGATTTCGGAGACCGTGCGTAAGGCAAACCGGCGGACAGCGCAAACCCGTCGTCGAATGAAGCGGCAGGCCTTGACAATTTTCCGACGAACAGTTTAGCTGAACAAAATTGCATGTTAAAGATAAATTGTTCACAGGGAGGGGCCTGGTGAGCAAAGTGGCCCGGTGATGCAGCGCCGGATTGCTGTGGAGGAGACAAAGTGGCTGTGAGCAACGACGCAAGCAATTTGAAGGCAGGCGAGTTGAAGGCAGGCTCTGGCGCGCAGGCTACGGCGGGCGCAAGGTTTTCGGCTGTCTTTGCCGGAACCATGGGTCCGCTGATCGGGCTGGTTCTGCTGTGCCTGGCGCTCTCGCTGACCACCGACACGTTCCTGACAATCCGCAACATCCTCAACGTGCTCGACCAGGTCACCGTGCTCGGCATCATGGCGATCGGCATGACGCTGGTCATCCTGATCGGCGGCATCGACCTGTCCGTCGGCTCGGTGCTGGCGCTGGCTTCCATGGTGATGGGCTTCGTCGCCCATCCGGACTATCTCAATCTCGGCCTGCCCGCCGGCATCGCCGCGGCCCTCGTCGTCGCCGGTCTTTGCGGCCTGGTTTCGGGCCTGCTGGTGACGGTCACCAAGCTGCCGCCCTTCATCGCCACGTTGGCGATGATGTCGGTGGCGCGCGGCCTCGCCAACATGATCACCGACGGCTCGCAGATCGTCGGCTTTCCCGACTGGTTCACCAGCCTGTCGATAATCCGCCATTTCGGCTTCCTCTCGGTCACCGTCGGGCTGATGATCGTGCTTGCGGTCATTTTCGCGATCTTCCTGAATTATCGCGCTACCGGCCGTAGCCTGTACGCAATCGGCGGCAGCGCCGAAGTCGCCCGGCTGTCCGGCATACCAGTCAAGTCGCTGACAAACTGGGTCTATGCGATCTGCGCCGTGCTGGCCGGTCTCGCCGGCATCGTGCTTGCCGCCCGGCTCGATTCCGTCCAGCCGAGCTCCGGCCTTGGCTACGAACTCGACACCATCGCGGCGGTGGTGATCGGCGGCGCCAGCCTGTCGGGCGGCGTCGGTTCGATCGGCGGCACAGCCATCGGCGTCCTCATCATCGGCGTGCTGCGCAACGGGCTGAACCTGCTCGGTGTCTCGCCCTTCATCCAGCAAGTGGTTATCGGCGTGGTGATCGCGCTGGCGGTGGCCACCGACACGTGGCGGCGCCGAGCACAATGAAGAATGGGGCTCAATGAGATTCGCCCCGATATTCGGGCGAAAACGGATCGGTGATCCGAAACTGGGAGTTGTTCGGCCAAGGGGCGCCGCGATGCGCGGGCAGGACAGATTGAACATCAACGGAGGAATAAACATGCTGACCAAACGTTCATTGCTGCTTGCCGCCGCGGCCGTCATCCCGCTGCTTGGCCTGTCCGACATGGCCTCGGCCAAGGAGGCCAAAAAGCTCGGCCTCGCCGTCGCCAATCTGCAGGCCGACTTCTTCAACCAGATCAAGCAGTCCGTCGAAGCCTACGGCAAGGAAAAGGGCATCGAGGTCGTTACCGTCGACGCCAAGGGCGATTCGGCGACCCAGGTCAGCCAGGTGCAGGACCTGATCACGCAGAACATCGATGCGCTGATCTATATTCCAGCCGGCGCCACCGCCGCCACCGTGCCGACCAAGACCGCCAAGGCTGCCGGCATCCCAGTCGTCAATGTCGACCGCAACGCCGATGGCGCGCCCGGCGATACCTTCATCGCAACCAACAGCGTGGCATCGGCCAAGGCGGTTTGCGACTACATCGCCAAGCAGGCCGGCGGCAAGGGCGAGCTGATCATCATCCACGGCCAGAAGGGCACGACGCCCGAGGTCGACCGCTCGAAGGGCTGCGGCGAAGCGCTGAAAGGCTATCCCGACATTAAGGTGGTCGGCGAATTGTGGAGCGAAGGCTGGCATCAGGACGAAGGCTTCAAGCTGACGCAGGATCTGTTGCAGTCGCATCCAGATGTGTCGATCGTCATCGGCCAGGCCGATGCGCTGGCGCTCGGTGCGGCGCAGGCGGTCAAGGTCGCCAATCCCGGCCATAAGGTCTGGGTTGCCGGCTTCGACGGCGATGTGGCGGCGCTCAAGGCACTGAAGGACGGCGTCTTCGACGTGACCGCGACGCAGCAAACCCAGGGCATGGGCCGGCTCGCCGTCGACGCAGCAATCAAGCTGGTGGCCGGCGAGACCATTCCCGCCGAACAGCTGCAGGATGCGACGCTGACCACCAAGGACAATGTCGAGCAGTTCATCGCCAAGCATCCCTGATTGAGACCAGTCCGGCAGTCGACGAGCGCAACGATGTCCACCGATCCTCGCCACACGCACAGCCCCAATAACGGGCTCGTCGTCAGCGGCCTCTGCAAAAGCTACGGGCCGGTGCAGGTCCTGGCCGATGCGAGCTTCGAGGTGCGGCCGGGCGAGGTCGTGGCGCTGCTTGGCGAAAACGGCGCCGGCAAGTCCACCGTCTCGAACATCATCGCCGGCTCGACCAAACCCGATGCTGGCACCATCACCTGGCGGGGGAACCCTTATTCCCCCGCCAATCCTGCCGCGGCGATCGACGCCGGCATCGGCATGATCCACCAGGAGCTGAAGCTCTTGCCCGATCTGTCGGTCGCCGAAAACGTCTATGTCGGCCGCCTGCCGATGCGTGGCGGCCGCATCGACCGCGCGGCAATGAATGCACGGGCATCGGCCCAGTTGAAGCGCCTCGGCCTCGATGTCTCGCCCGAGCGCAAGGTGCGCACGCTGCGTATCGCCGCCCAGCAGCAGGTCGAGATCGCCAAGGCGCTGACGCTCAATGCCGAGCTGCTGATCTTCGACGAACCGACGGCCGCCCTTGGCGGCGAGGAAACGGAGCTCCTGTTCCAGCAGATCCGCAAGCTCAAGGCGGAAGGCATGTCCTTCATCTATATCAGCCACCGGCTGGACGAGATCGCCCAGATCGCCGATCGCGTGGTGGTGATGCGCGACGGGCGCATCGTCGCCCGGCACGAGCGCGCCGACATTCCGGTGCGCACCGTCGTCGAACAAATGGTCGGCCGCAGTGTCGAGCGGATGTTCCCTACGATATCGGCGCCGGGCAACGACACGCTGCTCGAGGTCGAGAACCTGTCCTCGCCGGAACGCAGCTTTCAAAATGTCAGCTTTTCAGTGCGGGCCGGCGAAATCCTCGGCATTGCCGGGCTGATCGGCGCCGGACGCACGGAGCTGGTGCGGGCGATCGCCGGTGCCGATCCGATCTCATCGGGATCGGTGCGCGTCGCCGGCAAGCCGGTGCATCTCAATGGCCCGGCGGCGGCGATCAAGGCCGGCGTCGTCCTGGTACCGGAAGACCGCAAGGCGCAGGGCGTGGTGCTCGACCAGACGATCGGCGAGAACCTGGCGATCGGCAATTTCGACCATGTCGCGCCGAATGGCTGGGTGTTCCCGAAGGCGGTGCAGAAATTCGCCGAGGCCGGCATTCGCCGGCTCGGCGTCAAGGGCCGGCCGAACCAGGCGGTCAGCAAGCTCTCCGGCGGCAACCAGCAGAAAGTGATCATCGCCAAATGGGTGTCGCGCCCGCCCAAGGTATTCATCCTGGACGAGCCGACGCGCGGCATCGACGTCGGTGCACGCGCCGCGATCTATGATGTCATCGCCGACCTTGCCCGCTCCGGCATGGCGGTGGTGGTGGTGAGCTCCGACCTCGAGGAAGTTCTCGGCCTGTCGCATCGCGTGCTGGTGCTGAGCCGCGGCCGGCAACGCGGCATTCTCGACCGCAGCGAAGCAAGCAATATCGCCGTGATGGAACTAGCCACGAGCTAGGACGCCCATCGAAACAAAGCGCAGCAGGTGGTATCCTCCCGGGCACCAGACCGCGCGGGGCGCCAGCAACAGAGTTGGCGCCCCTTTATTTCCGGAGGACGGCGGTTGGAGCAGAGGGACCGACGATGAAATTATTCGACCTTCATGGTGACGTGGCACTTGTGACAGGCGCCGGCAGCGGCATCGGGCAGGCAATCGCCATTGGGCTGGCCGAGGCCGGCGCCGACATAGCCTGCTTCGGCCATGCCTCGAAAGGCGGGCTGGAGGAGACCGCGCACCGGATCACGGCACTCGGCCGCAAGGCGCTGGTGCTGACCGGCACGGTGACTTCAGAGGCCGATCTCGCGGCCGCGATCGAGTGTACGGAGATGGAACTCGGCGCGTTGACCATCGCCGTCAACAATGCCGGCGTCGCCGGAGCTGAGCCGGCAGAGACGCTGTCGCTGGAGAAATGGCAGAAGCTCTATGACGTCAACGTCAGCGGCGTGTTCCTGTCCTGCCAGGCCGAGGCCCGCGCCATGCTGACGCGACGCAAGGGCTCGATCATCAACATCGCGTCGATGTCGGGCTCGATCGTCAATCGCGGTCTGACCCAGGCGCATTACAATTCGTCGAAGGCCGCGGTGATCCACATGTCGAAGAGCCTCGCCATGGAATGGGCCGATCGCGGCCTGCGCGTCAATGTCGTCAGCCCCGGCTACACGCTGACGCCGATGAACAAGCGGCCGGAGGTCGCCGACCAGGTCAGGATCTTTGAGCGCGACACGCCGATGGGCCGCATGGCGGCGCCGGAAGAGATGGTCGGCCCGACCGTGTTCCTGGCCAGCCGCGCCTCGAGTTTCGTCACCGGCATCGACCTGATCGTCGATGGCGGCTTCGTCTGCTGGTAGGAGAAAACATGCAGAAGCGATTCCTAGGAAAAACGGCGGTCATCACCGGCGCCAGCGGCGGCATTGGTGCGGCAATGGCCAGGCGCTTCGCGGCGGAAGGTGCCGCGGTCGTCGTCAGCGCCATCGACGCGCGCGTCGAAGAGGTCGCCGCCGATCTCAAGGCTATGGGCGCCAGGGTCGCATCGCTGCGCATGGATGTGACGAAGAAGGACGAAGTCATCGCCCTCTATGACCTGGCCGAGCAACAGTTCGGCCGCGTCGACATCTCCGTACAGAATGCCGGTGTCATCACAATCGCCAGGATAGAGGCTATGACCGAGGCCGAATGGGACAAGGTGATGGCGGTCAACACCAAGGGCGTGTTCCTGTGCTGCCAGGAGGCGATCGCGCGCATCCGCAAGCATGGCGATGGCGGCCGGCTGATCAACACCGCATCCGGCCAGGCGCGGCAGGGCTTTATCTACACGCCACATTATGCGGCGTCGAAATTCGGCGTCGTCGGCATCACCCAGAGCCTGGCCAAGGAAGTGGCGAAGGAGAAGATCACCGTCAACGCGATCTGCCCCGGGATCATCGACACCGATATGTGGGCCTATAACGACGCCGCATGGGGAAAGTTGATGGGCGAGTACAAGCCCGGCGAGCTGATGGCCGAATGGGTGAAGAACATCCCGATGGGCCGCGCCGGCAGCGGCGAGGACGTCTCCGGCCTGGTCAGCTTTCTCGCCAGCGACGATGCGGCCTACATCACCGGCCAGACCATCAATGTCGATGGCGGCCTGATCATGTCGTGAGAAACGACGCACGCCAACGCACCATCCGCTGGGATATGAAAGCCCCGTCGCTGCGTTCAGGCTGCTCGGGCGGCCCGAGCCAATCCATGCTCCACGAGCCGGTCGATGATTTCGGAATAGCTGACGCCGCTCGCCGCCATTGCCTTGGAATACATGCTGATATCGGTGAAGCCGGGCATGGTGTTGATTTCATTGACCAGGAATTGCATGTCCGGCGTCAGGAAAAAGTCGACGCGGGCCATCCCGTCACAGCCGACGGCTCTGAAAGCCCTTGCGGCCACGGCCCGCATGGCTGCCTCGACCTCCGGCGGCAGTTCGGCCGGCACTGTTAGCGCCGCGCCGTTCTCGTCGATGTATTTGGCATCGTAGCTATAGAAATCGTGGCTTTCAGCCGGCACGATCTCGCCCGGCCGCGAGACGAACAGGTCGCCTGCCGGATACTCCAGCACGCTACACTCGATCTCGCGCCCACGAACGAATTCCTCGGCCAACAGCTTGCAATCGTGCCGGAAGGCTTCAGCAAGCGCTCCATCGAATTCCTGGCTGGCATGGACTTTTCCGACGCCGACAGACGATCCCTGACGCGCCGGTTTGATGAAGAACGGCAGGCCGAGCTCGCCTTCCAGTGTGGCGAGGGCGGGCGCCGCACCTTCATGGATCGTCACTGAGCGCGCGATTGGCAGCCCCGCCGCTTCCAGGAGCCGTTTGGCGATGTCCTTGTCCAGCGCGGTTGCCGAACCCAGGATGCCGCAGCCGGCGAGCGGCACCCGAGCCACCTCGGCCACCCCCTGTACCGAGCCGTCTTCGCCATGAGGGCCGTGCAGTACGGGAAACAGGATGTCGATCTTCGGCAGGTCATAGGGCGTGCCGTCGGCCGGGATCGCCATCATCCGTCCGTGCCCGCCCGGAACCAGGCAAACTTCCAAACCGCCCGCAGGCTTTGCGAGCGTACCATCCTGGAAGCTGCTCAGCAGCCACTGTCCTTCGCGCGTGACGAAGATTGGGACGGCATCGTATTTGGCGGGCAGCAGCGCACGCATGACATTGGTTGCTGAAAGCGCCGAAACGTCATGCTCGGCGGAACGTCCGCCAAAGAGCACGGCGATGCGCAGTCTGTTCAAGGAAGAGGTCTGCTGCATTGTATCGGTACCCTATCTTGCGGCTCGCATACGGGATGATCGGCAACCTTGGCTTTTTTCGAACCGATCTGCGGGTCCATGTAAAAAGACGGGCCGTGAAATTGGCACCGGCGTTATTCGTTGCGCGACATGACCGTTGGTATATATAATTTCATCTCATGAAAGTGGCTCTGGGCGAGTTGCGGAGCCAACAGCCGAGATCATGGGACTTTGATGGTTTGCCCCTCAAGACCGGCGATCGATCCGTGGATGACTGCTTTGGCAGCAATCCTTCGGCAGTCATGACGCGGCCGGTCCCGCCACATCTTCACCAATTTGGGCACCACCCCGTTTGCGCCGGCATCCGCTTCGGCAGCATTGTGGCGCCTACGGCCTTGCGCAACGACCAGCTTTTCCAACACAATCAAAAAAAGACGCAAGAAGGGAACTAACGATAATTTCCACCAGAGCTTGACAGGAGAACAAGCATGTCACTTCGGAGCATGATTTCGAATTTCTCAATGGGAGCCTTAACACTTGCCGCAGCCGCACTGACATCTTCGGCCTATGCGGCGGCGCCGGAATCCAACGACCCGATCAAGATCGCGCTGTTCGATTGGACCAGCGTCAATCTGAACGCCAAGATCCTCGGCGGCATCCTCGAAAAGCTCGGCTATACCGTCGAGTATCCGACCGCCGACTATCTCTCCAGCCTGACCACCGGCCTGACCAATGGCGACATCGATGTCGGCCTGGAATTCTGGGACACGACGGCCGGCGAGGCGATGAAGGCCTCGGACGCGACGGGCCAGACCGAACGCCTCGGCAAGCTCGGACCAAAGGCCAAGGAAGAATGGTGGTTTCCCGAATATATGAAAGAGAAATGCCCCGGCCTGCCGAACTGGGAAGCGCTGAAAGACCCGAAATGCGCCGAGGCCTTCTCGACGGCCGAAACCGCGCCGAAGGGGCGTTATCTCGGCGGACCCGTGACATGGGAAGGTTTTGACGACGAACGCGTCGAGGCGCTGAAACTGCCCTTCACCGTCATCCATGCCGGCACCGACGCGGCGATGTTCGCCGAACTGGACTCGGCCTATCAGCGCAAGGCGCCGATCATGCTGTGGATCTATTCGCCGCATTGGGCGCCGGCCAAATACAAGGGCGAATGGGTCGAATTCCCCGACTATACGACCGAGTGCTACACCGACCCGAAATGGGGTGTGAACCCCGACGCGAAATATGACTGCGGCAAGCCGCACGGCGAGATCTGGAAATATTCCTGGGCCGGCATGAAGGACAAATGGCCGGTCGCCTACAAGGTCGCGAAAAACTACACGGTCGATACCGACGAGCTCAACAAGATGAGCGGCGAGATCGATCTCGAAGGCAAGACGCCGGAAGACGTCGCCGCCGCCTGGATCGCCGCCCACGAAGCCGACTGGAAAGCCTGGGCCGAGTGACCGTCTGACTGGAAACGCGACGACCCGGCCAGTCAGGGCCGGGTCTCGATCCCCTATTCCAGAAGGACGATTGCATGAGCGATACGATTGAACAGGCGGTGAAAGCAACGGGCAAGGATGCCCGCCCGATAAAGCTTGGCTGTCGCAATGTCTGGAAGCTGTTCGGGGCGGACGCGGCCAATTTCATCCGCCGGCGCGACGGCAAGGCCAGCCTGGCGGACATCGCCGCGGCCGGACTGGTTGGCGCGGTGCGCGCCGTCGATCTCGAAATCCGCCAGGGCGAGATCTTCATCATCATGGGACTTTCGGGGTCAGGCAAGTCGACGCTGGTGCGCTGCATGTCACGGCTGATCGAGCCGACCCACGGCAAGGTCGAGTTTGAAGGCAAGGACCTGCTCAAGATTTCCGATGCCGCGCTGATCGAGCTGCGACGCCATCGCATGGGCATGGTGTTCCAGAATTTTGCCTTGCTGCCGCATCTCAACGTACTGGAGAACATTGCCTTCCCCCTCGGCATCCAAGGGCAGGACCGGCCGACGCGCGAGGCGCGCGCGCGGGAAGTGATCGAGCTGGTTGGCTTGCGCGGCCGCGAGCATTTCTATCCGCGCGAGCTTTCCGGCGGACAGCAGCAGCGTGTCGGCATCGCCCGCAGCCTCGCCACGAAGCCGGAAATCTGGTTCCTCGACGAGCCGTTCTCGGCTCTCGATCCGCTGATCCGCCGTGAGATGCAGGACGAGCTGATGCGGCTGCAGACCATGCTGCACAAGACCATCGTCTTCATCACCCATGATTTCGACGAGGCCATCCGGCTGGCCGACCGGATCGCCATCATGAAGGACGGCGAGGTCATCCAGATCGGCACGCCGGAAGAGCTGGTGGTCAACCCGGCGACCGACTATGTCGCCGAATTCACCCGCGATGTCGATCGCGCCAAGGTGATCTCGGCGCGCCGCCTGATGCGCGCCTGCGACGGCGCCGAGTACGGCGGCACGGTCGCGCCCGATGCCAAGATATCAAGTTTTTCGGCAGATATCGTCTCTGCCGGCAAGCCCTTCGCGGTGGTCAACGGCACCGGCAAGCCGATCGGCTTAGTCACGCCGCAGGCGGTGATCGATCTTCTCGCCGGCATCGAGCGTCGTGGGGCCGGCGGATGACCGTCATGGCAAGCGCCAGCGCAGCGAGGGCCCGGCCGGTTCAAACCTGGCTGGCGATCTGGGCCTGTGCGCTCGCCGCCGTGCTTATTGTCTTCCTGCTGCAGGAAAGCCTGCCTTGGGCGGTCAATTACCCGGCCGGCGCGATCGTTCCTGTCGCTGACTGGGTCGGTGCGCTGATGAACTGGGTGAAGTCGAACTTCTCCTGGCTGACCCGCTCGATCACCGCGGTGCTTGGCGTGCCGCTCGATTTCGCGCTCGGTCTTCTGGCCAAGAATTTCAAGATCGGCCATGGCGCGGATATGATCGTCTTGCCGCGCCTGTCCTGGGTCGGCGTCTGCGCTGCCGCCTACCTTGCCGGACGCGCCGCCGGCGGCTGGAAGCTGGGTGCGCTGGCCGGCGGCTGTTTTCTCTACATCGCGCTGTTCGGGCAGTGGACCAGCGCCATGCTGACGCTGGGCTTGATCTCGATCGCCGTGCCGTTTTGCATTGTCACCGGGCTGTTCGCCGGCATCTGGGCATGGCGCAAGCCTTGGGCGGAGAGGTTGTTGATCTCCCCTGCCCTCGATCTGATGCAGACGATCCCGACCTTCGCCTATCTGATCCCGATGCTGCTTCTGTTCGGCAACAGCCCGGTCTCGGCAATGATCGCGACGGCAATTTTCGCGACGCCGCCAATGGTGCGGGCGACGATGCTCGGCCTGTCGCGGGTGCCGTCAGAGATCGACGATTTCAGCGAGATGGCCGGCTGCACGGCACGGCAGAAGCTGTGGCGGGTGCTGTTGCCGTCGGCGCGGCCGACATTGATGGTCGGCGTCAACCAGGTCATCATGCTGGCGCTCAATATGGTGATCATCGCCTCGATGATCGGTGCCGGTGGGCTCGGCTATGACGTGCTTTTGGCGTTGCGCGCGCTCAAGGTCGGCGAGGCGATGGAAGCTGGCCTCGCCATCGTCGCACTGGCAATTGCACTCGACCGGCTGAGCCAGGCGATCGCGCACAATCACGCCAAGGGCAATGTCCGCCACCAGGCCAGCACCAGTTTCTGGCGGCGCTATCCCAATCTGACGCTGGCCGTTGCCATCCTCGCCGTCGCCACGCTGCTCGGCCTGTTCGTGCCGGCGTTCGCCGCGGTGCCGAAGGCGATCACCTTCACCACCGCGCCTTTGTGGAAGGCGGCGGTGAACTGGATCACCATCAACTTCTTCGACACGATCGAAGCGTTCCGCGTGGCGCTTATCCTCAACGTGCTGAACCCGGTGCGCGCCTTCTGCGAGGGTTTTCCGTGGCTGGGCGCGGTGTGTCTCCTCGGCCTTGCCGGCTACCAGCTCGGCGGCTTGCGCCTCGCCGCCCTGGTCGCGGCTTTGACAGCGTTCTGCGCCGTCACCGGACTTTGGGAAAAGACCATGGCGACCGTCTATTTGTGCGGAATCTCGGCCTTTATCGCCTGCCTGATCGGCATCCCGATTGGGCTGATGGCATCGCGCAGCGACCGCTTCGAAAAGACCGTCACGCCGGTCATCGACACGCTGCAGGTGCTGCCGTCGTTCTGCTTCATCATTCCGGTGGTCATGCTGTTCAGGGTCGGCGACGTCACCGCGATGATCGCCACCGTCGCGTTCGCCGTGGTGCCGGCCATCCGCTACACCAATCACGGCATTCGACAGGTGCCGCCGGCGCTGATCGAGGCGGCGAAGGTTTCGGGCTGCACCAGGCGCCAGACCTTCTTTCGCGTGCAGCTGCCGCTGGCGTTGCCCGAGATCATGCTCGGCGTCAACCAGACCATCCTAATGGCGCTGGCGATGATCATCATCTGCGCCATGGTCGGCACGCGCGATCTCGGCCAGGAGGTGTTCATCGCCCTGTCCAAGGCCGATTCCGGTCGCGGCATCGTCGCCGGCCTAGCCATCGCCTTCATCGGCATCGTCGCAGACCGGCTGTTCAACGCCTGGACGGCGAAGGCTCGGGCAAGGCTGGGATAGTCCGGAATAGGACGGCCTCAGGAAGCTGCCGCCAAGCGCGCCGTCAACGAGGCACCGATCCCTACGCCTAAAGACATAGCCATTCGGGATTATTGCTCGTTTTTGCCTCACATCGTACGGCTGCCATGGGACGGGTAGGCTCAACAGGAGAGCGGATAAATGTCTAAACGCGTTCCCTTTACTACCGGTGATCTGGCAGATCATCAGCGGGGTATCGATGACGCCCTCACAGGCGATCCGAATACGAATATCTTGACCGGCGACGCTGGCGGCAGCCTGCTCGATTTCTCAAGAGGCGGCAACGACACCTTTACGGAAACCGCACCGTCGACTTACACCTTCTACGGCGACGCGGCTCGGAGCTTGTTCAATTTTGCTCGGGGCGGTGACGACACCTTCACGGTGTCGAGCTCCTCCACCACCACTGCTTACGGTGACGCGGGCGACGATATGTCGGACCACAGCAAGGGCGGCAACGACACTTTCACGGGCGCCGCGCAAGCCAGCAACATTTTCTTCGGCGACGCCGGCGGCAACATGATCGGCCATGCTCAGGGCGGCGACGACCGTTTCACGGCCTTTCCCAACTCCTTCAACACTTTCTACGGTGACGCCGGCGTCGATATGTCCGACCACAGCAAGGGTGGCAATGACACCTTTGAGGGCACCAGCGTGGCCGTCAGCATTTTCTTTGGCGACGCCGGGAACAACATGTCTGGCCATGCTCAAGGTGGCGACGACCGTTTCACGGCCAGGAGCGACTCCAGCAACGCTTTCTACGGGGACACCAGCGGCGATATGTCGGACTACAGCAAGGGCGGCAACGACACTTTCAATGGCGCTAGTGACGCCAACACTATTTTCTACGGTGATGCCGGTCGCAGCATGTCTGGCCATGCTCAGGGTGGCGACGACCATTACACAGACTTTGGTGGCACGATTCAGACCAAAACCTTCTTTGGCGACGCGAGCCTACATATGTCCGACTTTGCTAAAGGCGGCGACGACACCTTCACGAGCGTGGGTGGGTTCGTGATAAGTTTCTATGGTGACGCGGCCGGCATCATGTCCGACTCTGCTAGCGGGGGCGATGACGTGGCCGTGCTGCAAGGCACCCATAATTTCGCCTATGGCGACGCTGGCGCGATGGCCGGCAATGCTGTGGGCGGCAATGATATCCTAACCGGCGGCAATAAGAGCTCTGGTCCTGATGTTCAAAGCGAGTTGTATGGCGACACATTCGCTATGTCCGGGTCCGCCGCGGGCGGCAACGATATTCTTACCGGTGGCCTCAACAGCGGAAGCGGCCAGGTCCGTAATTTCCTGTGCGGCGACGCTCTGCAGATGTCCGGTTCGGCCAGGGGCGGAAACGATACCCTGTACGCCGGGACCGCGGCACCCGGCTGCACCGTCATCAACGACATGTGGGGTGACGGGCAACTGAGCGAACTGGCTCAGGGCGGCAGAGATCAATTCATATTCAAGGACGATGTTTCAATGACGGTCGGAACCCAAAACACCATCTACGATTTCAGCCAGACCCAAGACGACACCATTGTATTTAGTGGCGTGGAGGGCGTGCAATCGTTCGATGATCTCACAATTGCGCAAAGTGGAACCGACACCATCATTACCGCAGGAGTCGATCAAGTTACTCTCGCAAACTTTACAAGCCCGCTGACGACGGGTGACTTTTTGTTTGTCTGAAAGCGAAGCTCTTATCGCACTCGAAGAGGGGAATGCGTGAGAATTCGTTGAGCATCGTCGCGCGGCCGGTCGCCCCAATAATGCTCGACCGGCCGATCGACAATCCAAGCCGCAGTCATGGATCAGGCGGCCAGGAATCTCTCGGTCAAACGAGCCCAGAGCGCTGCGCCGACGGTCAGATTGCCGTCGTTGAAATCATATTTCGAGCTGTGCAGGATGGCTGAATCCTCGCCGTTACCGAGGCGCAGAAAGCAACCGGGTTTGTGTTCGAGGAAATAAGAAAAGTCTTCGCTGCCGGGGATCAACGGGCAGACGGACACCTTGTCCTGACCGACGAGTTCGACAGCGATGTCTGTCGCAAAGGACGTCTCGCGCTCGGAATTGACCACCACCGGGTAGCCGCGCTCGTAATCGATCTCGACCGTTGCGCCATGCGCCTGCGCCACAAGTGCTGCGATATTGCGAATACGCTGCTCGAGCGTGTCGCGGATCTCGGCCGAGAAGGAGCGGACGCTCAACGTGATTTCGGCGTGTTCCGGAATGACGTTGGAGGCCGTGCCTCCGTGAATCGTGCCGACGGTGACGACAGCGGTCTCGATCGGGTTGACGTTGCGCGACACAACCGTCTGCAGGGTCATGACGATGTTGGCGGCAGCGACGATCGGGTCGACCGTCAGGTGCGGACGCGAGGCGTGGCCGCCACGCCCGGCGATCCTGATGGTGACGGTATCGCTCGCCGCCATCAGCGGCCCGGCGCGCATCAGGAACGAACCCGTCGGCGCGCCCGGGTGGTTGTGCAGCCCGAATATCGCATCGCAGGGAAAGCGCTCGAACAGGCCGTCGGCGATCATCGCCTGCGCCCCGCTTCCCTTGCCGGCTTCCTCGGCCGGCTGGAAGATGAGGTTCACCGTGCCGTTGAAATGCCGTGTGCGCGCCAGGTATTCGGCGGCGCCGAGCAGCATCGTGGTGTGGCCGTCATGACCGCAGGCGTGCATCTTGCCGCTGGCCTGGCTGCCATAAGGGAGATTGGTAGCTTCGGTGATCGGCAGGGCGTCCATGTCGGCACGGATGGCGATGCTGCGGCCGCTGCCCTGGCGCAGGCGACCGACGACACCGAGCCCGCCGACATTGCGCGTCACCTCATAGCCCCAGCTTTCGAGCCGTTCGGCAACGTATGCAGCCGTTTCGTGCTCCTGGAATGAAAGCTCGGGATGCGCGTGCAGGTGCTGGCGGGCCGCTGCAAGCTCGGCGGCCTTGTCGGCGAAGTCGGAAATATCGGCGAACTGGTTGGAGCTCTTTGGCATGGAAGGTCCTTTGCCGGCCGAGCAGTTGCCGCGCCGGCTTTGCTTTTAGATGAAACGGCTCAAGAAAGCCCGCGTGCGCGGGTGCCTGGGTTTGGCGAGAACCTCGTCCGGAGGCCCGGCCTCGATCACATTACCGTCGTCCATGAACACTACCCGATCCGCCGCTTCGCGGGCGAAGCCGATCTCATGCGTGACCACGATCATGGTCAAGCCCTGCCTGGCGAGATCGCGGATGGTGGCGAGCACCTCGCCGACCAGCTCCGGATCGAGCGCCGAGGTCGGCTCGTCGAAGAGCATCAATTTCGGGCGGATGGCGAGCGCACGCGCGATGGCGACGCGCTGCTGCTGGCCGCCTGAAAGCTGGCGCGGATAAGCGTCGATCTTGTCGGCAAGACCGACGCGGGTCAGCAGTTCGCGGGCGTAGCCGATCGCCTCCTTGCGGTTCTCCCGGTGAACGCCGACCGGAGCCTCGATGACGTTCTGCAGGGTCGTCATGTGCGGATAGAGATTGAACTGCTGGAACACCATGCCGATCTTGCGCCGCTGCGCGGCGATCGCGCGGTCGGAAAGTTTGTCGAGGCGGCCGTCGTGCAACCGGTAACCGATCTGCTCGCCGTCCACCTCGATCGACCCCTGGTCGATCGCCTCGAGATGATTGATGCATCGCAGGAAGGTCGACTTTCCGGAGCCGGACGGTCCGAGAATGACCACCACCTCGCCAGGCGCGACGTCCAGATCAATGCCCTTCAGCACCTCGAGCGGGCCGAAGGCCTTGTGAACGTTGCGCGCCCGGACCAGGGGCGTGTCATGCGCGCTCATTGGCGGCCTCCAGGGTGGCGGTCGCCGTCTTCTCGCTCGCACCGCGATCGCCGCGGCTGTAGTGGCGTTCGATCGCGCCTTGCGCGACATTGAGGACCGAGGTGATCAGCAGGTACCACAGCACTGCAACCATCAGCAGCGGAATGATTTCGAAGGTGCGGTTGTAGATCGACTGCACCGAGTAGAGTAGGTCGGCCATGGCGATGACGCTGACAAGCGACGTTGCCTTGATCATGCTGATCAGCTGATTGCCGGTCGGCGGCACGATCGACCGCATCGCCTGCGGGATGATGATGCGCCGCAAGGCCCGCGCGCGGGTCATGCCGAAGGCTTCAGCCGTTTCGGCCTGTCCCTTGTCCACCGACAGCAGCCCGCCACGGATGATCTCGGCCATGTAGGCGGCCTCGTTCAGCGCCAGACCAAGAACGGCGGCGGTCAACGGCGTGATCAGGTCGTTGGTGTTCCAACTGGCGAAGCCGATGGAAATGCGCGGAAACAGCGTCGAAAGGTTGTACCACAGGATCAATTGCACCAGCAGCGGCGTTCCCCGGAAGAACCAGATGAACAGGCCGGAGAGAAGGGATGCCAGCCTGTCGCTCGACATGCGCGCGATGGCGAGCAGCAGGCCGAGCACGATGCCCAGGATCATTGCCACGACCGTCAGGCCGAGCGTCACCGAAAGCCCCTGCATGACCGTCGGATCGAAGAAATACTGGGCGACCACCGGCCAGCCGAAATTCGGGTTGACTGCAACGATATAGGCGAAGCCGGCTGCCACGGCGACGGTGAACGCCCAGAGCGCCAGCCGGGCGAGCGGAAACGGCCGGTGGGCTCGTTTGACGTCGCGCAGCGCGTCGTCGGGACGTCGCGGCGGCCCGGCCGCGTAGGCAGCGGTGGCGTCGGTCATGGCAGCCTCTACTGGCCCTGGTTGATGCCTGGCGCATCGATCATGTTCTTCTCGAGACCCCACTTCTTCATGACCGCGGCGTAGGTGCCGTTCTTCATCAGGATCTTGAACGCGTCGAGCAGCACGCCGCCCAGCGGAGAGCCCTTCTTGACGACGGCGCCTTGATAGATGTCCTTGAAGCCGTTGGCCTGGCCGATCCCGGCGAGTTCCAGCTGGCCCTTCGCCTGCTCGACGAAATAGGTCAGCGGCGCCTGCGAGGAGAAGAATGCGTCGGAGCGTTTCGACCGGACGGCCAGTATCGAGCTCGGCTGGTCGGTGAAGGATTGCACCTCGACGACCGACTTGCCCCCCTCGGTGCATTTCTGCGCCTGCTGCTTGATGACCTTTTCGGCCGAGCCACCCGACATGACCGCGATGCGCTTGCCGCACGCGGTGTCGAGCGAGGTGATGCCTTGCGGGTTGCCCTTCTCGACGGCGAAGACGACGTATTCGCGCACCCAATCGATGAAGTCGTTGGATTTCTGCCGGTCGGGATAGTCGCCGACAGGCCCCATCGCGAACTGATAACGGCCGGCATTGATGCCGCTCAGCAAAGCCGGCAGGCCGGCGACCGAGGCATGATCGATCTCGACACCGAGCAGCTGGCCGATGGCGTCGGAAATGTCCCTGGTCGCCCCCGACAGTTCGGTGCCGGTGACGATCTCATAGGGCGGGAACGAGCCGTTGTTGACGGCTGTGATCTTTCCCGCCGTGCGGATCTCTTCCGGCAGCCGGGCCCGCAAATCCTCGTTCACCGATTGCTTCTGGATATCCTGGGCAAAGCTGGCCTGCGCCAGCATGGTGACGAGCGAGGCGAATATGAAGCTGATTGTCCTCATGGCATTCTCCTTCGTGTTCTTCGTTGTACGTTGTCAGGCTGCGGTGGCCCGCGATCTGGCCTCGAAAGGAAACAAGGCTTCGGCGGAAATCGGTTCCGCCAGAATGCCCTGGGCATGGAGCTCGGTGACGAAATCCTCGATCATGCGCCGGTTGGCCGGCAGGCCGCTGGCGTTCCAGGAGGCAGGCAGGTCGCGCCCCGCATGAAGCAGCTCCTCGAGGATCCAGGGCGAGGTATCGGCATATTTTCGGCGCTTTGCCGTCCAGACGCGCTGGCTTTCGTTGATCAGCCTGGCGAGTTCCTGCGGCAGCCAGGGGTGCTCCCTGGCCACTGCGGCCTTGACGGCGACCAGATGCATGCCCGGGACATAACCGACGTCGGCGAAATAGGCGCGTTCGGCCGCGCGAAAATCGCGCAGCACTTGCCGGAAGCCGGAAGCCGGGCCGAAAAAGCCGTCCGGCATGAAGGGCGTGAAAACGGCGTCGAGCTCGCCTTGCGACAGCAGCTCGATCATCGGGCGCTCGCCTGGTGCTGCTTCGATGCGCCCCGGCCTGCCGAATCCGTCGAGGCGATCGGCGATCGGGTGCTCCGATGTCAGCCTGCCGGCGAACCAATAGGCATCCTCGACGCCGACGCCTGCCCGGCGAAGTGCCGCGCGCGTCCATGTGTTGCCGGAATCGCGCCAGCCGGTCACGCCGATGCGTTTGCCGGCAAGGTCGGAAAGCCGTTCCAGCGGGCTGGCCTCGACCGTTATGATGCAGCGATGGCGAAAGCCGCGCATGATGAAGCACGGTGTTCCAACCACCGTATCCCTGCCCGAAGCCATGGCCGACACATAACGGCTGAATGAGACCTCCGCCGCATCGTAGTTCGGATCGGTGCCGAGATCCGGAATGAGCGTGGCGACGCGGTCAACCTTCACCGACAAGCGGCTCGAAGCGACGTCACCCAGCACCAAAGGGGTGAGATAGTCCCAATCGCGGGTGGCTATGGTGATGGAGACGGGCATCGGCATGAACTTCAAAGCTATGTTTGACCGGCGATTGGTAAATGTTTATTTTTGGCCGATCAAATGTTATTACGTTATTGAACATTAGCTTTGATGGTCGCGGGTGCCGATGGATTTCGATGCAGGATGGTTCGCTGAACGCCTTGGCGACCGCACGATGCGCGGCATCGCGCGCGAGACCGGAGCGCTGATCAGAAGCGGCGCGCTGCCTGTCGGCGCAAAGCTTCCGCCGGTGCGCGATCTGGCCTATGTGCTTGGCGTCAGCCCGGCGACGGTCTCGCAGGCGTGGAGCGAGTTGCGGCGCTACAAGATCATCGGCGGCCGCGGACGCAACGGCACCTGGATCATGGGCAACCGCTTTGCCGCCCGGCCCGAGCGCCACATGAGCGGCGGCAATTACGGACAGGATGTTCTGAACCTGGCGATCGCGGAGCCCGATGTGAGGCTCTTGCCGCCGCTCGACATCGCGCTGGCGCATGGCGCGCGCGCCGAAAAGCTCAACAGCTACGAGCGGGTGCGCATCCTGCCCGAGCTGGAGGCGGCAGTGCGCCCGTCATGGCCGTACGATCCCGGCGCGTTCCTGGCCACCAATGGCGGTTACAACGCCATCTACACCTTGCTGCATGCGCTGGTCCCGCCGGGAGCGCCGGTGGCCATCGAGAACCCGACGGCGCTTCGCCTGCTCGACATCCTCGAGGATCTCGATGTGCCGATCATCCCGGTAGACTGCGACAGCGACGGTCCCTTGCCGGATGCACTTGCCAACGCTCTGCGGCAGCGGCCCGTCGCGTTCCTGTTCCAGCCGCGCGTCCATTCGGTGACCGGCGCCTGCATGTCGTCGGCGCGGCTGGAAGTCATCGGCGACCTGCTCGCCGGCACCGACGTGCTGATTGTCGAAGATGACGGCGTCGGCGATATTGCCTCGGCGCCGCGCATTTCGCTTGGCCGGCGTTTTCCCGATCGCGTCGTCCATATCCTGTCCTATTCCAAGACCCACGGCCCGGATTTGCGGCTCGCCGTGCTGTCCGGATCGGCGACGATCGTCGAGCAGATCCAGTCCTACCGCAGCTTCAGCTCGGGATGGACCAGCCGCATCCTGCAGGCGGCCACCGCCTGGCTGCTGCAAGACCCGGCCACGGCCGCCCTGGTGGAGCAGGCGAAGGAGGTATACCGTGGCCGTCGCGAACGGCTCGCCGGCGAACTGGCCAAACGCAATGTCGATATCGACGCCGGACACGGTCTCAGCGTCCTCATTCCTGTTGCTTCGGAACCTTACGCGATGGTCACGCTGGCCGCCCACGGCATCGCGGTCCATGCCGGGGCGAAGTTTTCGACCGGAAAAACGAACGCTGTCCGCGTCGCGACCAGCATTCTGGACGAGGAGCACCTCGAGCACGTCGCAAATTCCCTGGCGCTGGCGGCCGACCCGGCGCGGGAAGTTGTCTGAGGCAAGTCAATCGCCGTTCGGACTGCTACTCCGCCGCCACCCCCTTCATCTCGAGATAGCTTTCCATCGAATCGTCCATCGCCTGCAGCCAGGGCGTATGATGCAGCGGCGCCATCGTGCCGGTCATCAGCGAGCGGTAGGCATGGTCGCGGAAGCCCATAATGTCTTGCGCCTTGTGGTGCTCCCACTCCATGAAGGTCTGATTGACAGCCTCGACATCGAAGCCGGGATAGTCGGTCTGCTCCATCAGCTCCCTGGTGTAGTCGCCCTGGAACCAGATCATCTGCTCGGCGTCTTCAAGCGTTTCCTCGCGTGCCCGCCATTTCCGGCCGTGCTCGGCCATGGCTTCGGCCGAGGGCAGATTGATGCGGCCCATGATGACGTCGCGGGCGAACCAGGCCTGCGCGTCGAACATGTTGAAGGTGTAGAACTGGTCCTGCATGCCGATATAGGACAGCTTCGGGTTTTTCTCCCAGACGACGCCCTCGTAGAGCCCGTCCGGCCACATGCGGTTGGCGGTCTTCAGCTTCAAATCCTCGGTGAGGAACGGGAAGGAATGGAGGTAGCCGGTGCACAGGATGATGGCGTCGACGTCTTTGGTGCTGCCGTCCTTGAAATGCGCCGTCTTGCCGACGACCTTCTGCAGAAGCGGCACTTCCTTCCAGTTCTCCGGCCATTTGAAGCCCATCGGCTTCGAGCGGTAGCTGGAGGTGATCGATCTGGCGCCGTATTTGTAGCATTGCGAGCCGATGTCCTCGGCTGAATAGGAGCGGCCGATTATCAAAATGTCCTTGCCCTTGAATTCCATGGCGTCGCGGAAATCGTGGCTGTGCAGGATACGGCCGTTGAAGGTCGAAAAGCCCTCGAAATAGGGAACGTTGGGCACGGAGAAATGGCCCGAGGCGACGACGACATGGTCGAACTCTTCCGAGTAGGTGACGTCGCTGGTGCGGTCATGCGCGGTGACGGTGAATTTTTTTGTCGTTTCGGAGAAGGTGACCATGCGCACCGGGCTGTTGAAGCGCACCCATTGGCGCACGCCGGATTTTTCGACGCGGCCCTTGATGTAGTCCCACAGCACGGCGCGCGGCGGATAGGAGCCGATCGGCCGGCCGAAATGCTCCTCGAAGGTGTAGTCGGCGAATTCGAGGCATTCCTTCGGGCCGTTCGACCAGAGGTAACGGTACATCGAGCCGTGCACTGGGTCGCCATGCTCGTCGAGGCCGGTGCGCCAGGTGTAGTTCCACAGGCCGCCCCAGTCGGACTGCTTTTCGAAGCAGACGATTTCGGGAATGTCGGCGCCCTTGTCGGCGGCCGACTTGAAGGCCCTGAGCTGGGCCATGCCGGACGGCCCGGCTCCGATGACGGCAACACGATCTTTCATTGCGGGCCTCCCGATCTCATTTCCCTGACGAAACAAATTTCACTGACAGGACAGTAATTGCCCCTTCGATGCTGTCAACAGGGCTTGTCGCGAAACCGCGTTTCGCCCAGCTGGATTTCCAAGCGACGCAGTAGCTCGGGCGAAATCCAGACATTGCGCAATTCGACACGGGTGGCTTGCCGTGGCAGTTGCGCTTCTGTATCGGCACCGAATATGTTCACCGTGAGTGAAATGAATCGGCAAGGTCCGGGGTGGCAACATGGCGAAAAAAGCATCCAGTCTAAAGCCCGCTGCGGCCGTCGTCGCCGCCAAGGCCAAGCCGTCGGTCGCTGCAGTCGATCCGCGCAAGATACGCGCGCCGCTCACCCAGAACCCGCACGCCATTCGCGACACCCGCGAAAAAGTCCTGGAGGTCGCGATCGGCCGCGAGGTGCGGGCCTTCCGCAAGAAGCTCGGCATCACCGTCGCCGATCTGGCTGCCGCCACCGACATTTCGCTTGGCATGCTGTCGAAGATCGAGAACGGCATCACCTCGCCATCGCTGACCACGTTGCAGGCGCTGTCGCGGGCGCTCGGCGTTCCCGTCACCGCCTTCTTCCGCCGCTTCGAGGAAGAGCGCAGTGCCGTCTTCGTCAAGGCCGGCGAAGGCCTCGACGTCGAACGCCGCGGCACGCGCGCCGGCCACCAGTACAATCTGCTCGGCCATATCGGCTCCAACACCAGCGGCGTCGTCGTCGAACCCTATCTGATCACGCTGACCGAGGATTCCGACGTGTTCCCGACCTTCCAGCATGAAGGCATGGAATTCCTCTATATGCTCGAGGGCGAGGTGGTTTACCGGCACGGCAGCAATCTCTACCCGATGAGGCCTGGCGACAGCCTGTTCTTCGACGCCGATGCGCCGCACGGACCGGAAGTGCTGAGCGTCCTGCCGATGCGGTATTTGTCGATCATCTGTTATCCGCAGAGCAGCGCGGGGTGAGCCGGAGATGAGGGCGCGCAAGCAATCCTGGATCGCTGCACTCCACGGCCACGGTAACGGCATGGATCCTAGGGTCTCCGCTACGTCCGTAGCGGAGACCCTAGGATCCATGCCGTAACCTCCACGCGCTGCTACGTTGAACTGCAGGGCAAGCTCGTCCTCGATTGGTCGCAAGGGGGCTAAAGGCCGGCGCTCTACGGCGCCCCCCTCTGCCCTGCCGGGCATCTCCCCCTCTTGGGGGTGTTTGGACCGGAGACATCGCGAACAGGTGTGCGAGGACATCGCGAACAGTTTGGCGCGCTTTGCGCCGGGAGGTTCGGGATGCC
>NZ_JAMYND010000050.1:0-33687 GCF_040318885.1 Mesorhizobium sp. M0998
GCCTCCACTCCAGCCAGCATCTTGAATCACAAAACCGACTGATCCGGAATCCCCTTCGATTCCGTCAAATCAGGAACCGCTCTAGTTGTTGCCGAAGAGGTTGCGGTCGGCGCCCTGAGGCGCGGACTTGGGCACATCGCCAGACGAATTCAGCAGCTTGTAGATCGGCGAGTTGCTGTCCCGCACCGAATACGTCTGCGTCTTGTCGACGTTGACGGTCGACTGCTTGTTGATGTCGGTCCCGCCAACATTGTCGTTGCGGGCATAAGCGCTGCCGGCGGCAATCAAGAGCGCGGCGGCAGTAAGAACAATCTTTTTCATTTTGGGTCTCCTGGATTTTCGAAATCAAACGGCGGGCATGCCGCCGCCCTGATGCTGGGATCGGCTGTTAATTGTTGCCGAAGAGGTTACGGTCGGCGCCCTGGACAACCGGCTGCTTTTCAGCCTGGTCCGACGTCTTGACGGAAGCCGTGTAGGAGCTGTCGACCGAGACAGCAGGCGGGTTGGCTCCGTTGGAACCAAAGTTGTCGCTGCCGGCGAAGGCGCTGCCGGTGATGGCCAAAACGGCGGCGGCAGCAAGAACGATCTTTTTCATCTTAATACTCCTGAATTTTTCAGATCCCCGGACGGCGGATATGCCCGCCGCCCTGATGCTGGGATCGGCTGTTAGTTGTTGCCGAAGAGGTTACGGTCGGCGCCCTGGACAGCCTGCTGGTCAGCATGAGCCGGCTTCTGAATGGAAGCCGTATACGAGCTGTCGACCGCAGCGGCAGGCTGGTTCGCACCCTTGGAACCAAAGTTGTCGCTGCCAGCGAAGGCGCTGCCGGTGATGGCCAAAACGGCGACGGCGGCAAGAGCGATCTTTTTCATTTTTTAGTACTCCAGTATCTTAGTTTTCCGTCCGTCTAGCGGCGTGCCTTGGGGGGAATTCGCGTCGTTCGGACAGCCCCGATGTGGGAAAGCCAATGGCCAGTTTCCAATCACGAAGTTTTTTGGTGTGGACCAAGAATCTACACCTTGAAATTGTGCCAGAGATTCCCTTCGCCACATTTTTATCGTTTAATGTCAAGCAGATAGTCTATCGCCTCGGTCTGGCTGCAAGATGACTTGGGAGGCAGCGTTCACAGCGTCCTGCACGCATTGTCAACAGAAACGAACCGTTCGGTTCGATTTTTTAAACCGATAAAAGTCGCAGCCGAGGTTCTTTGTCGAATCGTTAACCATTTCGGCCGAATGCGGCGTCGGCGTTGCGGCTGCTTTTGGCCTGCCTTATGCCGCCCAACGAAGGCAGCAACCGGGCAAGCAGAACCGGGTCAGACCCCGTAACGTTCGGTGCGGATTAGTGCCGCAGGCACCCCGGCATCGATCAGTGCCTCGGCGGCGGCCGTCACGAATGCGTTCGAGCCGCAGACAAAGGCGAGCTTCGGCGGCGCCGGCAGCCTGGTCATGGCTTGCACCATCATCGCGGCGTCGACCCGCCGCGCATAATCCGCCGGACGGCGGGCCGGCTCGCGCGTCAGCGTCAGCACCAGGTCGAAGCCATCCCGGCGCTCGGCGAGGTCGATCAGCTCATCGCGAAAGATCACCTCGTCCCAGACCCGCGCCGAAAACACCAGGGCGGCGGCGACCAGCGATCCCCGCATCGCCCGGTGGCGGAGCATCGACATCAGCGGCACCACGCCCGACCCGCCGCCGACGAGCAGGAGCGGGCCGCCATCGCCGTCGGACCAGACGAAATGGCCGCCGAGCGGCCCGCGCAATTCGACCTCGTCGCCCACCGCCGCTATCTCGTGAAAGAACGGCGAGACCTCGCCGTCCTCGAGTTTTTCAATCGCCAGCTCGATGGTCTCGCCGGTCTCCGGCGCCGAGGCGATGGAGTAGGAGCGGCGCGCCTGATAGCCGTCCGGCGCCGTCAGCCTGACATCGACATGCTGTCCGGCACGATAGACGAAGGGCCGCGACGGCTGCAGGAAGAAGCTGGTGACGCGCGGCGTGCGCTTTTGGATGCGGGTGATGGTGACCGTCTGCCAGGGCGACTGCGCCGCCGGGCCGTCGCTCATGGATCGTTCGTGTAGCGCTGCTCGCGCCACGGATCGCCATAGATATGATAGCCTCGCAACTCCCAGAAACCCGGCTCGTCACGCTCTGTGAACTGCAGCCCGTTCAGCCATTTGGCCGATTTCCAGAAATAGAGATGCGGAACGAGCAGCCGGGCCGGGCCGCCATGGTCGGGAGTGATCGGCTTGCCCTGGTAAAGCAGTGCCACCATCGCCTTGCCGCCGGTGATATCCTTCGTCGGCACGTTGGTGGAATAGCCGTCGAAACCCAGCGCCAGCGTGAAGGCGGTGGGCGGCTCGATGCCAGCGTCGGCAAGGATGTCGTCGACGAGCACGCCCTGCCACGCCGTGTCGAACTTGGTCCATGCAGTGACGCAATGGATGTCGCGCGTCATCTTGGTCAAGGGCAGCGCGTTGAACTCGGCCCAGTTCCACTTCTTGATCGGCCGCGGCCCGTGCTTAAGCGTGAACGACCAATCCTCGGTGCGGACATGCGGCGTCGGGCCGGCCGACAGGACCGGGAAACCTTGCTCGAGATATTGCCCCGGCGGGATACGTGCATCCGTATCCTTCGGCGGCTTTCGTCCGGAAGAGAAACCTCGGGTAACCATCGAGAATATCCGTTTGCGCAAGGTCCAATCGACCTTTGTCAGTTTTCTCGAAGACGCGAGCGCGGGCAACCGAAATCTTGGCTCCGGCCCAGCGGCAATGCTCTACATCGATCTTGGCAGCGCGGCGCCCGCTTCAGCCGCTGGCGAAGGGGACGGCGACGAACATCTGGGCGTCGCCGCGCTCGACAAGCAGCAGCACCGATTTCTTGCCGGATTTGGCAGCCTGCACAATCGCCTGATTTGCCTGCCTGGCGCTCCTCACCGGAGTCTGGTCGACGCCGACGATGATGTCGCCGGGCTGGATGCCGGAAGCCGACGCCGCCTTGTTCGGGTCGACGCGCTCGACCAGTGCGCCGTGCTGGTTTTCTGGCAGGTTCATTGCCTGGCGCACATCAGGAGTGACGTCCATCAGGCCGAGACCGAGCGCCGGTGCGCGAAGGCCCTGCCCCGTCGACGGCTGACCTGAATCGCCGGTCACCGATCCCGTCGCCGTGTCGTCTTCGTTGCGCCCGATCTCGACGGAGATCTGCAGGCTTTTCCCATTGCGCCAGACATTGAGGGCTTCCCTCGTGCCAGGCGCAACGTCAGCGACGGCGCGCGACAGATCCCTCGGATCCTTTATGTCCTGGCCGGCGAAGCTGGTAATGACATCGCCGGTCTCGATGCCGGCCTTGGCGGCCGGCGATCCGTCGCTGACCTGCGCGACCAGCACGCCGGTAGGGTGATCGAGGCCGATGGCGCTCGCCACATCAGGCGTCACCGGCTGAATCTGGACGCCGAGATAGCCGTACTGGATGGAGCCGCCCTTCATCAGCTTGGCGACGACCTTTTGCGCCTGGTCCGAGGGGATGGCGAAGCCGACGCCGACGCTGCCGCCATTCGGCGAAAAGATCGCGGTGTTGATGCCGACGACATCGCCGTACACATCCGTCAGCGGGCCGCCGGAATTGCCCCGGTTGATCGGTGCGTCGATCTGGATGAAGTCGTCAAACGGGCCGCTGTGCAGATCGCGGCCGCGCGCCGAGACAATGCCGGCGGTGACCGTGGTGCCAAGGCCGAAAGGATTGCCGAAGGCGAGCACCTGGTCGCCCGGCATGAGCTTGTCCGAATCGCCCCATTTGACGGTCGGCAAGGGCTTGCCGGCGTTGACCTTGAGCACGGCAAGGTCGTTCTTCGTGTCATGGCCGATCAATTTGGCGGGAAGCTCGGTGCCGTCGTCGAGCATCACCTTGACCGACTGGGCGCCGTCGACGACGTGATTGTTGGTGACGATCATGCCGTCGGCGCCGACAATGAAGCCTGAGCCGAGAGCCTCGGTGCGGGGCGCCTGTTCCGGCGGTGTCTTGGGGGCGGGCAGTCCCTGGTCACCGAAGAAGCGGCGGAAATAATCGTCGAAAGGCGAGTTTCCGCCGAAGGGAGAGGCGTCGCTCATCGTGTCCGGCTGTTGTACTTTCATGACCGTCGTGATGGTCACCACTGCCGGTTTGTCGGCCGCCACGACCGGAGCGAACGAGCCGCGGGGCGCCGTCATGCCGGTGACAGGTGGGGTCACTGTTGCCGCCAGGACATCATTCAGCCTGGGAGCGAAGGACAGGGCGAAGGGGCTGACGATCAGCGCGGCGCCCAGCAGAGCGGCGACGCGATGTCTGCGAAGGGTCTGGATTGGTGACATGGCCGTTGTCCGGGCGAGAGATTGGTCTTGCGCCGCGACGTTCCGTCACCGGAACAATTCATCGGCGCGTCGGTCGTCGGCCTTGCCTGTCTCGCCTGTCACGGCAGCCGACCGGATCGACAGCCCCGCATCTAGGGCGCCGATTATGGTTTCCAGATAATATTACGAAGATTTAATTTCCAGCTGGCAACCGCCTCGCGGCGTTGGCGCCGAGACCCGAAAATACAAAACCCGCCTCGGGAGGCGGGTCGTTGGGGCGAATCAGCACCATACCCAAATTACTAGCATAGCTGCCGGCACAAAGCAAGAACAAAATAGCTGCGCAAGACAAATCGCTTCAGATTTGCGCCGCCTCAGCCGAGGCCTCCTATTCGCCTGTCCCGTCGGTCCGGCTGAGATAGGTGGTGGCGATCTCGCGCATCCGCCTGCCGTCGAAGCTCGGTCCATGACCGCCATGGCCGATCCGGATCGGCAGGTCGAGCAGGCGCTGCATCGTGCGGCGGTAGACGGCACGATCCGAATCCGGCAGGTCGTCGATCAGCATGGCGTCGTAGATGGCGTCGCCGGCGAAGAACAGGCCGTCTGCCTCGTCGAACAGCGCGATCGAATCAGGAGAGTGGCCGGGCAGATGCAGGACGCGGAACTGCCGATCGCCGAGATCGATCCTGTCGCCCTCGTCCAGGGTCCGGGCCAGAGGCGCCGGCGGAATCCTGTAATCGGCGGCTCTCCAGCCCGGCGCCGGCAGCTTGGAAACAGCGCCTTCCAGATCATGGAACATGTAGGCGTAGGTCACCGCTTCATCCATGCTGTCGAACTGCGCGGCGCTGTGGCGCGGCCCTGCCCGCAACGGAAACTCGTGCAGCGAGCCGACATGATCGAGATGGATATGCGTGGCGACGGCGAGCAGCGGCTTGCCGGACGGCGTGTCGATCTGCGGCGCCAGCGGGCAGATACCCATGCCGGTGTCGACCAGCAGGTCGACATCGCGGCCGCGCAAATGCCAGATGTTGGCACGCACGAAATCATGCACGAAGGGCTCGGTCAGCATCGTCGTCTTGGCGTCGACGATGGTTTTGCGGAACCAGCTGTCCATCAGATCAACGCCGCATCAGACGAACGGCTTGCCGACCTTGTACTTTTGCGGGACCAGCCGCTTCAGATAGGCCATCCCCGCGTCGGACAGCCGGTTGACGTCGGGCAGCATGAAATCATCCGGCATATGGCGCGTCTTGCCGGCGACGTTCTTCAGCGGCACCTTCTTCAGCACGGTTTTCTTGCCGTCATATTGCAGCGCCACCGAACCGCCGCCCTCGTCGGCCACCGTGACCGCGAAGGCACCGGCATCGAAGGCCTCCTGCGCGTCCACCGCGCTGATGGCGCCGACATAGCCGCGCGGCATATAGCCGAGCGCATCGACGCGCGCCCGCTTGCCCGGCAATCCTTCGGCGAGCGCGCGCTCCAAGGCTGCCGGCAGGTCGCTGCCCGACAGCTTGACGTTGCCGTGTTGGTCGCGCTCCAGCCTTTCCGGCGGCACCAGGCTTTCGACCAGCGCCTTGCCGTCGGCGGTGCTGACGCCTTCGGAGACGGCAACGATGCAGCGCTTGTGGCGGTCGAGCGTGGCGCGCACGTCGTCGATGAAACCGGCCGCCGAGAACGGCCGCTCCGGCACGTAGACGAGATGCGGGCCACTATCCTGATCGAGCTGCCAGGCCGCGGACGCGGCCGTCAGGAAACCGGCATGCCGCCCCATGACAATGCCGACATAGATGCCCGGCAGAGCGCGGAAATCGAGATCGACCGAAAGGAATGCTCCCGCGACGAACTCGGCCGCCGACATGAAGCCGGGCGTGTGGTCGTTCTCCTCGAGATCGTTGTCGATGGTTTTCGGCGCATGCACGAAGGCGATCTTGCCGCCGGCAGCGTCGGTGAGGATCTGCTGCGTGCCCGAGGTGTCGTTGCCGCCGATATAGATGAAGGCGTCGGCACCGGCTTTCTTCAAGCCGTTGAGGATGAGGTCGCAATAGGCGGCATCCGGCTTGTCGCGCGTCGAACCAAGAGCGGCGCTTGGTGTCGCCGCGATCAGCCGCAGGCGATCCTCGGGGATGGCGGAAAGATCGACGTAATTGCCGTCACGAATGCCGCGCACGCCGTGGATGGATCCCAGCACCTTGGCGCCGGGATGCCGCTTGCGGATTTCGAGCGCAGCACCCACCACGGTCTGGTTGATGACGGCGGTCGGGCCGCCGCCTTGCGCGATGACAAAAGTTCCGGCCATTGTTCACGTCTCCCGGGCGATGAAATCGCAGGCACATTCGCCTGTCTTGCGGCATCGCGCAACGGCAGAGTGATCGCTGAAGGCGAAGCCGCCGTTCAGACGACGACGACCGGGTTTTTCTTGGAGACGCGGCTGTAGAGGTCGATGATGTCCTGGTTGATCAGGCGCACGCAGCCCGACGACATCGCCTGGCCGATGCTCCACCATTCGGGCGAGCCGTGGATGCGATAGCCGGTGTCGCTGCCGTTCTGATAGATGTAGAGGGCACGCGCGCCGAGCGGATTGTCGAGGCCGCCCGGCTGTCCGCTTTGCCATTTCACCAGTTCCGGCCTGCGGGCGATCATCTCGGGCGGCGGGGTCCAGACCGGCCATTCCTTGCCGTACTGGATGTTGGCGCGGCCGGACCAGCGGAATCCGTCCTTGCCGATGCCGACGCCGTAACGGATCGCCTCGCCGCCGGGCTGCACCAGATAGAGCAGCCGTTCCTGCGAGTGAACGACGATGGTGCCGGGTTGCTCGCCGGTCGGATCGACGACGATCTGGCGGCGGAACTCCGGCTTGACCTTGAGGTAGGGCACTTCCGGCACATTGAAGCCACCGTCGGTGAGCGAAGCGTACATCACGTCGGGGCTGGTAATGTTCTTGTCGACGCTGATACTCGGACGGATGGGCCGGATCGAGCCGGTGGTGACGTCGTCGAGCTGGAGCGACGGCAGATCCAGCGTCTGGCTGCAGCCGGCGACGCCGAGCAGCGCCAGCGCACCGGCGCCGGACAGCACCGTGCGACGGGAAAGCTGTGTTTCGGTTTCGATTGCGTCGCCATTATGCGGCAGCGACAGACCGTGCGGCAACTCACGCATTTACCCAAACCCTACGCTGTCGGCGGGAAACACGCTCCGGCCGTATAGCAGGCATTTTCGCCAATCATGGTTGAAAAAGCGTGAAGGCCGGCCGCCTGGCGTTAACGAGGGGGCTTTTTCGATTTTGCCTCTTTACATCTGCGCGAGGCCAAGGATTTATCCTCTTCTTTGAGCTCAAGGAGAAGAAAATGTCCTTCGAAAACTGGGCCGCTTTTGCCGCTGCCTCGGCAGTCCTTCTGGTCATTCCAGGTCCAACCATCCTGCTGGTGGTGTCCTATGCGCTCGGCCAGGGCTGGCGCACCGCGCTGCCGATGGCAGTCGGCGTGGCGCTCGGCGACTTCACCGCGATGACATTGTCGATGCTGGGCATCGGCGCGCTGCTGGCGGCGTCCGCCACCGTATTCACCGTGCTGAAGGTGATCGGCGCCGGCTATCTGATCTATCTCGGCATCAAGCTGTTTCGCGCCGGCGGTGCGCTCCGGGCCGAGCCGCGCACCGAAGCGGTGTCATCGGCGAAAATGACGGCGCACGCCTGGCTGGTTACCGCGCTCAATCCGAAAAGCATCACCTTTTTTGTCGCCTTCCTGCCGCAGTTCCTCGACCGGTATGCGGATTTCTGGACACAGATGCTGATCTTCGAGACGACCTTCCTGGCGCTCGCCTTCGCCAATGCCTTCGGTTATGCGCTGATCGCGGCAAGGGCGCGCAACGTGGTGCACAACCCAAAGGCGATCCGCATCTTCAACCGCACCGGCGGCACGCTGCTGGTCGGCGCCGGCATCGCGACAGTGGCGATGCGCTCGGGCAACTGAGGACGGACCATGGCGGTGAGCGATGCATTCGGCCTGACACTGTCTGGCGCGACGGAGGCCGGGCTCTCGTCCTACAGCCGGGCTGTTCGCGAATTGCAGTGCTTCATCGGCGATCCGGTCGGTTCCGTTGACCGGGCAATCGCCGAAGATCCCGGCTTCGTCATGGCGCAGGTGTTCAAGGGTTATCTCTTTGGCCTTGCCACAGAGCGTGAGGCGACGGCGGTGGCCAAGGCATGTCACGAGGCGGCGCTGCCGCTTGCCGCGACAACACGCGAGCAGGCGCATGTCGCCGCCCTTGGCCACCTTGCGGAGGGACGCTGGCACGAGGCCGCCCGCGTGCTGGAGGATATCGCCATCGAGTTTCCGCTCGATGCGCTGGCGCTGCAGACCGGCCACCAGATCGACTTCTTCACCGGCAATGCGCGCATGCTGCGCGACCGCATCGGTCGCGCGCTGCCGTCCTGGCAGAGCGACATGCCGGGCTATCACGCCATACTCGGCATGCAGGCCTTTGGCCTGGAGGAAATGGGCGATTACGCGCGCGCCGAAAAACTTGGCCGCACGGCGGTCGATATCGAGCCGCGCGACGGCTGGGCCCAGCATGCGGTGGCCCATGTCATGGAGATGCAGAGCCGGCAAAAGGACGGCATTCTGTGGATGCGCGCCAATCCCGAAGCGTGGACGCGGGAAAGTTTCCTGCAGGTGCACAATTGGTGGCACCTGGCGCTGTTCCACTACGATCTCGGCGAAATCGACGAGGTGCTGGCGCTCTATGACGGGCCGATCTATGGCGAGCGCTCGACGCTGGCGCTCAACATGGTCGATGCCTCGGCGATCCTGTGGCGGCTGCATCTCGGTGGCGTCGATGTCGGCGAGCGCTGGGCGACGCTCGCCGCCAACTGGTTGCCCATGGCCAGCGCCGGCCACTATGCCTTCAACGACGCCCACGCGATGATGGCGTTTGTCGGTGCCGGCCTCGAAGCGCCGGCCCGCAACTTGCTCGAGGCGCAGCGCGAGGCGATGCGCGGCAAGGACGACAACGCCGGTTTCACCGGGGATGTCGGCCATCCCCTGACGCTCGCCATCAAGGCATTCGGCGAGGGCAATTATGCCGGGACGATACGCCTGATCCGGCCGATCCGGGCAATCGCCCATCGCTTCGGCGGCAGCCACGCACAACGCGACGTCATCGACCTGACACTGATCGAAGCGGCATTGCGTTCCGGTGATGGCGCGATGGCGAGGGCGCTTGCGGCGGAACGCGCGCTGGCACGGCCGGACAGCCCGTTGTCGGCACTGTTTTCACGGCGTGCAACCGCTCTCGCGGCGAATTGACCACGGCCACATCTTGCCTTAAAAACTGCCCCGACCAGATTTTTTCGAGCGTCGAAAAAATCTTCGCGTGTTGACCGGGGTGCGTTTCCGGCGGCACGATTGCCGGGATATCTTCGCCGCCCGTGTCACAGGACTGGGCAGCGAAGCAAGAAAGACCGTCGCCGCCAGGCATGACGGGACATGGGAGGAAACATGTATCTCGGCCTCGATCTCGGCACGTCGGGCGTCAAGGCGCTGCTGATCGATGCAAGGCAGAGCATCGTCGGTTCCGGCCATGCGCCGCTCGACGTGTCGCGCCCGCATCCCGGCTGGTCCGAGCAGAACCCGGCCGACTGGATCCGCGCCTGCGAAGCGGCGGTCGGCGAGCTGCGGTCAATGCATGCGAAGGAACTCGCGGCGGTCAAAGGCATCGGCCTTTCCGGCCATATGCATGGCGCCACTCTGCTCGATGCCGCCGACCAGGTGCTGCGCCCCTGCATTCTATGGAACGACACACGCAGCCACGCCGAGGCGGCCGCGCTCGATGCCGACCCGCGCTTTCGCAAGCTGACCGGCAACATCGTCTTTCCCGGTTTCACCGCGCCGAAGCTGGCCTGGGTGAAAAACAACGAACCGGCTGTTTTCGCCAAGGTGGCAAAGGTCCTGCTGCCGAAGGACTTTTTGCGGCTCTGGCTCGCCGGCGAGCATATTTCGGAAATGTCGGATTCGGCTGGCACGTCGTGGCTCGATGTCGGCAAACGCGCCTGGTCCTCCGAACTGCTCGCTGTCACGTCGCTCGACGAAAGCCAGATGCCGTCATTGGTCGAAGGCACGGCCAAGGCCGGTGCCTTGCGCGCCGAACTGGCCGCCAGATGGGGCATGCAGGCGGGCATCCCGATCGCCGGCGGGGCCGGCGACAACGCGGCCTCGGCCTGCGGCATGGGCACGGTCGGCGCCGGGCAGGCGTTCGTCTCGCTCGGCACGTCGGGCGTGCTTTTTGCCGCCAACGCGTCGTATCTGCCCAATCCGGAAAGCGCGGTGCACACATTCTGCCACGCACTGCCCGGCACCTGGCACCAGATGGGCGTCATCCTGTCGGCAACCGATTCGCTCAACTGGCTGTCGGGGATCGCTGGAAAAAGCGCCGGCGAGTTGACCGCCGAACTCGGCGATGCGCTGCAGGCGCCGAGCGGTGTCTCCTTCCTGCCGTACCTGTCAGGCGAGCGGACGCCTCACAATGATTCCGTCATTCGGGGCGCCTTTACCGGGCTTGCCCACGAGTCCGGCCGCGCGGCGCTGACCCAGGCCGTGCTCGAAGGCGTCGCCTTCGCTTTCCGCGACAGCCTCGAAGCCCTGGCCAAAGCCGGTACGACGCTGACCCGGGTGACGGCGATCGGCGGCGGCTCGCGTTCGCGCTACTGGCTGAAGGCCATCGCCACAGCGCTTGGCCTGCCGGTCGATATCCCAGCCGACGGCGATTTCGGCGCCGCCTTCGGAGCGGCCCGGCTTGGCCTGATCGCGGCGACAGGCGCCGATCCGCGCGCCGTCTGCACGGCGCCGTCGACCGACGCCACGGTCGAGCCGGTCGCCGCCCTCGGTGACGCCTATGCGCAAGCCTATCAGCGCTATCGCCAGCTTTATCCGGCGGTCAGAGGCGCCACGGCGTGAACGGTTTCCCGCCCACGCCGTGGCCTGCCGAGAAGGCCTCACTGTGCCGGCACCTTGTCGAGAAAGCCGGTGACGCTTTTCAGCCGGCCATTTTCGATGACGCCGATATCGGTGCCTTCGATGATGGAGCCGACGCCTTCCGGCCCGAGGTTCCAGGAGAAGCGGATGGTATCGGCGAAGCCGTCCGGCTTGCCTTTCAGCGAGAACCTGAAGCCGGCAAAGCGCTGCTGAACGCCTTCGATCAGCGCGGCGATGCCGTCATGGCCGTCGCCCTGCATGATCGGATCGCGATAGCCGACGTCCTCGGTGAAGGTTGCCTCGAGCAAGGCTTTCCTGCGTGCGGCGTCACTCTCGTTCCAGGCGGCGATGTAGTTTTCGGCAATGGTGTTGAGGTCGGTCATGGTCTGTCTCCTTCGTTGGGTGGCTTTGACATGAGCCTTTTCGACCAGCGCCAGCGCGAAACCAATTACGCCTGAGGTAATCAGGCCGAACCATGCGAGAGGAAAAGAACATGAGCAGCGGTTTTTTCGGCGACATCCAACAGATCAAATACGAGGGACCGGATTCGACCAATCCGCTGGCCTACCGGTTCTACAATCCCAACGAGATCGTCGCCGGCAAGCGGCTGGAAGACCATCTGCGCTTTGCCGTCGCCTATTGGCATTCCTTCGCCTGGCCGGGCGGCGATCCGTTCGGCGGTCAGACGTTCGACCGGCCATGGTTTCCGAAGACCGGCGGTGCCGACACCATGGAGCTGGCCAAGCTCAAGGCCGACGTCGCCTTCGAGATGTTTTCGCTGCTGGGTGCGCCTTATTTCTGCTTCCACGATGCCGACGTGCGGCCGGAGGGCCGGGACTTTTCCGAAAGTGCGGCGCGGCTCGACGAGATCGCCGATTATTTCTCGGGAAAGATGAAGCAGACCGGCGTCAAGCTGCTGTGGGGCACGGCCAACCTGTTCTCCAACCGCCGCTTCATGTCGGGCGCCGCCACCAATCCCGATCCGGACGTCTTTGCCTATTCGGCGGCGACGGTGAAACACTGCATTGACGTCACCAAGCGGCTGAACGGCGAGAACTACGTGCTGTGGGGCGGCCGCGAGGGCTGTGAGACGCTGCTCAACACCGACCTTGCCCGCGAGCAGGAACAGGCCGGCCGTTTCCTCAACCTGGTCGTCGATTACAAGCACAGGATCGGCTTCGAAGGCACCATCCTGATCGAGCCGAAGCCGCAGGAGCCGACCAAGCACCAGTATGATTACGACGTCGCCACCGTCTATGGCTTCCTCAAGCGTTTCGGACTGGAGAACGAGGTCAAGCTCAACATCGAGCAGGGCCACGCCATCCTGGCCGGCCATTCGTTCGAGCATGAACTGGCGCTGGCCAATGCGCTCGGCATTTTCGGTTCGATCGACATGAACCGCAACGACTACCAGTCGGGCTGGGACACCGATCAGTTCCCCAACAATGTGCCGGAGATGGCTCTGGCCTACTACCAGGTGCTGCAGGCCGGCGGCTTCAAGACCGGCGGCACCAATTTCGACGCCAAGCTCAGGCGCCAGTCGCTCGATCCGCAGGATCTGCTGATCGGCCATATCGGCGGCATGGACTGCTGCGCTCGCGGCCTCAAGGCGGCAGCGCGCATGGTCGAGGACAAGGCGCTGTCCGCCCCGCTCGCCGAGCGCTATGCCGGCTGGGATTCGGCCGAGGCCAAGGCGATGCTTGCCGGCAAGCGTACGCTCGAGGAAATCGCCGAGCGCGTCGTCAAAGAGAAGATCGAGCCGCAGCCCAGATCCGGCCGCCAAGAGCTACTTGAGAACATCGTCAACCGGTACGTCTGAGGCGTACCCGGTTCGCGGCCGCATTGTTCGAACGGCTGCGGATAAAGGCGGCTTTCCGCGGGGCTGAACCGACGAAGGTTTTGCCCCGTGTGAAACTCGCGTGGCCTGTTCGCTGACCGGGTCTGGCGCGCCTTAGCCGTGATCGAGGCCTCTCAGGTAGGCGCAAAACATGTCGGCCATGGCGTTGGCGTAGACTTCAATCTCCTTGGGGGTTCGAGGCGTCTCCGAGAACTGCTTCCCCACCGTGCTGAGCGTCGTCATGACCAGGTCGCCGGCCAATTCGCGAGTCGCTTGCGCGGCGCTCGGCAACGCCTCCTGCATGAAGAGCTGGATGGTGCGGTCTCCGGACGCCCTCGCCGCCTGCGCCTCGGGCGCGTCGCGGTAAAGCGGGGCGGCGTCGTCGAGCGCCACACGCACCGCAGCCTCCTCACACTCCGAGCGGAGGAAGGCGTGGACCAGGTCGCGCAGCCGGTCAAGCGGCGGTTTCCTGATATCCTCGAGGATATCGCGCAGCAAACTGGTCGTCTGCCGCCATTCGTCGCTCTGGAGCCGGAACAGGATCGCCGCCTTGTTCGGAAAATACTGATACAGCGATCCGACACTGACGCCGGCCTTCTCGGCCACCCGCGCCGTGGTGAAGCGCTGCGCGCCTTCTTTCGCCAAAACCTGAACAGCAGCCTGCAAAATCGCAGCGACGAGCTCCGCCGAGCGGGCCTGCTTGGGCTGTTTTCGCGAGGAAATCCGCGGACTTCGGTGATCGCTCATTGAGAGCCGCGCCAATGCGATTAGTGAATGCGAATGATTAGTCGTATTTTGAATGCCACACAAGAACGCATTCAATTCCGACTGGAGACCGTTATGACCACACTGACGACAAAGCCGCTCGCGCCCCTGCTGGACCGCCTGTTCGAGGAAGCCGCTGCGGCAACAAGCCCTGCAGTGGCGGAACTCTCCGCCGAGGAGCGGATGCGGCTGGTTCGAAGCAAGACCGAATACCTCGATTTCTATGGGCGGCTAAAGGACCTCTGGCTTCCCGTCTCGCGAGAGACCGGCACGCTGCTCTACATGCTGGCACGAGGCAGCGGCGCACGGACGATCGTTGAATTTGGAACCTCGTTCGGCATCTCGACCCTGCACCTTGCCGCAGCCTTGCGGGACAATGGCGGCGGCCGCCTGATCACCAGCGAGTTCGAGCCATCCAAGGTCGCGCGCGCGAGGAGTAACCTGACAGCAGGCGGTCTCATTGACATGGTGGAAATCCGCGAAGGAGACGCGCTGCAAACATTAAGCGTCGATCTTCCCGAAAGCGTCGACCTGCTTCTGCTCGACGGCGCCAAAGCGCTCTATCCCGAGATCTTGAGTCTGGTTGAAAGCCGCCTCAGGCCGGGCGCCTTCGTCGTTGCCGACAACGCAGATCTTTGCCCCGAATACCTCGAGCGGGTGCGCTCGACCGGGAGTGGCTACATGTCCACGCCGTTCGGCGAGGATGTTGAACTGTCGATGCGGCTTGGCTGAAGCACTGCCTGACCTGCCGGAACGATCGTGCCCAAGATGGGCGGCGGCGGACAAAACTTTGCCCGGCATCGCCCATCAATCGCCTCGCTCTTGCCTTCAAACAGCCGTCACGAACCTCCTATAGTGTGGTTCGTGGCGGGATTCAGAAGGAAGGAGGCGAAACGATATGCAGCACGAACGCGAAATCGACGCCCTGCTCTCATCTGGCGAGGCTGGATCGATCATCGACCGGCTGATGGCGCTGCCGCACCCGAAACAAGGTGCGCTGAGTGCAAACGAATGGGATCGCGCGGTCGCCAGCCGCTTCGAGACCCATCTAGCGAGACAGATGCGCTCGCAGATCGACGGCAGCAGCGACCGCCAGGACGCTGCCTGATCTACCTTTGTCTATGCATGTCGTTATCCCAAAACCGCTCCGCACCCTCGGGTCAAGCCCGTGGCCAGGCTTTTGGGCGACATGCATTATCCCCGACGCAGCCTGACCGGCGCTTCGCCGAACGCTCTTGAAAACGCTCTGGAAAATGCCGCGGCGGACGAAAATCCCGTTCGCCCGGCAATGTCCGCCATGGCGATGCGCGTATCGACCACCAGCCGGCGCGCGGCGCCGAGGCGCAGCCTGAGGTAATAAGCGCCGGGCGTTTCGCCGATCGACTTGCGAAAGATGCTTTCCAGCGTCCGTGCCGTCACCCCGGCGCGCTTTGCCACGGCGGCGATAGTCAGCGGCTGGTCGACATGCGCTTCCATCAGCCGAATGGCTTGCGCCAGCCTGGGATCGTAGCCGTCGAGACGGCCGAGCGAGACCAGCGGTTGCGCGTCCGTCGCGGCGCGCGCCTGGTCGTAGATGAAGACGCTCGCGACATCTAGCGCCACGGCCATGCCGAGCCGCGTGCGGATCAGATGCAGCATCAGGTCGAAGGTCGGCGAGGCGCCGCCGGTGGTGAACACCGGGCCATCGATGACGTAGCGGTCGGGGCGCACGTCGACGCCGGGAAAGGCCGACGAGAAATCCTCCATGTCCTCCCAGTGGGTGGTGGCGCTGCGCCCCTCCAGCAGACCGGCGCGGGCAACCAGCCAGGTGCCGGCCTCGACGCCGCCGCAGGCGCGTGCCGCGCGCGCCGCCCGGCGCAGTCCGGACAGCAAGGCCGATGTGGCATGGTTCTGCGTGCCGAAGCCGGCGACGACGACCAGCATATCGGTTGTGTCAGCCGCATCGAAGCGGCCGCTGACCGCCACCGGCAGGCCGCATGTGGTGACCGGCGCCTCGCCTGTCACCGAGACCAGCCTGAAATCGAACAGCGTCTCACCGGCAATGCGGTTGGCGGCGCGCAACGGATCGACGGCCGAGGCGACGCACATGATCGACGAGCCGGAGAATACCAGCAGCGTTACCTTGAGCGGCAAACGCTCGGCCCGAAAGATCGTCGGTTTTTCGTTTTTGGTCACACGATCTTCGTAAAACGCAAAACAGTTTCCGGCAAGTCAGGCATTCTTGCCCTACGTTCTATTGGGAGAGAGTCCGATGCCGTTAGCGATGAACCGTGAGGTTTTCATTACCTGTGCCGTGACCGGGTCCGGCGGTTCGCAGGACCGCAGCCCGCATGTGCCGCGGTCGCCCAGAGAGATCGCCGATTCGGCCATCGAGGCGGCAAAGGCGGGTGCGGCGATCGTGCACTGCCACGTGCGCGATCCCGAGACCGGCAAGCCTAGGCGCGACGTGCATCTCTATCGCGAAGTAACCGAGCGCATCCGCGCGGCGGACGTCGACGTGGTGCTGAACCTGACCGCCGGCATGGGGGGTGACATGGTATTCGGCCCGCCGGAGAAACCGCTGCCGCTGAACGAAAAAGGCACGGACATGGGCGGCGCGAGCAACCGCATGGAACATGTGCGCCAGTGCCTGCCGGAAATCTGCACGCTCGATTGCGGCACCATGAATTTCGCCGAGGCCGATTATGTCATGACCAATACGCCCGGCATGCTGCGTGCCATGGGCGGCATGATGACGGCGCTCGGCGTCAAGCCGGAGATCGAGGCCTTCGACACCGGGCATCTGTGGTTCGCCAAGCAATTGGTCGAGGAAGAAGTGCTGAAGCCGGACGCGCTGGTGCAATTGTGCATGGGCGTGCCGTGGGGCGCGCCGGACGACCTCAACACCTTCATGGCCATGGTCAACAATGTACCGTCGACCTGGAACTGGTCGGCCTTTGCCATTGGCCGCAACCAGATGGCCTATGTCGCGGCCGCGGTGCTGGCCGGCGGCAATGTCCGCGTCGGACTGGAGGATAATCTCTGGCTCGACAAGGGCGTGCTGGCGACCAATGCGCAGCTGGTCGAGCGGGCGGTCAGCATCGTGTCGAATATGGGCGCCAGGGTCATCGGCCCGGACGAAGTCCGCAAGAAGCTGAACCTGACGAAGCGCGCACCGCTTTGAAAAGCCGGTAGCCGGTTGGGAGGAGCCGCTGATGAAGACCGTGAAATTCACCGCCATGAAGGACGGCGACCGCGAGGACTATGCCTTCCTCACCGAGCACGAGATCGACTATGCGGCAAAGACCGGCGAGCGGCTGCTCGACGCGCTCGTCCAGCTTGATGCGGGCCTCTCGGGCTACAAGATCACCCGGCTCGGCCATTCACTGCAAGCGGCAACACGGGCCTGGTGCGACGGCGCCGACACCGACTGGATTGCCTGCGCCTTGCTGCACGATATCGGCGACATCTACGCGCCCTATAACCACGACGAGTATGCAGCCGCCATCCTGAAGCCTTTTGTGCGCGAGCAATGCACCTGGGTGGTGGAGAAGCACGGCGATTTCCAGCGCCTCTATTACGCCCACCACCTCGGCGGCAATCCACACGCCCGCGACCGTTTCGCCGGGCACATCTACTTCGACGATTGCGATGAGTTTTGCGAACGCTGGGATCAGTCGAGCTTCGACCCGGATTACGAGACATTGCCGATCGATTTCTTCCGGCCCTTCGTGCTCGAAGTGTTCGCGCGCAAGGCCTATGACGCGTCCGTGATCCGTGCCGGCGAGCGCGTCGCCCTCACCGACCCCGCAACAGCCAGGACAAGAACCGGAGCCTCCGCATGAGCATCATCAACAAGGCGGCCGCCATCGGCGGCGGCGTCATCGGCGCCGGCTGGGTGGCGCGGCTGCTGCTCAACGGCATCGACGCGTCGATCTTCGATCCCGACCCCGAGGCGTCACGCAAGGTCGGCGAGGTGATGAAGGGAGCGCGACGCGCCTACAAGCAGATGCTGCCCGGCGGCCTGCCGAAGGAGGGCAAGCTTACCTTCGCCAAGACGATCGCCGAGGCGGTGGCAGACGCCGACTTCATCCAGGAAAGCGTGCCGGAGCGGCTCGACCTGAAGCACCGCGTGCTGGCCGAGATCGACCTTTATGCGCCGGCCAACGCCATTGTCGGATCCTCCACCTCCGGCATCAAGCCGACCGACATGCAGGTGGCGATGAAGAAGCACCCGGAGCGGCTGGTCGTCGGCCATCCGTTCAACCCCGTCTATCTGCTGCCGCTGGTCGAAATCGTCGGCGGCGAACAGACCTTTCCCGAGGCGATCGAAGTCGCCAAGGAGATGTATGCCTCGATCGGCATGAAGCCGGTGGTGATCCGCAAGGAGATCGAAGCCTTCGTCGGCGACCGGCTGCTCGAAGCGGCCTGGCGCGAGGCGCTGTGGCTGGTCAAGGACGGCATCTGCACGGTCGAGGAGCTCGACGACATCATGCGCTACGGCTTCGGCCTGCGCTGGGCGCAGATGGGCATGTTCCAGGTCTATCGCGTCGCCGGCGGCGAGGCCGGCATGCGCCACTTCATGGCGCAGTTCGGCCCGTGCCTGAAATGGCCGTGGACCAAGCTGATGGACGTGCCGGAGTTCAACGATGAGCTGGTCGAGCTGATCGCGACCCAGTCGGACGATCAGGCGCACGGTCTGTCGATCCGCGATCTCGAAAAGATCCGCGACGACAATCTGGTCGCCATCATGGAGGCACTGTCGAAGCAGAACAAAGGCAAAGGCTGGGGTGCCGGCGCCTTGCATAAGGACTACACCAGGCAGTTGGCCAAGCTTGCGGCGAAGAAGCCCACCGCCTCCAAGGCGGCCGAAAAGTCCAAGGCTGAAAAGCCGAAGAAAAGGAAGAAAGGCTGAGACCATGGATTTTGGTCTTTCGGAGGAGCAGAAGCTCATCGTCGAGACGACGCGGGCCTTCGTCGAGAACGAGCTTTACCCGCATGAGCGCGAAGTGGAGCGTACCGGCGTGCTGCGCCGCGAGCTGATCGAGGAGATCAAGGCCAAGGCGATCGAAGCCGGCCTCTATGCCGCCAACATGCCGGCCGATGTCGGCGGCGCCGGGCTCGATACGGTGACCTGGCTGCTCTATGAAAAGGAACTCGGCCGCGCCAATTATGCGCTGCATTGGACCTGCGTGGCGCGGCCTTCAAACATCCTTCTCGCCGGCACGCCGGAGCAGCGCGAAACATATCTGTTTCCCTGCATTCGCGGCGAGAAATGGGATTGCCTGGCAATGACCGAGCCGGGCGCCGGCTCCGATCTGCGCGGCATGAAGGCAACCGCCGTGCAAGACGGCGACGACTGGGTGCTGAACGGCACCAAGCATTTCATCAGCCACGCGGACCTCGCCGATTTCGCCATCGTCTTCATGGCCTCGGGTGAGGAAGAGTCTTCGCGTGGCAAACGCAAGAAGATCACCGCCTTTTTCGTCGACAAGGGCACCAAGGGTTTCACCGTGCGCGACGGCTATCGCAACGTCTCGCATCGCGGCTACACCAACGCCATCCTCGAATTCGACGATTGCCGGTTGCCGGCCAGTCAGGTTCTGGGCGAGGTCCACAAAGGCTTCGACGTCGCCAATTCATGGCTCGGCGCAACGCGCCTGCAGGTCGGCGCCACCTGCCTCGGCCGCGCCGAGCGGGCGCTTGGCCATGCCATCGAATACGCCGCGCAGCGCCAGCAATTCGGCCAGCCGATCGGCAAATTCCAGGGCGTGTCGTTCAAGCTCGCCGACATGGCGACCGAGTTGAAAGCCGCCGACCTGATGGTGTTCGAAGCCGGCTGGAAGTACGATCAGGGCACCGTCACCGACCAGGACATGGCCATGGCCAAGCTGAAGGCCACCGAGATGCTTGCCTTCGTCGCCGACGAGGCGATCCAGATCCATGGCGGCATGGGGCTGATGGACGATTTGCCGCTCGAGCGCATCTGGCGCGACGCCCGCGTCGAGCGCATCTGGGAAGGCACTTCGGAAATCCAGCGCCACATCATCTCGCGGGCGCTGCTGCGCCCGTTCGGGGGCTGAACAGCGCAATGTTTGCATTCCTTCGCGCCCCCCTCTGTCCTATCGGACATCTCCCCCTCAAGGGGGGAGATCGGCCGCCATTCCTGATTTCGCCAGTTATTACCGTTGCATGCCTGGGGCCGGCGGCCCAACTGCCAATCTCCCCCCTTGAGGGGGAGATGCCCGGCAGGGCAGAGGGGGGTGTTCATGCACAAACTTGAACGTCTTTTGCGCCCACGAACGATCGCCGTCTTTGGTGGTGCACAGGCTGCCGCCGTCGTCGCGCAATCGATCAAAATGGGCTTTGCCGGCGAGATCTGGCCGGTGCATCCGAGCAAGGACGAGGTCGCCGGCCGCAAGGCCCATCGCTCGGTGGCCGAATTACCCGGTGCGCCGGATGCCGCTTTCGTCGGCGTCAACCGGCACTTGACCATCGAAGTGGTCAAGGCACTGGCCGAGCGCGGCGCCGGCGGTGCGGTCTGCTTCGCCGCCGGCTTCCTCGAAACCGAGGCCTATGACGAGGACGGCGAGCGGCTGCAGGCCGAACTGGTCGCGGCGGCCGGCCAAATGCCGATCATTGGGCCGAACTGCTACGGGCTCATCAACTATGCCGACGGCGCGCTTTTGTGGCCCGACCAGCATGGCGGCATCAGGCTGCCAGAAGGCAGTCGCGGCGTTGCCATCATCACCCAGTCGTCGAACATCGCCATCAATATGACGATGCAGAAGCGCGGCCTGCCGATCGCCTTTCTGATGACCGCCGGCAACCAGGCGCAGACCGGGCTTTCCGAAATGGCGCTCGGCCTGATCGAGGACGACCGTGTCACCGCGCTCGGCTTGCATATCGAGGCTTTCGATTCGGTAGCCGGCTTCGAAAGGCTGGCGGCACGGGCGCGCGAGCTGAAAAAGCCTGTCATCGCCATGAAGGTCGGCCGCTCCGAGCAGGCGCGGCAGGCGACCGTTTCCCATACCGCGTCGCTGGCCGGCTCGGACGCAGCGTCCGGCGCCTTCCTGAAGCGGCTCGGCATCGCCCGCATCGATTCAATTCCCGCCTTCATCGAGGCGCTCAAGCTGCTGCACATCACCGGCCCCCTGCCCGGTTACCGGCTGTCGTCGATGAGCTGTTCAGGCGGCGAGGCGTCGGTCATGGCCGACAGCGCCGAAGGCCGCTGGGTGACGTTTCCGCCACTCACCCCCGAGCACCGCGCGCATGTCAAATCGACGCTCGGGCCGCTGGTCGCGGTGGCCAACCCGCTCGACTACCACACCTTCATCTGGAACAACGAGCCGGCGATGACCGCCACCTTCACCGCGATGGTGTCGGGGGGCTTCGACCTCAACATGCTGGTGCTCGATTTCCCGCGCCCCGACCGCTGCTCGGACACCGACTGGTGGGCGACGCTGCGCGCCTTCGAATCGGCGCTGAAGACCAACAGCGCGCAAGGCGCGATCGTCTCCTCGCTGCCGGAGAACCTGCCCGAGGAATACACTGCCGGCCTGATGGCGCGGGGCATGGTGCCGCTGTTCGGCATCTCCGAAGCCATGGACGCCGCCCAGGCGGCGGCCTTCATCGGCTGGGCCTGGCGCGAGCCGCAGGCGCAGCCGATCGACACTTCGGCGTCCGGCGCGCCGGCCGGCGACCATGTTACGCCGGACGAGGCCGAGGCGAAGGCGCGGCTCATCGAGGCCGGCCTCCCCGTGCCGAAGGGCGAGCGCGCCGGCAACGCGGTCGAAGCTGTCATCTCCTCGATGGCGCTCGGCTTCCCGGTGGCGCTGAAGGCCCTTGGCGTCATCCACAAGTCCGAGCTCGACGCGGTCCGGCTCAATTTGAGGGATGCCGAATCCGTCAGCACCGCCGCCCACGATCTCGGCCCGCTCGGCACGGGCCTTTATGTCGAGCGCATGGTGCGCGACGGCGTCGCCGAGCTGCTCGTCGGCTTCACCCGCGACCCGATGTTCGGCGCCGTGATGACGCTCGGCACCGGCGGCGTGCTGGTCGAGCTGTTGCGCGACAGCGTCACGCTGATGCTGCCGGCGACCCGCGACGATATCGAGGCCGCTTTGCGCGGGCTGAAACTGTTCCCGCTGCTCGACGGCTATCGCGGTCGGCCGAAGGCCGATGTTGCAGCGGCAATCGGTGCGATATCGGGCATTGCCGCTTTCGTGCAGCAAAACGCCGGCGAGATCGAGGAACTCGACATCAATCCGCTGATCGTCTGCACCGAAGGCAAGGGCGCCTGGATCGCCGATGCGCTGCTGGTGCTTGGAGAGAACAAAAATGTCTGACGTCATCACCACCCGCCGCGAGGGCACTATCCTCGAAGTCACGCTCGACCGGCCCAAGGCCAATGCCATCGACCTGAAGACGTCGCGGCTGATGGGCGAGACTTTCAAGGCGTTTCGCGACGATCCCGACTTGCGCGTCGCCATCGTCAAGACCGCCGGTGACAAGTTTTTCTGCGCCGGCTGGGACCTGAAGGCCGCGGCCGGCGGCGACGCCGTCGACGGCGACTACGGCGTCGGCGGCTTCGGCGGGCTGCAGGAACTGCGCGACCTCAACAAGCCGGTGATCGCCTGCGTCAACGGCATGGCGGTCGGCGGCGGCTTCGAACTGGCGCTATCCTGCGACCTCATCTATGCGTCGGACCACTCCTCCTTCGCGCTGCCCGAAATCCGTGCCGGCACGCTGGCCGATGCGGCGACGATCAAGCTGCCGAAGCGTATCCCCTACCATGTCGCCATGGACCTTCTGCTCACCGGCCGCTGGATGGATGTCGCCGAGGCGCATCGATGGGGCCTGGTCAACGAGGTGCTGCCCAAGGAAAGACTGGAGGACCGCGTCTGGGAGATCGCGCGGCTGCTCGCCAGCGGCCCGCCGCTGGTCTTCGCCGCGATCAAGGAGACGGCCCGGGTCGCAGAATCGCTGACGTTCCAGGACGCGATGAACCGGGTGACGCGCCGGCAACTGTCGACGGTTGACGCACTCTACGGCTCGGAGGACAATCTCGAGGGCTTTCGCGCCTTTGCCGAGAAGCGCGATCCGGTGTGGAAGGGGAAATGAAGGTATTGCCGAAATGACGGCACTCCGTCACGCCCCCCTCTGGCCTGCCGGCCATCTCCCCCTCAAGGGGGGAGATCGGATGTCGCTTCGGTTTTCGCCAATCTCCAACGTTGCAAGATGGGCTGCAAGGCCGAAGCTGCCAATCTCCCCACTTGAGGGGGAGATGGCCGGCAGGCCAGAGGGGGGTGTTCACGCGGATTCATTGCGATCCATTCAGCGCCCATGACCGACTACAAAACCCTCATCGACGCCGAGACCTGGGGCTTCATCGAGCGGACTAACTCCTATTATCCGCCCGATACGATCGACTACACCGTCGCCGAGCAGCGCCAGATCTATAACCGGATGTGCCGCGAGTTCTTTGCCGGCTATCCCCAAGGCGTCACGGCGGAAACCACCGCCATTGCCACACCCTGGCACATTCCGATCCGCATCTACCGCGCTCCGGCGCCGGAAACGGCGGCGATGGTGCTTTATTTCCATGGCGGCGGTTTTATCCTCGGCGGGCTCGACAGCCATGACGACCTCTGCGCCGAGCTTTGCAGCCGCACCGGCTACGAAGTGGTTTCGGTCGACTACCGGCTGGCACCTGAACACCTTCATCCGGCCGCCTTCGACGATGCCATCAGCGCCTTCGAATGGGCGGCGGCGACTTACGAGCGTCCTGTCCTGCTCTGCGGCGACAGTGCCGGCGGCAATCTCGCCGCCGCCGTCAGTCACGCAACGCGCGGCCATGCGCGCAAGCCGATCGGCCAGATTCTGGTCTATCCCGGCCTTGGCGGCGACAGCTCCGCCGGTTCCTACGTCACCCACGCGGAAGCGCCGATGCTTACCGCGCGCGACCTCGTTTTCTACAGGGACATCAGGACCGGTGGCGAGGATCGCACCGGCGATCTCACTCTGTGGCCGCTCGCCGACGCCGAGTTCGCCAATCTGCCGCCCACCGTCGTGATCACCGCCGAATGCGACCCGCTGTCGTCGGACGGCGAAGCCTATCGCGACCGCATCGTTGCCGCGGGCGGGCGCGCCTGGTGGCTCGAGGAGCCGGGGCTGGTGCATGGCTATTTGCGCGCCAGGCACACGGCCGGCCGCGCCCGCTCGAGCTTTACCCGGATTGTCGATGCGGTAGCGGTTTTGGGAAGGGGCGAGTGGATCTGGTGAGGGATGTCTTCCCGACCAGAACGGGCCTTTGTCGGCCGGTACAGCTCTATTTGCGGCGGCGTCGCCGGCCGGAAACCTGCTTCAGCCAAGGTCCTAAATGGAAGCCGCTCATCAGCAGGTACATCGGGACCATGCCGTCGAGCGGTGACGCCTCTTGCCCGGTCGAGCACATCATGTCCGGCGCTCCGCCGAGAAGCGTCAGCAGCGCCATGGTTGCGAAGGTCGGCGCGGCCGCAAAGGACAGCCAATCGGCTGCACTATGGTCGGCCGGGCTCGCATCGCCGGTGGATCCGCCTGCATGAATCTCGCTCATGTCCGTAGTCCTGCATAGCGAGCGGGATGCGTCGAATTGAACCGTGCATCCCGCTCCTCCAATTGTCCTGGCTGCATTTCCGCGACGCCAAAGACGTTCTATTCGGTGCGATTCCGGAACGCGGCCTCTCCGGCGTCCGATATCTCGACCCATTTTTTGTCGGGGACGGCTTCGGCGCCGTAATTGTCGTGCCAATTCCACCACTTGTACGTCGGCGTCTGCGGATAGCCCTCGGGCGAATCCTCCCAAACCTCCTGGCGGCCGAGCGGCGACAGGTCGAGATAGCTCCATACGGTCCCCATCGCCTCGTCACCGCGGTTGTTGATGAAGTAGGTGCGGAACACGCGGTCGCCGTCGCGGATGAACACGTTGTGGCCGTGCCACTCGTCAACGCCGAAGTCGGCATCGAAGCTGTCGGTGATGGTGTACCAGGGCATCTTCCAGTCCATCCGCGCCTTCAGCCGCGCAATGTCGGCCTGCGGTGCGCGCGAGGCGTAGGCAAGCGTGGTGTCGCGGGCGTTCAGATGGGCGAGGTTGCCGACCTGGTCCGCCCCCAGCGAACAGCCGCGGCAAGCGTGGTCGGGCCAGCCGAATACGCCGGGCTCGAAGAAGGCGCGGTAGACGATCAGCTGACGGCGGCCCTCGAACAGGTCGAGCAGGCTCACCTTTCCATCAGGCCCTTCGAACGTATAGGTCTTCTCCACCGCCATCCACGGCATCCGCCGGCGCTCGGCGGCCAGTGCGTCGCGAGCCCGGGTCACGGTCTTCTCTTTCACGAGCAGTTGCTGGCGCGCGGCCTCCCACGCGTCAGACGAAACGACCGGTGGTGTCTTCATCGCGAGCCGCTTCGTCTGCTCGCCTGTGCCATTCTGATGTGCCGTCATTGTGCATCTCCTTGCTGGTTTGTCGCCGCAGGCGCGACGTGTTGGGTCGTCAGATAGGATAGGGGCGATAGCGGGTTGGCGAGAGTGACAAGTGTGACGCGATTCCGACGGGTCCGCTGATCACGGCCAATTTCGCCGCCCGCGACGCCCCTGCGCTCATTCGTGCCCGGACTGCTGAATGGGCCGAGCGCCGGCCAGATAGCGGTCATTGTCAAACGGCTCGGCCTGGTTGCTGTCCGGACTCCACAGCTGCCGGTGGGTTCGTGTGAGATCGCCGAGGTAGACATGCAGCGCACCCGATCGCGCACTGCCCGTATTCGCAACCGCATGAACGGTATTTGACGCCATGTGCACCACGGCAGGCGCTGCGATGTCCTGCCTTTCGGGAACATCGAGTTCGCTGCCGGCAACGGGATAGATGAAGTTCGTCTCGCTGCCCTTGTAGATGCCGATCAAGGCATCCATCAGGTGGTTGTGAGGCGGGTACTGCAGGCCGGGCGACAGAGTGATGTGATAGATCGTCAGGTTCGGACTCGCATGCAGAAGCACCTCGTCGTCGTCTTCTTCGTGAGCGAGTGTTCCGGAGGCGTGAAAGCGGTTGGTGTAGTCGCCCAGGACCGTCCTTACCGCTTCGAGGGGATCCGGCCCCTTCGCGGCATTGACGATATCATCGGCAACGGCGTAGAGAGGCGAGTTGGCGGGTAAAGGCATATCAGTTATCCTCCCTGAGATGCTCAGATCATCACTCTGAGATGCTCACGCTAGCGAATGCTGATGCCAGCGTCAACGGGACAGCCAGACGGACGGAATATGAAAACGACGAAGTTGACCGCCGAACCGGCAAGGCCGGCCACGGTCGAGGCGACAGCACTGTCAGCCGCCGACGTCCTTCGCAGGGAACAGGCATATGAGCAGCTGAGGAACGACATCATTGCCTGCGTGTTGCGCCCCGGCGAAGCGCTGACAGAGAAACAGATCGGTGATCGATACCAGATCAAAAAGGCGACCATCCGCGCGGCGCTGGCCCGACTGATGCAGGAAGGACTGGTCAGGAGCGAGCCGCGCCGCGGCTACGTCGTTGCTACGCTCAGCCTGCGGGATGTCAACGAGATCTTCGATGTCCGCAGCTTGATCGAGCCGGAAGTGTTCAGGGTGGCGGCATCGAACATGACCGAGCGCGGGCTCGAGGATGTCAGGCTGGCAGCGCAAAAAGTGCTGAAGCCGGAGACGCTACGCAGCCACGTCGCCTTCCTTGCGGCCGACCGTGCCTTTCGTCTGGCCCTTGCGGAGATCTCGGGAAATTTACGACTGGCGCATCTCCTGGACCAGATACTCGACCAGTCGGCGCGGGTTCTCCACCTCGGCTTCAAGTCCCGCGACTTCACCCAGTTGATCATCGCCCAGCAAAAGGAGCTGGTCCTTGCCTGCGAGGCAGGCGAGGTTTCCGCCATCGTCAAACTTGCCCGTTCGCAGTGCCTGTCTCTCAAGAAGCAGGTGCTCGAGGCTTTGCTTGCCGGTTCCAAGCTTCAAGACGTCAATTTGCAGCCCTTCGCCTAGAGCCGGTTCCGGTTCTCCTGGAACCGGTAACCCGCTCTAACTATCTGTTTTGCCGCATTTATGCGGACGCCAAATGATTCCATTTGGCTGCAAAATGCTCTAAGGGAAGTTGGCCATTCGGTGCGACCCGCCACCTTGGCGCAACGGCCGCCGGCGGGCCTTGTTTCACCCCACCGCGCATGCCGCCGCCCGTCCGGCACTGCGGCCGGAAAAGATGCAGCCGCCGAGAAACGTGCCTTCGAGCGCTGCATAGCCGTGCATGCCGCCGCCGCCGAAACCGGCGGCCTCGCCCGCCGCGTACAGCCCCTCGACTGGTTGGCCGCCGGCGCCCAGCACGCGGCTGTCGAGGTCAGTCTCCAGCCCACCGAGCGTCTTGCGGGTCAGGATGCTGAGCCTGACGGCAATCAGCGGGCCATTGGCGGGATCGAGCAGCTTGTGCGGCCTTGCGGTGCGGATCAGCCGGTCGCCGAGATAGGCTCGCGCACCGCGCAACGCAGTAATCTGCATGTCCTTGGAGAACGGATTGTCGAGCTGCCGGTCGCGGGCGCGGATTTCGCGCTCAACCTGCGCCAGTTCGAGCAGCGGCTCGCCGCCGGCCACTGCGTTCATGCGGGCGACCAGCGCCGGCAAATCAGGCTCGACGATGAAATCCTCGCCCTTCTCCATGAACGCCTTGACCGGCGCGGGCACGCCGCTGGTGGCGCGGCCGAGCACCTGGCGCCAGCTCTTCCCCGTCAGATCGGGGTTCTGCTCGGAGCCCGACAGCGCGAACTCCTTCTGGATGATCTTTTTGGTCAGGATGAACCAGGAATGATCGAAGCCGGTGCTCATGATGTGGCTGAGCGTGGCCAACGTGTCGAAGCCGGGATAGAGCGGGACCGGCAGGCGCTTGCCGCGCGCATCGAGCCACAGCGATGACGGGCCGGGCAGGATGCGGATCGCATGATCGGTCCAGATCGGTGCCCAGTTCCTGACGCCCTCGACATAGTGCCACATGCGGTCGCGGTTGATCAGCCGGCCGCCGGCGGCTTCGGCGATCGCCAGCATGCGGCCGTCGACATGATCGGGAACGCCAGTGATCATGCGTTTCGGCGGCGCGCCCATCCGCTTCGGCCAATTCTCCCGGACCAGCTGGTGATTGGCGCCGATGCCGCCGGAGGCGACGATGACGGCCTGCGCCTTCAGCTCGAAATCGCCGGTGATCTCGCGCGAGCTCTTGCGGCCGCGCTCGGCATCGCTCGCCGCCAACAGGTCGCCGCGCACGCCGTCGACGACGCCGCCCGTCCGCGTCAATTCGTTTACCCGGTGACGGAATTTGAAGCGGATCAGCCCGCGTTTCTCGGCCTCGCGCACGCGCTGCACGAACGGCTCGAGCACGCCAGGGCCGGTGCCCCAGGTGATGTGGAAGCGCGGCACCGAATTGCCGTGGCCGACGGCATTGCCGCCGCCGCGCTCGGCCCAGCCGACCACCGGAAAGAATTTCAGGCCGCGCTGCATGAGCCAGGAGCGCTTCTCGCCGGCGGCGAAGCCGAGATAGGCCTCGGCCCAGCGGCGCGGCCAGAGATCTTCCGTGCGGTCGAAGGCTGCGGTGCCCAGCCAGTCCTCGAGCGCCAGCTCATACGAATCGCGGATGCGCATGCGACGCTTTCGGGCGAATCGACAAGGAAGATTCCGCCGAGCGACCAGAATGCCTGGCCGCCAAGCGACTGTTCCGGCTCCTGCTCGACGATGATGGCCTTCTTGCCGGCCGCAGTCAGTTCGGCCGCCGCGACAAGGCCGGCAAGGCCGGCGCCGACAATGATCACATCCGCATCGTCGGACATCTATTTGGCCATGATCTTGTCCAAAAACCGGTCCCCACTTTTTGGGATCATGGCCGGCCTAGACTGTTTCCCAGCCTTCCTTCTCGCCGGCGTGGAAGATGGCATCGATGACCTTCTGGTTGAGCACCGAATCTTCCAGAGTGAAGACGCGGTCCTTGCCGCCCCGTGCCGCCCGCGCGAAGGCCTCGACTTCCAGCCGGTATTGCTGCGTGCCGGGAAAGCGGAACACCTGCGCCTCGCTGTGGTTCTGGTTGTGCAGTTCGACGCGGTGATGGTCGTAGAGTCCGGCGTTGAACGGTGAGAACACCTCGATGAAGCCCTTCTCGCCGTGGAAGACCATCACCTGGCGTGCCGCCATCTGCGTCGACAGGTAAAACGACAGCTCGAAGTCGCCGAAATCGGCGCGGATCGAGGAATAGATGTCGGTGCCGAATGTCTTGTCGCGCTCGATCGTCGCCTGGACGCGCAGCGGCTCCTTGCCGGTCGAAAAGCGCGTCGATACCGTCGGATAGACGCCGATGTCGGGCAGCGCGCCGCCGCCGAGATCGAGCTTGTTGCGCATGTTGTTGGGGTCGACATTGTAATAGGAGAACGCGCCCTGGACATGGCGCAGCCGGCCGATGGCGCCGTTGGCGATGAGGTCGCGCACCTTGATCCATTGCGGATGGTAGACGACCATGAAGGCTTCGCAGACCAGCACCTTCCTGGCATCGCGCAGCTTGATCAATGGCGGAATGTCCTTGGCGTCGAGCGCCAGTGGCTTTTCGACCAGAACATGCTTGCCGGCCTCGATCGCCTTGGCTGTCCATTCGACATGCTGCGAGGTCGGCAGCGGAATGTAGACGCCGTCGATGTCGCTGGAGGCGAGCAGCTCCTCATAGGAGCCGAACGCGTGGCGCGCACCGAAGCGTTCGCCCAGCGCCTGCGCTTTCGACAGATCGCGGCTGGCAATCGCGGACAGCACGCCGTTCTCCGCTTCGACGATTGCCGGCAAAAGCTGCTCGCGGCCGATCTTGGCCGTCGACAAAACTCCCCATCGGAACATCAGATTTCTCCTCTCGATTGCAGGCCTGGAGGTTTGCCCCAATTCAGGAGAAAAGCCAATGCGGGAGCATGGTTCCTCGCCCCACGAAGTGGGGAGAGGTGGCCCGGCGAAGCCGGGACGGAGGGGTCTTCGTGACGGGCTGGAATTCGCTGTTTAAGGGCGGCGCCTGATAGGCTTCGTATTATGGCCCGTCTCGCGCTCAGTCCCTTTTAGGAGTCTGACTTCGCGACCGTCGTCCCCCTCTCCGTCCCGGCTTCGCCGGGCCACCTCTCCCCCGCACCGCGGGGGCGAGGAACCCAGGTCCTGCAGCGATGGTGAAATCGCAGGAAGAACCGCTCAACCCCTTCTACCCGTCAGCGTCATGTCGAAATCGACGACGTTGGAATAAATCGGCGTGCCGACATCCATGCCGTAGCGCGACCGCAGCACCTTGCCGGTGACGTGGAATTTTATCGTGCCCGCCCGGAGGCCGCCGAGCTCGGCCGTGAATTTTTCCTGAAAGGTCTTGCCGCGCGCCGTCAGCCGGCCGGTGACAAGGGCCGACGTGTCGCCGGTGCGTTTGACGCTGGTCGAACGGAACTGGATCTCCGGATTGTTGGCCGCGTCGAAAACGGCGTCCGAGCGGAGAAAGGCATCGATGCGGCTTTGGCCGGTACCGACGCTTTCGGGGAAGATGGTGAAATTGACCCGGGACCGGCCGACATCACTGTTGTCGATGAGGATACTGCCCTTGAAGCGGGAGAAGGCACCGTCGAGCCCGCCGCCGCCGAGCTTGGCGATGGAGAAATGGATGCTGGAACTCCCCGGGCTGATCGTGTAGCTGCCGGCCGCCTCGCCAAGGGCAACGGCGGCGAAAACAGGCATGGCAAAACAAGCGGCGGCTGCCGCAAATCCGAAGATGCGCGCGTACATGGAAATGGTCCTCTTGGCAGGCAACGCTTTCTTGCGTCCTCGCCCCATCAACGAATGAGCCGTCCGCTCTATTCCCTGTCGTGATGTGACGAAGCCGTGATCATGCGCGTCAGCACGGTATCCCTCAGCCAGAAATGATGGCGCAGCGCTGCGGCGAGATGCAAAGCGACAAGTCCGATGCCGGCATAGGCGAGATACCAGTGCGTCGCTGCCCAGAAGCTTTCTGCCGTGTCCGATTCACCGAGCGGCAGATTGGGCATGACGAACAGATTGAACGGCACGCTCGGGATCTCCAGCACCGAGACCGAGACCAGCGCCCAGCCGGACAACGGCAGAGCGAGCTGAAACGCATAAAGCGCGAGATGGACCAGCGGCGCCGCACGGCGCTCGAAAGGCCCGACCGAGCGCGGCAGCGGCGGGGCCGGTCTGCCTAGGCGCCAGGCGATGCGCAGGATGACCAGTCCAAGCAGCAGGAAGCCGAAGGATTTATGCAGCTGGATCAGCTCGAAGGCGGTGCGCTGGCTGGACAGCCGCACCATGACGAAGCCGAGCACGAACTGGCCGATAAAGAGCGCCGCGATCAGCCAGTGAAGGATGATCGCCGTCCAGCCGTAGCCGGCAGTCTGGTTTTTGGGCAGTGCTGACATGGTCGGTGAACGAATGCCAGGTCGACTTTCTTCCAGCTCTCCCTTGTGGGGAGGGTTGGCTTATTCGCCGACCTTGAAAAAATCGACAAAGGCCCTGAGCGCCGGCCGCATCTGGCGGCGGCTGGGGTAATAGACGAAGAAACCATCGAAGCGCGGGCACCAGTCCTCCAGCACGCGAACGAGCTTGCCGGCGGCGAGCGGGTCGCGGACATAGTCCTCGAACACGAAGGCGAGCCCGGCGCCGTCGACCGCGGCATTGGCAATCAGATGGTCCTCGTCGAGGATCAGCGGCCCTTCCACCGGGATTTCGATCTCCTCGCCGTTTTTCTCGAATTCCCAGCGATAGATGATGCCGCTGGAGAAGCGGAAGCGGATGCAGCGGTGAGCGGCGAGATCGCGCGGATGCTGCGGCTTGGACCTGGTCTCGAAGTAGGATGGCGTGCCGACCACCGCGCCGCGAAGGTCTGGTCCGATGCGCACTGCGATCATGTCGCGCTGCAGGCTCTCGCCCAGCCGCACACCGGCATCGAAGCCGCCCTCGACCACGTCGGTGAAGCGGTCCTCGATGACGATCTCCAGCACGATGTCGGGATAGGCAGCAGCAAAGGCGCCGAGCCTTGGCGTCAGCGCCAGGTGGGCGGCGGTGCGCGGCACGGTCAGCCTGAGATTGCCCGCCGGCCGGTGGCGCGCCTCGATCGCCGATTCCAGCGCCAGGTCGATTTCCGACAGCGCCGGCCTGAGGCGCTCAAGCAGTTGCGCGCCCTCCTCGGTCGGAGCAACGCTGCGCGTGCTGCGTGCCAGAAGGCGCACGCCGAGGCGCGCTTCGAGGCTGGACACCGCGTGGCTGACCGCCGACGGCGCGATTGCCAGTTCCTTGGCGGCGCCGCGAAAACTGCCGCATTGGGCGACCATTGCCAGTACCGCGAGCTGTGAAAGATGGGTTCGCTTCATTGATCTATTTCTTGGAACAGCCCGTGCAATTGAGGGCCGATTATCGAACTCGGCGCAAGACGCTATCTCTGCGGCATCACAACCATCACAACAAGGAGACACGTGATGCAAACCCGCAAGCTTGGCAATGAACTCGACGTCTACCCGGTCGGCCTCGGCTGCATGGGGATGAGCTTTGCCTATGGTGGCCAGCCGGAGGCGGAGGCGATTGCCACGCTGCGCCATGCCGTCGAGATCGGGGTCAATTTCTTCGACACGGCCGAGGTCTATGGCCCTTTCGAGAACGAGACCCTGGTCGGCAAGGCGCTGAAGCCGGTGCGTGACAAGGTGACGATCGCAACCAAATTCGGCTTCAAAATCCTCGAAGAAGGCAGCGGCATGGAGCGCATGGCCGGTGTCGATAGCCGCCCGGAGCATGTCAAGGCGGTGGCCGAAGCGTCATTGAAGCGGTTGGATACGGAGGTGATCGATCTCTATTACCAGCACCGCGTCGATCCCAACGTGCCGATCGAGGATACGGTCGGCGCCATGGCCGAGCTGGTGCGCGAGGGCAAGGTGCGGGCGCTCGGCCTGTCGGAGGCGAGTGCGGCGACCATTCGTCGGGCGCATGCCGTGCACCCGATCGCCGCCGTGCAGAGCGAGTATTCACTGTGGAGCCGCGATCCGGAGGAGGAGGTGTTTGCTGTCTGCCGTGAGCTCGGCATCGGCTTTGTCCCCTATAGCCCGCTCGGCCGCGGCCTGCTCACCGGCACGATCGCCAAGCCCGATGTTCTCGGCGCCGACGACTGGCGCCGTGGGTTGCCGCGCTTCCAGGCCGACGCCATGGCGGCCAATGCGGCGGTCGTCGCCGTGCTGGAAAAGATGGCCGCCGGGAAGGGCGTGACGCCGGCGCAGCTGGCGCTCGCCTGGGTGCTGCATCAGGGCGACTTCATTGTGCCGATCCCTGGTGCCCGCAAGATACGACATCTCGAACAGAATACGGCGGCAGCCGATATCGTGCTGAGCCAGGCCGAGGTGGCATCCATCGGCGACGCCCTGTCGCCGGAAAAGGTGGTCGGCAAGCGCTATACCGAGGAGCTGCTGGCGCTGGTTAACGGGTGAACGGCAATCGACGGCGTAATCGAAACGGGGCGTTTGGGCACCCCTTTTTGACTAGTACGGTGCGATGCAAAGCGTTGTGAGACCTCGGCGCGAGGCACCCCCCTCTGTCCTGCCGGACATCTCCCCCTCAAGGGGGGAGATTGGCAGTTCCCGCGCCCTGCCCGCCCTTCCGGCGCCGGTGATTGGCGAAAGCCGAGGCGACATCCGATCTCCCCCCTGTTTGGACCGGAGACATCGCGAACAGGTGTGCGAGGACATCGCGAACAGTTTGGCGCGCTTTGCGCCGGGAGGTTCGGGATGCC
>NZ_JAMYND010000051.1:0-32421 GCF_040318885.1 Mesorhizobium sp. M0998
CCTGGGGGGGGTCTGGCGCGGTTTTAGCGCCCCCCCCGGCCACTCCCGCACCGTAGGGTTTTTTCGGGGCGTCAACCCTTGCACCCCCAATTGGCCTTCAAAGCGCGGCCGCCCGGGGGGCGGCCCGCGAGTTGTTGGACTTCAGTTGCTGACCACTGCTTCGGCGTCTTCGGCCGTGCGGATCTTGATGCCCTTTTCCTTGGCATAGGCCTCGGACGACTTCTCGATGATCGGACGCAGCAGCTTCCAGTCGGGCGCAATCCAGTCGGAGACGACGTTCCACTTCTTGCCGTCCCACTGCTGGAAGGTCACGTAGCCGTCACCTTCGTGATTGTCCCAGGAGACGTTGATCGAGTGGAACAGGTCCTTGGCGCCCAGCGCCTCGACGCGTGCCGGATCGAGCTTGAGATGCTCGAAGCCCCAGCGGACTTCGTCGCCGGTGAGCGTGCGGTTGCCGAACTTGGCCTGCGCGATGCGGACCGCCTCGACATTGAGGATGCCGTTGACGATGCCGAGATTGTGGTAGACCGAGCCGATACGGCTCTTTTCCTCGAGATTGCCTTTGCCGGCGCCGTAGACCGTTTTGACGATCTCCTGGACCACCGGATACTGCTCGCCTGACGCCTGGGTGGTGATGGCCGTATAGCCCTTGGCGGCATCGCCGGCGGGGATCACATCCTCTTCCGAATTCGACCAGACATTGCCGACGATGTGATCGGCCGGGAAGCCGGTCTTCTGCGCGGTCTTGAGCGCAACCGGGTTCATCACGCCCCAGCCGCGCAGCACCACATAGTCCGGATGCTCGCGACGGATCGTCAGCCACTGCGCCTGCTGCTCGTTGCCTGGATGCGGAACCTCGATCTGCGACAGCTCGAAGCCGTATTTCTGCGACAGCAGCTCATAGATCGGAATCGTCTCCTTGCCATAGGGCGAGCCGTGATAGAGCACGACGATCTTCTTGCCCTTGAGCTTGTCGAGGCCACCTTCCTTGGAGGCGATATAGTTCACGATGCCCGAGGTCTCGCTGTAGGGATTGAGCAGCAGCGGGAAGACGTAAGGGAACACGCGTCCGTCCGTGGTGTCGGTGCGGCCGTGGTTGATGGTAATCAGCGGCACCTTGTCATCGGTGATGCGGTCGATCATGGCATAGGCGATGCCGACCGAAAGCGGGTTCCAGGCGGCGATGCCGGGATTGCTCTTCAATCGTTCATAGACCTCGACGCCCTTCTCGACCTCATACTGCGTCTCGCCCTCGCTCCAGGTCAGTTTGACGCCGTTGACGCCGCCGTCGCGGATGTTGATCAGGTTGAGATAGTCGATGAAGCCGCCGAAGAAGCCGGTGCCGCCAGCGGCATAAGGGCCGACGCGGTAGCTCTGCAGGGGAAAATACTGCTCGTCGGCGTGGACCGCCGTCGCGCCGAGGACGAAAGCCGTGGCGATCGCCGCTTTCTTGAGGTGACTGAAGAAGGTCATGGATTGCGTCTCCTGAGGTTGTGGTCCGTGAGAGGATGTCGAGCGGCGCTCAGCTGGACCTTGAGCCGATCCGTCGTTTCAGGCGGTCGAAGAGGGCCGACAGCCCGTTCGGTTCCGCGATGAGGAAGATGATGATGAGCGCGCCGAGCACGATGCGCTGGCTCATGTCGAGAACACCCGAATCGAACAGTCCGCCAAACAGGAAGGCGCCAAGCCGCGACAGGATGAGCGGAAAGATGACGATGAACGCCGCTCCCAGAAAGGCGCCGCGTATCGAGGCCAGCCCGCCGATGATGATGATGAACAGGATCTGGAACGAGCGGTCGAGATTGAAGCCGGCCGGCTCGACGGTGCGCAGATAGGTGAAGGCCCACAGCACCCCGGCGACGCCGATGATGAAGGACGAGATGGCGAACGCGAGCAGCTTGGTCTTCAGCACAGGGACGCCGATCACCCGCGCGGCGGTTTCGTTGTCGCGCACGGCGATGAAATTGCGGCCGGTCGCGCTGTTGACCAGGCGCCAGACGAGCGCCGTGAGCACGATGACCGTGGTCACCGAGAGCAGGTAGCGGCCCGTCGCCCTGTCGAGCGAGAAGCCCGCAACGGCAAGGTGCGGCGCCGAGATCACCCCGGAAGGGTTGTCGTTGGAGAACCACCCGAACTTGGTCAGCGCCCACTGCACGAAGAACTGAGCGGCGAGCGTTGAGACGGCGAGATAGAAGCCGCGCAGGCGCAGGCTCGGCAATCCGAACACGACGCCGATGCCGGCGGCTGAAATCCCGGCCAGGATCATGGTCGCAGCCAGCGGCAGTCCTTCGACCCGAAGGTTGAAATTGTAGGCGGCGAAAGCGCCGACCGCCATGAAGGCGGAGGAGCCCAGCGAAAGCTGGCCGCAATAGCCGGTCAAAAGGTTGAGGCCGACCGCCGCCAGGCTGAGCGCAAGGAACGGCAGCAGGATCGCCTCGACGAGATAGCTCGACGCATAGGCGGGGATCAGGCCGTAGGCCACGGCAATCAGGGCGACGGGCAGAGCTAACCTCTGCCAGTCGATGGGAAGCCTTGCGGCATCGAGCGCTTGCACGGCCATCGGTCAGACCCTTTCGACAGTCTTCTGGCCAAACAGGCCGGAGGGGCGCACCAGCAGGACGACCAGCGCCAGCGCATAGGCGAACCAGCCTTCGATGCCGCCACCGACAAAGGGTCCGAGGTAGACCTCGGCGAGCTTCTCGCTGGCGCCGATGATGAGGCCGCCGACGATGGCGCCGAGGATGGAATCGAAGCCGCCAAGCACCAGTACCGGCAGCGCCTTCAGCACGATCAGCGACAGCGAGAACTGGACGCCGAGGCGCGCGCCCCACAAAAGTCCCGCGACCAGTGCCACGAACCCCGCGGCCGTCCACACCGTTCCCCAGATCCGGGGCAGCCGCAGCCCGACGGCGAGCGCCGCGAACTGGTCGTCTGCGACGGCGCGAAACGCCAGGCCGATGCGGGTCCAATAGAAGAATGCGCTCAAGCCGGCGACCATCGCCGCGGCAATGCCTGCAGCAAGAAGATCGAACGACGATATCAGGATACCGCCGACCTCGAACGGCGTGTCGTCGATGCCGAGATCGAGCCCGTGCACCTGCGTGCCCCACACCAACTGGGCAGCGCCTTCAATGATGTAAGACAGGCCAAGCGTGGCCATGAACAGCGTCATCGGCGAGCGATTGACCAGCGGCCTCAGCACAGTTCGCTCGATGGTGAAGCCCAGCGCAACCATGACCGCGAGGGTAATGAGCAGCGAAAGCGCAAACGGGATGCCGCGTTCGACAAGGCTGACAAAGGTGAGTGCGGCGAACAGCACCATCGACCCTTGCGCGAAGTTCAGCACGCCCGACGTCTTGTAGATCAGCACGAAACCGATGGCGACGAGCGAATACATGACGCCTGAGAGCAAGCCACCGACCAGCACCTCGATGACGAAGAGGAAATCATAGTAGCTCATCAGATGCCCTCGCCATCTTCGCCTTCGGCGGTGCCGATATAGGCCCGGATCACCGCCGGATTGGCCCTGACCTCGGCCGGTGTCCCGTCGGCGATCTTGCGGCCGTAGTCGAGCACGGCGACGCGGTCGGAGAGTCCCATGACCACCCCGATGTCGTGTTCGATGAGGATGATGGTGACGTCGTGCCGGTCGCGCGCTGCGCGCACGAAACCGGCCATCTCGGCCTTCTCGGTCGCCGTCATGCCGGCCATCGGCTCGTCGAGCAGCAGGATCTTCGGCTCGGCGACAAGCGCGCGCGCCAGTTCGACCCGCTTCTGCAGGCCGTAGGGCAGCGTTGCGACCAGGCGATCGGCGACGGCCTCGAGATGCAGGAAGGCGATTGTCTGGTCGACCTTTTCAGCGATCGCGGCATCTTCGCGCCGGGCGCGCGGTAGACCGGCGATATGTTCGACAAAGCTGGCGCGCCGGGTGTGGACGCGGCCCGACGCGATGTTGTCGCGCACTGAAAGCCCACCGAACAGTGCCAGGTTCTGGAAGGTGCGCGCGACGCCGAGCCGTGCCAGACGGCTTGCCGACACCCGGGAGAAGGACTGGCCATCGATCGCGATCTTGCCCTGATCGGCGTGATAGAGGCCGCTGATGATGTTGATCAGCGAGGATTTGCCGGCGCCATTGGGACCGATCACCGCGCGGATCTCGCGGCTTTTGACCTCGAGGTCGACATCCCGCAATGCCATGACGCCACCAAAAGAAATGCTGATCCCGCCCAGCGCCAGGATCGCATCAGCCTTTGGCGACAGGCGCGCCGGGCGCGTGTCCTCGACGGGACCAGCACCAGCAAGAATCCCGGAGATTTCGGGCGCGCGCTCGTATGCGGCGGCTCCCAGCGAAGCACCAATCATGAAACGTCCCTGATTTTGAAGGCGTGCGGGCGGCGGCCTGAAGGCCGCGCCTGTCCTATTCCGCGGCGACGAGCTCCCTGTCGCGCGCCGCTTCCAGTTCGCGCACCAGAGGGATGACGCGCTTGCCGAAGAACTCCACCTCTTCCTGGAAATGCAGGAAACCGAGCAGGATCAGATCCGCGCCGGCATCCTTCAGCTTGAGGATGCGTTCGGCAATCTGTTCCGGCGTGCCGATGAGATTGCTGCGGAAGCCGTCATTGTATTGGACAAGATCCTCGAAAGAGGATTTCGCCCAGTTACCCTCGCCTTCCGGCGAGGCCTTGCCGGCGTTCTTGACCTGATCGGCGAAACCCTGCACCGCCTCCGGATTGGCCTTGGCGATGATCTCGTCGAGCACGGTGCGCGCTTCTGCCTCGGTTTCGCGAGCGATGGCAAAGGCGTTGACGCCGATCTTGACCTTGTGGCCATTGGCCTTCGCCTTGGTCTTGATGTCGTCAACCTGCTTCTTGATCTCTTCCGGCGTGTTGCCGTTGGTGAAATACCAGTCGGAAACCCGCGCAGCCATGTCGCGCGCCGCGCGTGATGAGCCGCCCTGGAAGATCTCCGGCTGCGGATCGATCGGCTTCGGCTTCATCGAGTAGTTGGTAAAGCGATAGAAGTCGCCCTTCAAAGTGAAATTGTCCTCGGTCCAGATGCCGCGCAGCGCACGGATGAATTCCTCCGAACGGCGATAGCGCTCGTCATGGTCGAGCCACAGCTCGCCGATGGCGGCGAACTCACCGCGGAACCACCCGCTGACGACATTGACGGCGACACGGCCATTGGTCAGGTGATTGATGGTGGCTATCTGCTTGGCCGCCAGCGCTGGATTCCATGGGCCGGGCAGGATCGCCGCGATGACTTTCAGCGTTGTGGTGGCAGCGAGCAAGGCATGGCTGAACGAGACGGATTCGTGCTGGTTGTCGGCGCCATAGCCGGCCGTGAAGCGTATTTGGCTGAGCGCGTAGTCGAAGCCGTTGGCCTCGGCGATCTGGGCAAGCTTGCGGTTATAGTCGATGTCCCAGCCTGTCCGCTGCTCGATGTTGGAGATGACAAGGCCGCCCGAAACGTTCGGGACCCAGTAGGCGAACTTCACGTTGTCGGAATTCGAGGTCATTTCGTTCGTTTCCCCTTTTGATTGGCTTCAACCGACGCGCGTGGCGACGGCAGTGTTTGCATCACTGGAATTAAGCAAGGAAATCGCTTCGGTAGCGGCCCGTGAGATGCGCTCGATAATCGCCGCGCCGACGATCTTGGCATCGACGAAATCGTCGGGCGCGCCGTAGACGCCGGTCGGGACGGTGACGGCCCCGAAAAAACCGAACAATGGCCGGAGCTGATGTTCGAGAACCAGGCCATGGTATGGACTTCCGCCGGTTGCCGCGAGAAGCACGGTCTTGCCCGTCAGTGCACGATGATCGACGAGGTCGAACAGGTGCTTGAGAGCGCCGGTGTAGGACGCCCGATAGACCGGCGTTCCGACCACGAGCAGGTCGGCCTTCTCGACACGCTGGATGATCGCTTCGCCAGACGCGCCGAGCGCACGACGAGACAGCCCGGCGAAAATCGAAGGCGCCGCCTCGGTGATTTCGATCAGGCCGGTGTCTGCCGGGACGCGCAAGGCGACTGCCTTGACCAGCGCGTTGACCACCGCGGTAGTGCGCGATGGTGTGCTTACGCCGCCGGATATTCCGAGAACCGATAGCCTTGCCAACTCGTCAATCTCCCGGACCCTGCATGCGCATCGGGTCATTTCCAAACCGGGGCAGACGATATTCGACAAATCTATAGAGATAAGGAACTACGTTCCGATTTTTCGGCCTCGCGGAGAAAAATGCCGTTCTGCTAATGGACGTAGCAATGTCCGTATAGCGAGCAGACCGAAGCTCAGGCCATCAATACGGCTTCGCATTCATCCATCACCATTTTCAAACGCGCCTAAGCCTTGGGCAATTAGGTTCGTTGCCATGACCAGTGAAACGATCGCGCCGGAATTGAAAACGACGACCCACCATTTACCGCCGGTCAGGAAGCCGTAGCCGTCGGCGACGGCTAGCCCCCAATCGGCGGAAGGCGGCTGGATGCCGAGGCCCAGAAAACTCAGCGTCGCGATCGAAAAGAACGCGTAGCCCAGCCGAGTGACGAACTCGATGAGGATGGTCTCCCTGATGTTGGGCAATATCTCCAGGAACATGATGGCGAGCGCGCCTTCGCCGCCAAGCCGGGCGGCGCTGACATAGTCGCGCTGCTTCTGCTCGCGCACGGCGGCGCGGACGGTGCGCGCCACCAGCGGCGCATAGGCGATGCCGATCACCAGGACGACCGTCAGGTTCGACGGCCCGATCGCCACCAGCGTCATGGTGACGAGAACGATGAATGGAAACGCCATCAGTGTATCGAGCAACCGCGCGCCGATGGCATCGGTGAGGCCATCGAAATAGCCGAGCACCAGGCCGATGATGCTGCCGGCGGCAACGCCGACCAGCGTCGCCAGCGGCGCAACCAGCAGGATATCGCGCGATCCGACGATAATGCGGGACAGCACGTCGCGGCCGAGCTGATCGGTCCCGAACCAGTGCGAGGCATCGGGCGGCGTCAGCATCGCCAGAAAATCCTCGGCATAGGGATCATACGGAACGAAAAGATTGCCTGCTACCGCGCATACGACCCAGAACAGTAGCAGCAGCGTTCCGATCACGACCGATGGGGGCAGTCCGGAGAAGGCACTGCCGATCCTGCGCACCGCCGGAAAACCGGCCACGGCGCGCCGTGATGCGGGAAACTCCGTCAGATCCGTCATGGCGAGGTCCGACGGCGTTGCCGCGGATCGAGCAAGGCCAGCACGAAGTCGCCCGCCGCCGCCGAAAGAACAAAGATTGCCGCCATCACCAGCACCCCCGCTTCAAGCATCGGGAAATCTCGCGCCTTGGCCGCGTTCAGAACCAGATTGCCAAGTCCCTGGATGCCGAACAGCGCTTCGATCACAACCAGCCCGCCAAGCATGTATCCGGTCTGCGTCGCCAGCACCGCGATGGTCGGGGTCAGCGCATTGCGCAGCACGTGCCGAAGGATGATCTCGCGCCGCTCAAGCCCTTTCAGGACGGCGGTGCGTGTGTAGTCGGCGGCCATCGCCTCGATCACGCCGGCCCGCGTCATCCGGGCGATGTAGCCGGCAAGATTGAGCACCAGCGGCAGCGCCGGCAGGATCAGATAATAGCCTTGCGTCCAGAAGCCCGCGCCATCCGGCGCAACGCCTGAGATCGGGAACCAGTTCAGCCACAGGCCGAAAACGATGAGCAGCATCAGGCCGGACACAAAATCCGGGACGATGCCGAAGGAGACGCCCGCCATCACGATCAGCCGGTCGATGAGGCGGCCGGCGTTGAGACCGGCGATGACACCGCCGCCAACCCCGAGCGGAATGAGAAAGACCAAAATAATGCCGGCAAGGGATGCGGAGCGCTTCAGGCTCTCCAGCACGAATGGGGCCACCGGCGCGCGCATCGAAAGCGAGGTGCCGAAATCGCCTGACACCGCCTTGCTGAACCAGAGCCAATACTGGACGAGAACTGGCTGGTCGGCGCCCAGCCGCTTGTTCAGCTCCGCCACCGCCTGCGCGTCGGCAAACGGCCCGAGCATCACGCGGCCGACATCGCCGGGCAAAACCTGCCCGGCGAAGAAAACCAGGACACTGACAAGCCACAGCGTGAGGACAAGAGTGCCCACACGCGCTGACAGAATGCGGCCGGTCAGCATGTCGCGATCATGCCTGGACGAAGGAAACGCGATCGAGCAGCAGATGCGAGATTGCGGTGAAGCGCACGCCCTCGACCTTCGAGCTGACAATCCGGCTGTATTGCGAGAAGTAGCTGATGATCGCCGGCGTCTCGTCAAGCAAAAGCGTCTGGATCTTGCCGGCAGCAAGGCGCTGGGCATTGAGGTCACGCGCCTTCGAGTAGTCGAGCAGCAGCGCATCATAGCCGGGGTTGTTGAAATGCGCCGCGTTCCAGGCTCCCGTACTCTTCAGCGTGGCGTTGAGGAAGATGTCGGGCGTGCCGCGATGGCCGTAGTCGGTGATGCCGAGAACCGAATCCAGCCAGGGCGAGCTGCCGAAGGTCGCCGAGCCGTAATAGGCGTCCTGCGGCAGGACATTGAGCTTGACATCGATGCCGACCTTTTTGGCGAAGTTCTGGATGATCACCGCATAGTCGGGAATGTCATAGGCGCGTTCGGTGGTCAGCGTCACCGCGAAGCCGTTCGGCACGCCGGCTTCGCCAAGCAGCCGCTTGGCCTCCGTGATATCGTGCTTGCGCTGCGGCACCGACGGATCGGCCGAAGGGAAGATCGGCGCGAACGGGGTGTCGTTGCCGACGATGGCGCGGCCCTTCAGCAGCCCCTTGACCACCGCCTCGCGGTCGATGGTGAGTGCCAGCGCGCGGCGGATGCGCTTGTCGGTGAACGGCGCCTGGTCGGTTCTGAGATGCACCTGGTCATGCGAGCTTGCCTGCACGCTGAGCAGCTTGAAGTTGGGGTTGCCCTCGATCGCCAGTTCCAACCGCGTCGTGCTGGGGATGACGTCGAGCTGGCCGGCCTGCAGCGTCAGCACCTGCGCCTGCTCGTCGTCGAAGAACTTGATCTCGATGCGGTCGGGAAGTGCCTTCTCGCCCCAGTAATCCGGATTGCGCACGAAGCTGGCGCCTTGCTTGGGACGGAAGGATTCGAGCTTGAACGGGCCGGTGCCGTTGAAATTTTTCTCGAAATCGCCGGCATAGTCGGCCGGCAGGATGACGGCGTTATAGACGTCGGAAGAGACATAGAAAGGGAAATTGCTGTTCGGACCGTCGAGATCGAAGGCGACCGTTTCGTCATCGACCAGCTTGGCGCCACCCTTGGACAGGATGCCCTTGTAGGCTGAGAGCGCCGACGAGCCGCTGGCGGGATCGACCAGCCGCTCGAAGCTCGCCACCACGTCCTTGGCGGTGACGGCGCGGCCATCGTGGAATTTCACTCCTTGCCGCAATTTGAAGGTCCAGCGGCTGGCTGTCTCGTCGGCCTCCCAGGACAAAGCGAGCTTCGGCTGGAGACCGTCCTTCGGATCGTCGAGGATCAGATATTCGCCGACCTGGCTGATCACCCCGATGCTGGCCGGATCGGTCACCGAAACCGGATCGATCGCCTTGGTCGGCTGACCGAGCCCGACACGAACCGTGCCGCCGGCGGCGGCCGCGGCGCGCGCGCCTCCAAGCCCCTGCGAGGCGGCAAAGCCTGTCAGGCCGAGCAGTGCGGCGTATTTCAGGAGATCGCGGCGCTTGAGAAAGCCGCCCTGATATTCGTCGACGGCGACATTCCAGATGTCCCCCGACAGGCTGCGAAGTGCGTCGATATCCCTGCGTTTGGTCATGTTAAACCCTGCTTTGAAATGAAAATTGAAAACCTATGCGACGGGTTCGCCGTCGAGATGGATGCGGTCAACGGCCTGCGGATAGAAGGCGATGAGGCCTTTGATCTTCGGCATTTCGACGATTGGATCCCGGTAGCTCCAGGCGATGTCCGGGTGCACCGTTCCGTCGCTCAGCACCCCCGACCAGTAGGAGGCAATGCCCTTGTAGGGACATCGCGTCGTTGTAACGGACGCGGTCAGCCGCTCCAGCCGGATGTCTTCCGCCGGTAGATAGAAACGCGTCGGCAGATGGGTCTCGAACAAAAGCACCGGGCGGTGACTGTCGGCGATCGGCTCGCCGTCGAACCAGACCTGCACATGGCTCGTGCTTTGCAGCACATCAATGCGCGCATAAGGGTCTCGCGCATGGACGAAGACCTCTTCGTCCTCCTCGAACCATTGGTCGACGGCCTTCCAGGTGAAGGCGATCCGCCCGGCCAGGGACGCCAGCGCTTCGTCCGGCGGCGAGATGAACGCCCACGCCGCGTTGGCACTGCGCCTGTCGCCGCTGTCGATATCCCAATAGGCCGTCTCGCCACCGACTGGATGCGGTTCGCGATGCAGCGAGGGCTTCAGCACCGACGGATCTACCGCTGACGGCGGGAAGAAATAGATCGGCAGGAAATGGTTGGAGCGCAGCACCAGCACGTTGCGGCTGTCGGCGATCGTGCGGCCGCCGAATTTGACGCGCACACGCTTGGGACTGTGCAGGACATTGACGAGCTGCGGCGCGGTGGCTTCGCGAGGCTGCAATCTTGGCGCGACGGTCATGATCGTTCTCCCGGTCAGGACACGGCGCGTGCGTTGTCGCGCTGCTCGGCGAAGCGGTTTGCCGGCCGCGCCAGACCGAAGCGGTCGCGCAGCGTTCCCGGCGCGTATTCGGTCGGGAACACGCCGCGGCGCTGCAGCTCCGGCACCACCTGTTCGGCGAAATTCACCCAGTCCTCGGGCAGCAGCGGGAACATCAGGTTGAAGCCGTCGGCGGCGCCTGAAACGAACCAGTCCTGCAACTGGTCGGCGATCTGTTTGGGCGTGCCGGCGACGGTCGGCACCGAACCGCTGTTGGCGAGCTTGCGGGCGATGTCGCGTAGGCTGAGATTCTGCTTCGACCATTCCTTGACCCGGTTGAGCGATGTCCGTCCGCCATTGAAGGTGCTCTCGTCCGGCAGCGGCGGCAGCGGCCCGTCTGGCGGATAGACGGAGAGATCGATGCCGCTCCAGCTGGACAGAAGGTCGATGCCGACCTGATCGGGCAACAGGGTCTGGAGGTATTCCTGTTTTTCGCGGCCTTCCGCCTCGGAAGCGGCGACAATCGGCAGAATGCCCGGCAGGATCTTGAAGCTCTCCGGCCGCCTGCCATAGCGGGCGAGGCGCTCGTTGATGTCCTGCCGGTATTTGATGCCGTCTTCCCTGGTGCTGTAGATGGCGAAATGCACGTCGGCCTGGGCGGCGGCGAAGTTCTTGCCGTCCTCGGACGAGCCGGCCTGGACGATCAGCGGGTGGCCCTGCGGCGGCCGCGAGACGTTGAGCGGCCCGCGCACCTTGAAGTGCTTGCCTTTGTGATCGATGGGGTGGACCTTGTCGGGATCGGCGAAATAGCCCGTCTCCTTGTCGATCAGCAGCGCCTCGTCTTCCCAGCTGTCCCAAAGCGCCTTGACGATATCGAGGAATTCGGCCGCGCGCTCATAGCGGAACGCATGTTCGATGTTGCCGTCGCGGCCGAAATTGCGCGCCTCCTCGTCCATGGCCGATGTGACGACGTTCCACGACGCCCTGCCCTTGCTGATATGGTCAAGCGAGGCGAACATGCGCGCAACATTGTAGGGCTCACTGTACGAGCTCGACACCGTGGTGATCAGGCCGATGTGTTTGGTCACGCCGGCCAGTGCCGACAGCAGCGTCAATGGCTCAAGGCGGGCATTGGCGTAGTGGGCGACACCGCTCTTGACCGAATCCCAGATCGAAACGTGGTCGGCGACGAAGATGGTGTCGATCCTGGCCCGCTCGGCCGCTTGCAGGAGATCACGGTAGAACTCGAAGTCCAGCACCTCCCGGCCCGGCGCCCGCGGATGGCGCCACGACATCCGATGATCGCCCTGCGGGTTGAAGAAAAATGCGCTGAGGAGCATGTGGTCTCGAGCCATGCCGGTCTCCTTCCAGATCTGCTCCGGAGATTGTCGCACTGCTTCGGCAAGCGGCGACAATCGCTCTTGAGCCATGAAAGTTAGATTGCGCTCCGTCCTAATTCGAGTAACTTTATAGATATAATGCGTTGCGAAAGTGGAAGCGATTGCCCTCGATCGCGACGCTGGAAGAAAGTGGTTTCAAGCTCCCAATGTCCTCCTCGGTTCTGAACGTCGACCAGCTTTCCATCGCCTATGACGGGCGCAATGGATCGCATCCCGCCGTCAGTGGCGTCTCCCTGCGCATAGGCGAAGGCGAAGCACTCGGCCTTGTCGGCGAGTCTGGATCGGGGAAAAGCTCGGTGGCGCTCGCCATCCTGCGCTATCTGCCGAAGAATGCCCGCATCGCGGCGTCAGCGCTGGAGTTCCAGGGCCGCGAAATCCGCGACCTTTCCGCCGAGCAGTTGCGCCAACTCAGGGGAAATCATATCGCCGCCGTCTACCAGCACCCGGGCGCGGCCCTCAACCCAAGCATGACGATCGGCCGCCAGATCACCGAGACGATCATGCGGCATCGCCCGGTGCGCCAGGACGAGGCGCGCGAGCGGCTTGCGAACTGCTCGGGCGCGTTCGGGTGAGCCATCCGGAGCGGGTGCTGGGGCTCTATCCACACGAACTCTCCGGCGGCATGCAGCAGCGCGCCAACATCGCCATCGCGATTGCGCTCGACCCGTCGCTGCTGGTGCTGGACGAGCCGACGACGGCGCTCGACGCCAGCGTCCAGTCCGAGATCATCGCTATCCTCTCCGGCCTGCGCAAGGACCACAAAACCAGCATTCTGCTGATCAGCCACGACATCAACATGATCCGCCGCACCTGCGACCGGGTGGCGGTGATGCAGTCGGGAACCGTGGTCGAAAGCGGCGCCGCCGGCGACGTCTTCGACAACCCCTCTCACGCCTATACGAAGGCGCTGATCGCCTCGATCCCGGCGCTCAACTACACGAAGCGGAATGGAAGACTGGCGGAGACGGACGGCCTGCCATCGCACTCGGCGGTCCAGAATGAAGACGCGGGCCGGCGCAAAGAACGCCGAATCGCGATCGCCTGCAAAGGCATCAGCCATGCGTTCGGCAGCCAACTGGTGCTCAGCAATATCGATCTCGACATCGGCCACGGCGAGACCTTCGGGCTGATCGGCGAATCCGGTTCCGGCAAGTCTACGCTGGCAAGGATCGTCACCGGCCTACAGATGCCAGACGCCGGATCGGTCGAGCTGTTCGGCAGGACGGTCGCACCGCGCGTCGAGAAGAGAAGTATTGGCGAACGCCGCGATGTGCAGATGGTTTTCCAGTCGCCGGATCGCACGCTCAATCCGCGTAAGCGGATCGGCAGGATACTCGGCCGCCCGCTGCGCCGGCTCGCCGGCCTGCGCAGCAGTGAGATAAAGGCCCGCGTCAGCGATTTGCTGCAATCGGTTCGCCTTGCCGGCGCCACAGCCGAGCAGAAGTCGCGATCACTATCCGGCGGCCAGCGGCAACGGGCGGCCATCGCACGGGCCTTCGCCGGCGTGCCGAAGGTCGTCGTGCTCGACGAACCCACTTCGGCGCTCGACGTTTCCGTCCAGGCAACCGTTCTCAACCTGCTCAACGACCTGCAGCGCGACAAGGACACGACCTATCTGTTCATCAGCCACGATCTCAGGGTCGTGCGCTACATGGCCGACAGGATCGGCGTGCTGTACCGCGGCCGCCTGGTCGAAACCGGCTCATCCGACCAGATTTTTCACGGACCCAATCATCCCTATACGAAACTGCTGCTGGCGGCGTCTTCAGACGATGCAGCGCCGAAGATCATCTCTCAGGCCGACATCGCGGCGGGCCCGAGCCAGGGATGCGCCTTCGCCGGCCGTTGCTCGCTCGCTGTTGCCGATTGCTGGAAAGCCGAACCGCCCCTCAGCCAAGCTGGCGACGAGCACCTGATCGCATGTTGGCGGCTCGACCAAGGTTCATGAAGGACGGATCATCATTCTGAAGATCCGTCGCGCTCGCGAGGAAGGCGCGATGGAGCTGATCCCCGTCGCAAAGTGCCAAGAGACCGGGAGCTGCGGCCGTTCGAGGCGCGGATAGCAGGAAGCTTGGCGATCAGGCATCCACCGTAGTCACAGGCAAGCTCGCATGGTATTTCGTCTGAGGCTCGCTCCTTACAAGCCAATGTCTACAAGTTTGATAGACATTTGCTAAGAAGCCGGTCATACTGCCTCTTCAAGTGCCTGACTTTTCGCCGTCCATGTTCGCAGGATCAGGAGATGACGATGACGCAGACATTTCTGGAAGCCGTTCCGGGCTGTATCAGGATCGTGATCGGCGCCCTTTTCCCGCCCATGGAGCGTTCACGTTATGCGCCGGATCAGGCGCAGGCGGACGACGCTTCTGACTCCGAGGCGAAATTTCGCCGCTCAGGACGGGATGAAGCCTTCTATTGGGGCATCGGCACTTGCGGCTATTGGGTAGGCGCCCGTCGCATCCGGCCATAGACCAATCATCGAAATGCGGGGGTTACCTGGCAGCATTGGCTGGCTGCCGCGATCCAGGAGGAGACCGATGACCACACGCCTTTTACCCGCACTGCATGAGGGCCATGCTCCGATTCATTTGCACGGAGCCTTCGACGATGCCTTGGAAGCTTACCAGACCTGGATTCCGGGAACGGACGAGCCGCACGTGGAATTTGAGGACCAGATGGTGCCGATCAGTTCGGTCTTCGGCCGCATGCGGACCTGCACCGATATTCTTCCTTGGCGCATCGAGGGCGATGTCCTAGAGGTTGTCGGCAATGCACTGGTTTTCGGCGGCGAAAAGGCGATCACTTACGCCGATGCCGCTCTGGTCCTTCGCGCTTTGTGCGTGAAGCGACTCCGGAGCGACGACGTCGGCAACTAACAGGCGACGCTGCGTAGGCTCCCGTCAAAGCCGGAGCCGGGCACAAGGGCAGCTCGGCTCCGTATCATTCAGCCAGTATGCGTCGCGATCTGCCCTGATAGCCTCTATTTGCTCAGTCGGTCATGCGCGACGATGGCCATAGCTCTGCATGGTGCGGATAGACTGGTGCTGCGAGAGAGGATTGAACTCTCGACCTCTCCCTTACCAAGGGAGTGCTCTACCACTGAGCTACCGCAGCCGCCGATGGCGGGGCTTCTGCCATATCGAACCGGCAAGCGCAAGGCCAAGACAAAGACGGGTTGAAAGGCCGCACCGGGCGATCGTTGCGGACATGGCCGTGCCACAATGTTGGCTATCCCTTTATATGCACCGGCGGGTCGCCGGCCGGGGGCAGAACGATGAACGGCAAGACAGTTTCTCCGAACAAGGATGGATCACCGAAGAAGGATGGTTCAGCGAAAAAGGCCGGAACGGGCCGCAAGGACCGGCTGGCCGAGCAGTTGCGCGCCAACCTGCAGAAGCGCAAGGCGCAATCGCGCTCACGAAGAGCCGGCGACGCCGACAAGCGGCGCGCTGGCGACGCCGACAAGCGGCCGGAGGGGCTGCAAGCGGTGATGAAAAAAGATTAACGCGAATCGGCTATGTTGGTCGCCGGTACTTTGGCCAAGTCGGCGTGGGCCAAAGTGGGGAGTAGCCTGTTTCTTGAACCAAGCCGGCCAATGGTTTAGATGGCCGCAACAGACTCAACCGATTTAAACCGGCCTTGGCGCCGAGGGGACGCTCTTCATGGATCGCATCAGAATTGTCGGCGGCAACAAGCTTGCCGGAAGCATTCCGATCTCGGGCGCGAAAAACGCTGCGCTGCCGCTGATGATCGCCGCGCTTTTGACCGATGACACGCTGACGCTGGAAAACGTGCCGCATCTGGCCGATGTCGAGCAGCTGATCCGCATCCTCGGCAATCACGGCGTCGACTATTCGGTCAATGGCCGCCGCGAAAAGCAGCAGGAAGGCTATTCGCGCACCATCACTTTCTCGGCCCGCAACATCGTCGACACGACGGCGCCTTACGAGCTGGTGTCGAAGATGCGGGCGTCGTTCTGGGTGATCGGCCCGCTGCTGGCCCGCATGGGCGAGGCCAAGGTGTCGCTGCCCGGCGGCTGCGCCATCGGCACACGGCCGGTTGACCTCTTCCTCGACGGCCTGCAGGCGCTGGGCGCCGATATCGACGTCGACACCGGCTACGTCATCGCCAAGACCAGGAACGGCCGGCTTGTCGGCAACCGTTATGTGTTCCCGAAAGTTTCGGTCGGCGCCACCCATGTGCTGATGATGGCGGCCTCGCTGGCCAAGGGCGAGACGGTGCTCGAAAACGCCGCGCGCGAGCCGGAGATCGTCAACCTCGCCGAATGCCTCAACGCCATGGGCGCGAAGATCTCGGGCGCCGGCACGGCGACCATCACCATCGACGGCGTCGAGGCGCTGTCGGGTGCTCGCGTCAGGGTGATCCCCGACCGCATCGAGACCGGCACCTATGCGATGGCGGTGGCGATGACCGGCGGCGACGTCGTGCTGGAAGGCGCGCGGCCCGACCTGTTGCAGACGGCGCTCGACATCATTTCGCAGACCGGCGCCGAGATCACGCAGACCAATTCCGGCATCCGCGTCAGGCGCAACGGCGCCGGCATTTCGCCGGTCGATGTGACGACGGCGCCCTTCCCGGCGTTCCCGACCGATCTGCAGGCGCAGTTCATGGGTCTGATGACGATGGCCAAGGGCAAGTCGCGCATCACCGAGACGATCTTCGAAAACCGCTTCATGCACGTCCAGGAACTCGCCCGGCTCGGCGCCCACATCACGCTGTCCGGCCAGACGGCGATCGTCGACGGCGTAGCGAAGCTGAAGGGCGCGCCAGTCATGGCGACCGATCTTCGCGCCTCGGTGTCGCTGGTCATTGCCGGCCTTGCTGCCGAAGGCGAAACCACGGTCAACCGCGTCTACCATCTCGACCGCGGCTTCGAGCGGCTGGAGGAAAAGCTGTCTGGCTGCGGCGCGGAGATCGAGCGCATTTCTGGGTGACCATAGCAGGCTCAGGTCGGCGCTGCCCCTCATCTGCCTGCCGGCATCTTCTCACCGTATAGGGACGGGGAGAAGGGACGCCTCGCGAAGGATTTCGCCAATCTCCAGCGTTGCGGGAGGGTGCCGAGGTTGCGGCCAGCCCCTTCTCCCCGTCCCTATACGGGGAGAAGGGGCTGGCAGGGGGATGAGGGGGCAGCGCTGACCGGGGCGATTGCCTGGACAAGACCTCCGGCGCGGTTGCACGAGCAGGAAAGACCGCCTAACAGAAGGTCGAATAATCAACTCGCAGGTGCGAATTCCGCATGAATGGCCTCAAGCTTGTCGCGCTCGACGATCAGGATCTGAGCATCATCTCGGCGCATGTCCAGGATGCCGTCATGAAGGTCAGCGATCTCGAATACCTGCCTTCGGTAAAGCGCTTCGTGCTGACCATGAACCGCTTCGTCTGGGAGGCGAAATCCGGCTTCTTCCGCCAGCACAATGAGCGGCGGCAGGCCGTGCTGCATTTCGACCGGGTGCTCGGCGCCAAGACCAGCGGCATTGCCCGCGACAAGCCGGACGAGGTGCTGTCGCTGCTGGCGATCAGCTTTCTCGCGCTCGACAAGCCGGCCGGCATCGTCGAGCTGATCTTTTCGGGCGGCGGCGCGATCATGCTCGATGTCGAATGCATCGAGGCACGGCTTGCCGATGTCGGCGGCGCCTGGGAAGCGACGTCGCGCCCGGTCCACAGGGTTTGAGCCGATGGCCATCACGCTTCGCCAGTCCGACGCCGATTTCGAGCAGCGCTTTGCCGCGTTCCTGCTGACCAAGCGGGAAGTCTCGGCCGATGTCGACGCCGTGGTGCGCGAGATCATCGCCAAGGTGCGTGCCGAGGGCGACGCGGCGCTGGTCGGGTACACGCAGAAATTCGGCGGCGGCGACCTGGCCAGGCTCGGCATCGCCGTCTCCAGGGACGACATTGCCAAGGCTTACGAGGCCGCCGATCCGCAGACGGTCGAGGCGCTGAAATTCGCGCGCGAGCGCATCCGCTCCCACCACCAGCGGCAGCTGCCGCAGGACGACCGCTACACCGATGCCGCCGGCGTCGAGCTCGGCTCGCGCTGGACGGCAATCGAGGCCGTCGGGCTCTACGTGCCGGGCGGCACGGCGAGCTATCCGAGCTCGGTGCTGATGAACGCGGTACCGGCCAAGGTCGCCGGCGTCGAGCGCATCGCCATGGTGGTGCCGGCCTCCGGCGGCGAGGTGCCGCCGCTGGTGCTTGTGGCAGCCGATCTTGCCGGTGTCTCCGAAATCTACCGCGTTGGTGGCGCCCAGGCGATCGCGGCCCTTGCCTATGGTACCGAAACGATAAAGCCCGTCGCCAAGATCGTCGGTCCCGGCAATGCCTATGTCGCGGCGGCCAAGCGCCAGGTGTTCGGCACGGTCGGCATCGACATGATCGCCGGGCCGTCGGAAGTGCTGGTTGTCGCCGACGGCAGCAACGATCCGGACTGGATCGCCGCCGACCTACTCGCCCAGGCCGAACACGATGTGTCGGCGCAGTCGATCTTGATCACCGACGACCGTGCCTTTGGCGCAGCGGTAGAACAGGCGGTGGAGCGGCAGTTGCAGAACCTGCCGCGCGGAGAAACGGCGGCGGCGAGCTGGCGCGATTTCGGCGCCGTCATCCTGGTGCCGACGATCGAGGCAGCACTGCCGCTGGTCGACCGCATCGCGGCCGAACATGTCGAGCTTGCCATCGACGACCCAGAGGGCTTCCTGGCGCGGATGCGCAATGCGGGTGCGGTGTTTCTCGGCCGTCATACGCCGGAAGCCATCGGCGACTATGTCGCCGGCTCCAATCACGTGCTGCCGACGGCGCGCTCGGCGCGCTTTTCGTCCGGGCTTTCGGTGCTCGATTTCGTCAAGCGCACCTCGATCCTGAAGCTCGGGCCGGAGCAGTTGCGGGCACTGGCGCCGGCGGCGATCACGCTCGCCAAGGCGGAAGGCCTCGATGCACATGGACGCTCCGTCGCAATCCGGCTGAACATGTAGAAATGTCCGATTACGACCAAACCCGCGCCAGGCTGATCGATGTCGAACTCGACGAGACGATCGGCCGCTCGACGCCCGATGTCGAGCATGAGCGGGCGGTGGCGATCTTCGACCTGATCGAGGAGAACCGCTTCCAGCCGGTCAATGACGACGGCGCCGGGCCATACCGGCTGAAACTGTCGCTGGCCGAATCCCGGCTGGTGTTCGCGGTGACGCGCGAGGACGGCGCAGCCGTGGTCACCCACATCCTGTCGCTGACGCCGCTTCGGCGCATCGTCAAGGACTACTACATGATCTGCGAAAGCTATTACGATGCCATCCGCACCGCGACGCCAAGCCATATCGAGGCGATAGACATGGGCCGGCGCGGCCTGCACAATGAAGGCTCGCAGAGGCTGATGGATCGGCTTGCCGGCAAGATCGAGATTGACTTCGACACGGCGCGCCGGCTGTTCACGCTGGTTTGCGTGCTGCACTGGCGAGGCTGAAACTGGCCGCCCCGCTGCCCCGCCAGATCCTGCCCCGCTCGATCCTGTTTGTCTGCGGCATGAACGCCGTGCGCTCGCCGATGGCCGAATTGCTGGCGCGCAAGGTGCTCCCGCCTACCACCTTCGTCGCCTCGGCGGGAGTGCGCGGCGGCGAACGCGATCCGTTCGTCGATGCCGTGCTGGCCGAAGAAGGGCTGTCGCTCGGCGAACGGCACCCGAGAACGATGGATGACCTCGAGGACGATTATTTCGACCTGATCGTCACGCTGGCGCCGGAAGCCCACCACATCGCGCTCGAACTCACCCGCTCGCTGGCCGTCGAGGTCGAATATTGGCCGATGCCCGACCCGACCGGCGTCAGCGGCACGCGCGAGCAGATCATGGCCGCCTACCGCGACGTGCGCGAGCGGCTGAAGGCGCGGATCGGCCGCCGTTTCCTCGGCAACGGGGCTGAAAACGCCGCGGATTAAGCATGTTCACAAGCGGGCGTTTATCATATAGGTTCCGCGCAACTTTCCGGCCGGGGCGCTGGAAGTACCCATCCAAGCAAAGGTATCGAATGCCGAAGGAAGAAGTCCTCGAGTTTCCGGGTGTCGTGACGGAACTGCTGCCCAACGCGATGTTCAGGGTCAAGCTCGAAAACGAACATGAAATCATCGCCCATACGGCCGGCCGCATGCGCAAGAACCGCATCCGCGTTTTGACCGGCGACAAGGTCCTGGTCGAGATGACGCCCTACGACCTGACCAAGGGCCGCATCACCTACCGCTTCAAGTAAGTTCAAGGACCCAGGCCGGGATCGCGATGGGCATTTTGCAGAAGCTCGTGCTTGCCTCGGGTTCGCCACGCCGGATCGAGCTGCTGCAGCAGGCCGGCATCGAGCCGGACCGTGTGCTGCCGGCTGATGTCGACGAGACGCCGCTGCGCGCCGAACACCCGCGCTCGCTGGCCAAGCGCCTGGCGACGCAGAAGGCCGAGAAAGCGCTGGCCTCGCTGAAAACCGAGACGGACTACGCGCCGAGCTTCGTGCTGGCGGCCGACACGGTGGTTGCCGTCGGGCGGCGCATCCTGCCCAAGGCCGAGACGCTCGACGACGCCGCCAACTGCCTCGGGCTTTTGTCCGGCCGTTCGCACCGGGTCTATTCCGGCATCTGCCTGATCACGCCGGGCGGCAAGCAGCGCTTGCGGCTGGTCGAGACCAGGGTGCGTTTCAAGCGGCTGCCGCGCGAGGAGATCGAGGCCTACATCGCATCCGGAGAATGGCGCGGCAAGGCCGGCGGCTATGGCGTCCAGGGGCTTGCCGGCGCCTTCGTCGTCAAGCTTGTCGGCTCCTACACCAACGTCGTCGGCCTGCCACTCTACGAGACTGTAGCGCTTTTGAGCGGCGAAGGGTTTAAGGTGCACGCCAACTGGCTGTCGGGTGCGCGGATATGAGCCCGGACGACAAGGTCACGCCGTTGCGGCCCAAGCGGCCCTGCCCCGAATGCGGCAAGCCATCGGCGCGCGAAACCTACCCGTTCTGCTCCACGCGCTGCAAGGACATCGACCTCAACCGCTGGCTGAAGGGGGTCTACGTCATCCCGGGCCGCGACGACGAGGACGAGAACGACGACCAGAAATAGCGCCGTCCACCTGCGGTTTTCCACAGGCTTGGGACGGTTTCGCAGCCGCGATCGTGACTAATGATCGGCCTTGCGGACTGCCTGTCGTTTCCCGCCTGCGATCAATGTCCAGAACCTGTTCCATCCGGGCACTGTCGGACGGAACAGGTTCTGGCGTTTTGTCTGAGCATGATCTTTTCCGAAAACCGGATTCCACTTTTCGGGATCATGCTTTTTGTCTGAGCATAATCTTTTTCCGAAAACCGGATTCCACTTTTCGGGATCATGCTCTAAGCGCTGGACAGTCCGGATTCCCGTGCTATAACCCACGCGCTTTCAAGGGGTGCCGACGGCGCTTTCATGAACCCGGTGTGCAGATTGCCGCCCGCCGGAGCAGGCCCAGATAGCTCAGTTGGTAGAGCAGCGGACTGAAAATCCGCGTGTCGGTGGTTCGAATCCGCCTCTGGGCACCATTTTTTCCCTGTACGGCTCGGAGACATGGGTAACAGTTTGTACCTAAGACATGGGTGACAACCTCGCGCCGATCGGATTGTCGATGGCGTGCAAGAATTATCGGGACCATGGCGCCAGCGGCTCCTGCTCGGCCAAATGTCAATGGAGAGCATCTTCGGCATCTTGCATCCCGCTCTAGCCATAACCGCTCTACAGACCGAGGGCGCAGCCGTCCTTGCGCGGTTCAGAACCGCCCAGCAGGGTCCCGTTTGCCCAATCGATGCGAATGGCCTGCGCACCGCCGATCGGGTCCGTGGCGGGAATGATTTCGAAACCACGTCGGCTAAGTTCAGCTACGGTTTCGCCAGCGAGCCCGTGTTCGGCCTGGACGTTCATGGTGCCGCTGACGGGGGCGACCCGCGGCAGATCAATCGCCTCCTGCAGATCCATCCCGAAATCGAGCACCTTCGTCAGCAGGTGCGCGTGGCCCATTGCCTGGTAGTAGCCGCCCATAACGCCGAAAGGCATTTCTGCCCGGCCGTCTCTCGCAAGCATCCCGGGTATGATGGTATGCAAAGGTCGCTTGTTCGGCGCCACTGCATTGGGGTGCCTGGGGTCAAGCGAAAAGCTTTGCCCGCGATTGTGCAAGACGACACCGGAGCGTGGCGAGACCAGGCCCGAGCCAAAGCTGTCGAAGACCGAGTTGATGAAACTGACCGCATTGCGGTCCTTATCGACAACGGAAATATAGACCGTGTCGCTGTGCAGCGGCATATCGAACGCCGGCAGGTCCGCGCGGGCGCGCTTTAGGTCAATCATGCCGGCCAGACGATCGGCCCAGGCATTCGACAACATGTCGGCCACCGGGACCTCGGAAGTGTCGGGATCGGCGACGAGCAGGTCACGCGCGGCGTAAGCGAGGCGTGTTGCTTCGATTTCCAGGTGAAGCCGGTCCGCGGATTGCGGGTCGCCGTGCGCTTCGAAGCGCGAGAGGATGTTTAGAATGAGCAGCGCGATCACACCCTGGCCATTCGGCGGACATTCGAACACATCGCAGCCTCGGAACGCCGTGCTGATCGGGGTCACGTATTCGCCTGTTGCCGAGGCGAAATCTTCAAGTGTGTGCAATCCGCCGAGCCCACGAAGATAGGCGACCATGTCGTCGGCCACAGGGCCAGTGTAGAAGGCCTCTCGTCCCTTCTTGGCGATCAGCCGCAGCGTTGCAGCCAACTCAGGCTGGCGATGCACTTCGCCAACACGTGGCGCGCGGCCGTTTGGCAGGAAAATCCGTTTCGCGGCTACATCGGAGGCCAGAAGGTCTTCTTCCAACGCCCAGTCACGATGGACCCGCGGTGAAATGGCGTAGCCTTCCTCGGCGAAACGTATAGCGGGGGCCAGGATTTGATCGAAGGGCATATGTCCATGATCAGCGTGCAATCTGGTCCAGGCATCGATGGCTCCCGGGATGGTGACGGAGCCGGGAGAATTGCGGGCCACCTCGGCCATGCCACGTTCGAGGAACCAGTCAATTGTCAGGGCGGCGGGTGTCCTGCCCGATCCGTTGTAGGCGATGACCTCGCCGGATCCGTTTCGCGACAGAAGAGCGAAGCAGTCGCCTCCAATGCCGGTCGAGGCTGGCTCGACGACACATTGCACCGCGCAGGCTGCGATGGCGGCATCCATGGCGTTGCCGCCGGCCGCCATGATCTCGACCGCCGTCAGGGTCGCCGACGGATGAGAGGTGGCGGCCATGGCCTCGCGTGAAACGACGACCGAGCGCGTTGGTTTCTCAAAATTTCGCATGCTATGCCCTTCTGATCGTGCTCAAGAGGCGGCGTCGCTCATCGTCGAGGGGCGGTGCCGCAGATGCCGCGACATCCAGTATTCGAGTGCCGCCAAGGCACGGATGATCGCGAAGTTCAAAGCGAGATAAATGGCGCCCGCGCAAATGAAGACTTCAAAGGCGCGGTAGGTCTGCGAGATCAATCCCTGGGCAATTCCAGTCACCTCCATCAAGGTCACGATGGAAGCCAGAGACGTGCCCTTGATCATCAGGATGATTTCATTGCCGTAACTCGGCAGCGCCTGGCGAAAGGCCAACGGCAGGATAACGTGCCGATAGGTCAAACAGGTGGACAGGCCGACAGACCGCGCCGCCTCGACAAGGCCGCGTGGCACCGATTGAATCGCGCCGCGGAGGATTTCGCTGCCATAGGCGGTGGTGTTGAGTGTCAGCGCGATGATTGCGCACCAATAGGGTTCGCGGAAAACGGCCCATAATCCAATTGCCGACAGTTGGTGCCGGAACTGACCAAGGCCATAATAGGTCAGAAAAATCTGCACCAGCAGAGGCGTGCCCCTGAACACGGCAACGAAGCCACGGATCGGCAAGACGACGAAGGGCGATTCCGATTGCTGGGCAAGCGCCAATGTGACGGCAAGAATGAAGCCGGCAACGATGGAAGTCAGGGCCAGTTCCATCGTGAGCGGCAGGCCGGCGAGTAGCTTCGGCAGGATCTCGAGGAAAAAACTGAAATCTATCATGCCGACCGGACGCGCCACGGCGCCTTCCGTTCCAGATGGTAAAGGGCGTGGCCCGTGACGGAAGCGATAGCCAGATAGAGCAAGGCTGCAGCAATGTAGAAGATGAACGGTTCACGGGTCGAACCTGCAGCGATCTGCGCCTGGCGCATCAGTTCAACGAGGCCGATTACCGATATCAGCGAGGAGTCCTTCAGAACCAACTGCCACACATTGCCGAGACCTGGCAGCGCGTATCTCAGGAGCTGGGGAAAAATAACCTGTCGCAGCCGCTGCAGCCGGTTGAGACCAAGCGCGCAAGCGGCGTCGTGCTGTCCCTGGTCGATGGCGACGTAAGCCCCTCGATAGACCTCGGCTTGATAGGCGCCCGAGATGATCGCGATAGCCAAGGTTCCGGTGGCAAAGGCCGGAACGCCGACGAATCCGGACCCGCCCAGGCTATGACCAAGCGAGGTCAGGGCGACACTACCTCCATAGTAAAGCAGATAAATGGTCAGAAGGTCGGGCACGCCCCTGAAAACCGTGCAATAGCCAAGGGCCAAGAACCTCAATATTTTGGAGTTGCGGAGACGCCCGGCCGCTGCCAGCCCGCCAAATACAGCGCCAAGCGCAAAGCCCAGCACAGACAGGAGCACTGTGACCGAGGCCGCCATGAGAAGAGCAGCCCCCCAACCTCCGTGCTGGAAACCAAGCAGCCGGAATGCGTCAACCATTGATACCCCCGGCATTGATGCCCCCGGCATTGATGCCCCGGCAGGACGAACGGCTCAGCTCCGGAACGTGGTCAGGAATGGCCGTTCGCCGGCAAGCGCTTACTTGACTGGAGTAACGTCGCTCTTGAGCCATTTAAGCGACAGAGTTTTGATCGTGCCGTCGGCGGTCGCGGCGTCGATGGCGCCGTTGAGCATGTCTTTCAGCTTGGTGTCCTCTTTGCGGATGCCGGCCCCTGAGCCAAGACCGAAGAGACCCCCGACAAATCCTGGTCCTGCAAGCGTATAGTCGCTGAACTCCGGCTTGCTCAGCGTGGCGGCCAGCGCTGTCTGTTGCGCGAAGAGCGCGTCGATGCGACCCGCGGCAAGATCGAGATCGTGTTGCTCGGTGGTCTTGTATTCGCGAACCTCGGCGACGTCCGAGAAGTATTTGTTCAGGAATTCCAGGTTCGCCGTTGCAGCCTGAACTCCAATGATCTTGCCCTTCAGCAATGGCTTGAGCTTGTCGATTGCCGCCTGCGAAGAGGCTTCATTGTCCAGCTTGAACCGCTCGTTGGAAATGCCGAGCTTGCCCAGTTCGCTGTCCTTGGCGACCGCGAAACCTGAGGGGTCAACCGCATATGGCTGGGTAAAATCAATGACCTTCAGACGTTTTTCAGTGATGAACATGCTCGCCATGATCACGTCGAACTTGCCGACGGTCAGCGCGGGGATCATGCCGTCCCAGTCCTGTGCGACGATCTTGCACTCGATCTTCATTCGCCCGCACAGATCATTGGCGAGATCGACTTCGAAGCCGTCCAGCTTGCCGTCGGCTGTTGTGAAATTCCAGGGCGCGTAGGCTCCTTCGGTGGCAATGGTAATTGCCTTTGGTGTTTCTTGTGCAACGGCGGCCTGGACCGGGCCGAACAGGACCGACGCAATGGCTGCGATGCGGCTAATTTTCATGTCATTCTCCTCTTTTTTGCCGGTACGGCAGTTCCCTTTCGTCGTGCCGGATTATCTTCCGGCTTCAACGAGTTAGATGGTATTCCCTAGCGGCGGCCGGGACTTGCGAAGTTGGCCAGAAGCGGCGCTGTCTCGACGATATGATCCCGCATGACGATCTCAGCCTTGCCGGCGTCACCTGACCGCAGCACGTCGATCAGGATCTCGTGCTCGGCACGCGCGCTGGCGGGCTTGTCGACATAGTCGAACCAGATGCGCAGGTAGGGTTCGATCACGACGTGCAGGCTGGCAATCTGCCGGACCAGCTTGGGTCGGTTGCTCAGTTGGCAAATCTGCAAATGGAAGGCCTGATGGCGCACGACCCAGTCGCTGCTGCCGGTCTGGCTGGCGCGCTCCATGCGGTCCAGCTGGCGTTCCAGTTCTTCAAGCACTTCGGCATCGATGTGCGGCATGGCAAGCCTCACCGCCAGCCCTTCGAGCACCGAGCGTATTTCAAAGGTTTCGTAGATCTCATCGAGGGTAAGCCCGGCGACGATGCAGCCACGGTTCGGGCGAATGACCACAAGACCTTCCGCGGCCAGTTGGCGGAATGCTTCGCGAACCGGCATGCGGCTCATGCCGATTTCCGTCGCGATCTCTTCCGGGATCAGCCGGTCCCCGGCCCGGTAACGCCCCATCCTCAGGGCCCGCTGAATGTGGCGATAAGCCTCCTCCTCGGCGGTCGTGATGCCCAACGGCTCGATTGCGTCAGCTGCCATGTCCCTGGTCCGATCAGAGCGTATCTGTGTATCCACTTATCCAGTTATCGAAACCTGTGTCAAGCACCGATGCTTGGGCGCTTTAGAATTTCTCTTGTGAGAATAGGCACTTGGCAGGGGAAATCGGGCTAAGCACACCGTGATCGGCTAAGCCGCTGATCGGCCTACTTTTCAACGTCCGGCAAAAAGGCCCGCCGCTCCATTTGCGAAGCGGCGAGGCCCCATATTCGGGGACGATTGCCGGGATTTCCCGGCATTGCCTGCAGTGCAATTCAGGTGCCAGATTTGTTGATCCAAAACGGGTCACCGCACCGGAGGCGCCAACGCGGACCTTCCGCGATCACGCTACTGCCGCGCTTTGCCGTTCCTGCTATGTTACTTTGCGGCGGACGTAATTTTTCCGCCTGGCCGGCGCCCCATCAGGCAACTTACCCCAACGCGCCCCCCAGTGGCGCCGGCCAATTTCCCCTTATTGGGGCACGGGCGCGCCGATTCCGTTATGCGCTTTCGAGCTATGGCAATCCGCCGGCGAGCCGCCTTGTCCAGCTTGCAACCATCAGTCCGCACGCGATTCCCGCGCAGTCGGCGACCCAGTCGAATAGATCCGGGTCGCGCCCTATCAGTCGCACGGCTTGAAGCCCCTCGATCGCCGCACCCGTGAGAACGAGGAGTACGATCAGCTTCGCCTTGCGTTCCGGCCAGCCGAAACTTCCGAGAGCCGCCAGGACGACGAAGGCGGCGGCGTGATTGAGCTTGTCGTGATCAGACGTGAAAGCCAGGCCAAGGCCCCGCAGGAGTTGCTCCGGCAAAAGGGCGAACAGCAGAACGCCGGCAAACGCGGCCGGAAAAGCAACCCTTGCCACGATCTGATAAGAATCCAGGCGCGACAAGGGTAGAATAGCCTTTCATCCGAAATCTGCAGGGAGCATCGGCCGCCATAGTCGCGAGCGAGCGCGGTGTCCAATTTCCGCCGTCGGGGCGTCCGATGCATCGTCAGAATGAATGAATGCCGCGGTTCAGCCGCTGGGCAGGCCGAACTGCTGGGGAGGGCTCTGCAATGGTGCGGCTTCCGCGATCACGCAATTACCTGCTGCGCCGGCGCGGCTACAATCTGGCTGCGGCGGACCTGATTTCCGCTTGGCCGGCGCTGCGTCAGGGCACCTTACCCCATGCCACACGAAGCGGCGCCGGCCAGAATTCCATCGATTGCGTGATGACCGACCCGCGTCAAAAAAGCCCGCCGCCCTGTCGGACGACGGGCTCCGTTGCCTGGGCGCCAGGGCGCCGCGGTAGCGACAGATGTTACTAATGCTCCCGCAGGCCTCCAATATGCTGCTGCCGAACGGTGTTGTGCATCGGCTAAACAAACGAAGCCCGCGCCTCTGGCGGAGGGCGCGGGCCGATCGGGCTGCACCCGATCTGCAGCAGAAACCTGGGAGGTTCCCGCTGCTTAAGATAACAATTAGAGATTTCTAATGTTCCGCGCCAGGGGAAGTTGCCGCTCCATCAGAAATCTGATGGTCGGCGCGATGATGATCGAGCCGTCAGTTCGTGCGCAAGTCGATCAGGAAAATCCGCTCGTCGAAGTGCCGCGTTTCAACGGCAAAGGTCAAAGCCACTTCAAGGACCAGACCGCCACGGTCGTCCCGGACCTTGACTGCAATCCTGCGATGAGGAAGGCCATCCCTGGCCATCTCGGCCAATGTGCGAAGGGCTTCTTTCCTGACCAGCGGGAGATCGTCATATAACGTTCCCTGATCGTCGGAATAGACAATTCCGTCTTCATCGGAATCGAAGAAGTAGCGGGGCATTGCGCTTGGCCGAAGCGGCGGCATCCGGGCACGTTGTCGATAGCTGGCCGGATCTCGGCCGATCGCGATCAGTGCCTTTCCACCATTGGCTTCGCCGCCAGCTCACTTGCGCTCGCGCAATGCCTTCACCGCCTGCGAGAGGATCATCCGGTCGCCGCCGGTCCTTTTGATCAGCTTGCTCACCTGGCTGGGCGAAACACCATTTTCCCGCGCGAAATATTCGACCTCATAATATTCATCCGCCGAAACGCGATTGCGGTCGCTGAAGTCTCGCTTGCTCTTGTCATCGGCCATTTCCGCTCTCCTCGCCCCTTCTCTTCGCTTCAGGGGGTCAACTTTGGTGCACGCAGCAATTTGAGGGTTCGCCCGCCACAAAGTGACGCGCGAACCCTTATCGGCGCAGGAAGGGACAGTGCTGCGCAGATGCCGGGTTCGATCGGAATGGAAACAGCCAGGACCGGTGCGAGCAACCGTCGACCTTTTCCATGGAATCCTCCCGGAACGTGCAGCCAGCAACGGCCACGCGCCGCCACGGTTCCGGGTCACGCGGCAAACCCACCCTTTGCGCGCAAGGATCAGACTTAGGTCCTGCGGCAACACGTCGGTTGGTCCCTGCCGGGCGGGACCGAAGCCCCGTCGACGGAACGTTTTCAGCTGCCTTCCGTTCGAGTGAGCCTTGGCGTGAAGAGCGGACCGAGTTCGCAAAGGAGACGACCATGAGAATGCATCTTTCCACCGCGGTGGCGGGATTTTTGCTGCTGGCAGGCATCGGCGCCGCTGCGGCGCAAGACGTTGTCATCGAACCGCAGCAGGAAACGATCATCAAGGAGTATGTGAAAAAGCAGCCGCTGGCCTCGGTGAAAATCCCTGGGGTGGAGCTCAATATCGGCTCGACGCTCCCCGATACCGTCGAGCTTCATGAAGTCCCCAACGTCAAATACCGCTATGTCGTCGTCGACAACCGCACCGTCGTCGTCGACCCAGGCACGCGCAAGATCGTCAAGATCATCGAGTGACGTGAAAGCTCGGGCAGTCGTCGCTCAGCAGGAACCCGCCGCACCGTCGAGGGCCGGGGGGCCTCACAGGCAGTTTCAATGCGAACAATCAGCAGACTTTTTGATTCCCATGACCAGGCGGCGCGAGCCGTCGAAGCACTTCAGGCGGCAGGAATTGCGCGCCACCAGATCAGTATCATCGGACCCTACGACGACGAAATCGGCGCCGTCTTGCGCCGTCCAGGCACCGGTGCCGCCCTTGGCGCGGCGGGTTTGTTGGCCGGCCTCGGCGCCTTCGATATCCCCGGCATCGATCCCCTCGGCGCGGGATGGCTGGCATCGGTCCTCGTCGGTGCAGTCTTGGGCTGCGTTGCCGGCAGACTTTTCGGCGCATTGTCCGATATCGGCAAGCTGCCAGGCAAGCCGGATGCCGCACAAGGTGTGATCCTGCTGCTGGCGCATGTCGATGAAAGGCAGGCAGACAGCGCACAGGCGGTGCTTGGGGCTTCCGTTCAGGCAACGCAGTCTTTGGCCAGGGCGGCATGAAGATTCAGCTCGGGCAAAGCGCTTGACCAGGCCGCGCAGCGGGGCGGCGATCCAATCGCGAATTCAAAAATCTCTGGCAAGCCGCCGCCAGAAAGTGTTGAACACCGTGCCGATCACATTCGGCGAGCGGTTGCGCTCGGCGAGGCTTGATGATTTGCTGTCGGTTTGCGGAGAACGAATAATGCATGAGCCTGTCGGTCAAGACGAATATGGGTCGACCAGCCCGTTCGATCCGGACGATCTGTCGAGGTTGAACGCAATCGGCCCGAGCGCCGGCAGCAACGATTTCGAGAAATACGCGGTCGCCGTGATCATCGTGTTCGGCGCCCTGATCATCGGTGGCCTGATGGCTGCCGGCTTGAGCTTCGGGCGCCGCAGCACCTTCTTTTTCGCGCTTGGTGGCGCCACCGCGGCATGGATATCCGGCAATGCGCTTCTGCTCGACCGGCCACGCATCTACGCCCTGTTCGTCGGCATCGCGGCGCTGATGCTGATAGCGTCCACGATCGCGCTGGTCACCTGATTCAGAGCGAAATCTTATTGTTGACCATGATCTTATCCGAAAAACCGATTCCCACTTTTGGGGTCTAATACCCGATAGCCTTGCCGGATGCGGCGCGGCTGTCGATGGCGCCATTGTAGCGGGCGCCGCCGCCCTTCTCGATTTCCGCCAGGCTCTTGCCGCCGACCAGGATGCCGGCCGCCTGGCCCCAGGTCGTGTCGGCAAGATCGAGGTGGTAGCCCATGCCGGTGAGCAGCTTTTCGGTATCGGGCGACAGGCCGAACGGTTCGATATTGACCGTGTCAGGCAGCCATTGGTGATGGATGCGCGGTGCGTCGATGGCCTCCTGGATGTTCATGCCGTGGTCGACGACGTTGACGATCGCCTCCAGCGTGATGGTGATGATGCGTGAACCGCCGGGGCTGCCGATGACCATGAACGGCTTGCCGTCTTTGGCGAGGATGGTCGGGCTCATCGATGACAGCGGCGTCTTTTTCGGCGCGATCGCATTCGCCTCGCCCTGGACCAGGCCATAGAGATTGGGCACGCCGGGTTTCTGGGTGAAATCGTCCATCTCGTTGTTGAGCAGGATGCCGGTGCCGGCGGCGACAACGCCGGCGCCGAAGGAGCCGTTCAGCGTGTAGGTTACCGCGACGGCATTGCCATCATTGTCGATGATCGAAAAATGCGTCGTCTCTTTGCTCTCGCCAGAACCCTTCGGCATCAATTCCTGCGAGACGCCGGCCCGGAACGGATCGATCTTTTCGCGAATTTCCCTGGCGTAATTCTTGTCGAGCAGTTTTGCGACCGGATTGTCGATGAAGCCGGGATCGCCGAGCGCCGAATTGCGGTCGACATAGGCGTGGCGCATCGCCTCGACCATGACGTGAACCGTCTCGGCCGAACCGGCGCCGAGATAGGACAACGGATAGAACTCAAGCACGTTGAGTATCTCGCAGATGATGACGCCGCCGGAGCTCGGCGGCGGCGAGGAAATGATCTCGTAGCCGCGATAATTGCAGGTCACCGGCTTGAGCTCGCGCACCGCGTAGCTTTCGAAATCAGCCCTGGCCAGAATGCCGCCCTTCTCGCCACTCGCCTTGACGATGGCGTCGGCGGTCGCGCCTTTGTAGAAGGCATCCGCCCCGCGGTCGGAAATGGCGGCAAGCGAAGCCGCGAGATCGGGCTGAACAAGGCGCTCGCCGACAGCATAGGGCTTGCCGTCCGGCTTGAGGAAAATGGCCGCCGCCGCTGGGTCCCTTGCCAACCGCTCCGCGCCGCCCTGGAGCGAGGCCGCATCGCCCTGCTCCAGCACGAAGCCTTCCTTGGCAAAGCGGATGGCCGGCGCCAGCAAGTCCTGCCGCGACAGCGTGCCGTATTTCTCCCGCGCCATCTCGAAACCAGCGACTGAGCCCGGCACGCCGACCGCCAGATAGCCGTCGAGACTGGCGCCTTTTACCGGCTTGCCGTCCTTGTCGAGATACATGGTTTTGGTCGCGGCCAGCGGCGCGCGCTCGCGAAAATCGAGGAAGGTCGAGCGGCCGTCCTTGAAGCGGATGGTCATGAAGCCGCCACCGCCGATATTGCCGGCGGTCGGATAGACCACGGCCAGCGCATAGCCGACGGCGACCGCGGCATCGACCGCGTTTCCGCCCCTCTTCAGCACCTCGACGCCGACCTCAGACGCAAGATGCTGGGCGGTCACCACCATGCCGAGCTCGCCCTTCGCCGGCTGCGGCGAGGCGGCATAGGCGAGGAAGGGTACGAAGGTCAGGGTGAGGGAAAGGCTTACGGCAATCAGCGTCCGGCGGAAATTGTGCATGGCCGTGCTCCGAGGCGTGGGGTAGGCCTAGGAAACGCGCTTGGAGCGGTTGAGTCTACTGCGAAGATCGAAAGAATCGGGAGGGTTCGCACGCCTGTGCCGGTTCGCCTCGCAACCGCCGTTGCAATCTTCGGCGACTGCAACGGCATGATGGGGTGGACGGCGCCCGACGGCATCGGATGTGCCAGAATGAGTTCGTTGAGATCTCAAACAAGGGAGCCGTCCGT
>NZ_JAMYND010000052.1:0-31796 GCF_040318885.1 Mesorhizobium sp. M0998
CCTGAGGGCCTTGGCCGCCTGAGCACCGTCATGTGTCCGCCGCTCCGCTAAACACGGGGGCTGCGCGGCGGACACGCCGACGTCAACGCAATGCCACGCCATTTTGCAGAACTTGACGCACACAACTGGTTCCTCGCCCCCACGAAGTGGGGGAGAGGTGGCCGCGAAGGCCGGAGAGGGGCGGTCCGACTGGCCTCACCGGCTGGGCTTCAGCAGCGTCCAGATCCAGCCGATGAATGTGAGCACCAGGAAGGGATATCCGGCAGCGGGCAGCGGCGTCGAGGTCGGCAGCAAAGGCGCACCCCACAGGATCAGGCCCACTGAGACGACAAACAGCACAGCCGCCACGACAGCGGTAAGCCGCATCCACAGCGCGAAGGTTTTCGGCGCGCTGACCATGACCAGCGCCGCCGCCCAAAGCGAGATACCGCCGACATAGGAGGGCACGCTGGCCTCAAGCCCGGCCGCATTGCCGGAGAGCAGCAGGCTTTCGCCGGCGAGAAAGGTCAAAAATCCAGCCGCCACCCAGTCATTGCCCTGCCGCTGATACTTCATCGTCAGCAGCGCGGTCGCCACCACGAGCGCCACGCCGTCGATCGTCCAGAGCGTTTCGCGGAGTGGCGCGCTCTCGACGAAGGTGCCGGCGAGACCCAGAGCGCCGCCGATGGCGAGGCCGATCGCGGCAATGGTGTCCAAGGTGGAACGCATTGATGTCTCCCCAAGCCGACGCGAGGATACTTCGGGATGGGGCATTCTCCAATGATGGTCCGCTGTCCTGAAGGGTCGCAATGGCCGGCGCGTATCCAGCTTGCTGACCTGTCGCACTCTTCTGCCCAATCTCCACCATGCTCCACCATCCAGCTTCAGCGCCGCGCTGGCGGGGGCCCACTGCTTCCGGCAGCTCCCCCGCTTTCGAAGCCTGCCATCGATTCACTGGATCGATGGCTTGGCGCGCTGTGCGCGCCAACCGGCTTCTCAATCCCCCATCTTCAGCGCCTGGATAAACGCCTCCTGCGGGATGTCCACCTTGCCGAACTGCCGCATCCGCTTCTTGCCCTCTTTCTGCTTGTCGAGCAGCTTGCGTTTGCGTGAGACGTCGCCGCCGTAGCACTTGGCGGTGACATCCTTGCGCAGCGCCGAGATGGTCTCGCGGGCGATGACCTTGCCGCCGATCGCCGCCTGGATCGGGATCTTGAACAGATGATGCGGGATCAGCTCCTTCAGCTTCTCGCACATCTGGCGGCCGCGCTTTTCCGCCGCCGTGCGGTGGACCAGCATCGACAGCGCATCGACCGGCTCTTCGTTGACCAGGATCGACATCTTGACCAGGTCGCCTTCCTTGTAGTCGGTCAAATGATAGTCGAACGAGGCGTAGCCCTTGGAGATCGACTTCAGCCGGTCGTAGAAGTCGAAGACCACCTCGTTGAGCGGCAGGTCGTAGATCAGCATCGCGCGTTTGCCGACATAGGAGAGGTCGGCCTGAATGCCGCGCCGGTCCTGGCAGAGCTTCAGGATGCCGCCGAGATAGTCGTCGGGGGTGAGGATGGTGGCGCGGATCCACGGCTCCTCGATGGCCGAGATCTTGACCACGTCGGGCATGTCGGCCGGGTTGTGCAGTTCCTTGACCGTGCCGTCGTTCAACAGCAGGCGGTAGACGACGCTGGGCGCGGTGGCGATGAGGTCGAGATTGAACTCGCGCTCCAGCCGCTCCTGGATGATTTCGAGATGCAGCAGGCCGAGGAAGCCGCAGCGATAGCCGAAGCCGAGCGCGGCGCTGGTTTCCATTTCAAAGGAGAAGGACGCGTCATTGAGGCGCAGCTTGCCGACAGCGGCGCGCAGATCCTCGAAATCGGCGGCGTCGACCGGGAACAGGCCGCAGAACACCACCGGCTGCGCCGGCTTGAAGCCGGGCAGGGCCTGTGCCGTCGGGCGCCTGTCCTCGGTGATGGTGTCGCCGACGCGGGTGTCGGCAACCTCCTTGATCGAGCCGGTGAAGAAACCGAACTCGCCGGGGCCGAGCTCGTCGACATTGATGCGGGCGGGCGTAAAGACGCCGGTGCGCTCGACCAGGTACCGGGCGCCGGTGCCCATCATGCGGATGGTCTGGCCCTTCTTCAGTACGCCGTCGATGATGCGGACCAGCACGATGACGCCGAGATAGGCATCGTACCAGGAGTCGACCAGCATCGCCTTCAGCGGGGCCGCGATGTCGCCCTCGCGCGGCGGCGGCAGATCGTTGACGATCGCTTCCAGCACGTCGGGAATGCCGAGGCCGGTCTTGGCCGAGATCAGTACGGCGTTGGAGGCGTCGATGCCGATCACCTCCTCGACCTGTTCGCGGATGCGCTCGGGCTCGGCGGCGGGCAGGTCGACCTTGTTCAGCACCACGACGATTTCGTGGTTGTTGTCGATCGCCTGGTAGACATTGGCCAGCGTCTGCGCCTCGACGCCTTGCGAGGCGTCGACGACCAGCAGCGAACCTTCGCAGGCGGCGAGCGAGCGCGACACTTCATAGGCGAAGTCGACATGGCCGGGCGTGTCGATCAGGTTGAGGACATAGTCCTGTCCATTGTTGGCGCGGTATTTCAGCCGCACCGTCTGCGCCTTGATGGTGATGCCGCGCTCGCGCTCGATGTCCATCGAGTCCAGCACCTGCTCCTTCATGTCGCGCAGCTCCAGCCCGCCGGTCGACTGGATCAGCCGGTCGGCAAGCGTGGATTTGCCATGGTCGATATGGGCAACGATGGAGAAGTTGCGGATGTTCTTGATCGGCGTGGTCATGCGGCGCGCTTTAGCAGGGGCACGGTACATCGGCAAGCGGCGGGACGCGGGTGCGGCGGCGGGGCGGCAAAGTCGTTAAACTTTGATCCATGAGATTAGAGCATAGTTTGCGCCCGGCGTGGTAGCCCACCGGTCTATCGCCGTTTCGGGGGGATCGGAATGCCGCCGTCAGCACGCAAATTTCTCAGATCGGTGAGCGGCTCGTTCGCGCCATTGCTCGCCATCTTGCTTATCCCGATGGTTGCCGCATTGGGTTTTTCCATCGACTATACCTCCGCGGTTTCAACCAGGGCATCGATGCAGAACGCCCTCGATGCAGCGTCGCTGTCGATCACGACGCTTGCGACGACCACGACGTTGGCGGACCGCCAGGTAAGCCTGCAGGACTCATATCTGGCCAATGGCGGGCAAGGCACGGCCAAGCTCGACAGCTTCGTCGTCGCCACCGACGGCGCCGCCAGCATCAAGGCTTCGGCCGGTTTTGCCATGCCGACGAATTTCATGCAGATCGCCAGGATCAACACGGTGCAGGTCGGCGTTGCGTCGGCAGTGACAAAGCGGCCGGCATTGGTGGAGGCCACGTTCAAGGTCGACAAGATCTCTGGCTGGTGGGACAAGACGGTGACGCTCTACGGCACCAAATTCGGGGACACGGTGGCCAACAAGCTGATGAGGATCTCCTACGCGTACAACAGGTTTGGCGATCCCAAAGGCTACGGGACGTCCTCTGTTTACACGATCAACGGAACGACGGAGACGCTGGTCCAGAAACAAGTATGCACGACCGTCACGGTGACCAGCTTCTATGGCTTGCCCACCGGCACAATCACTCAGATCAGCGGCACCAGGAAATACGCAACCACCTGCGTCAACACGATGTATCCCGCGACCGGCGCCGGTGCGGTGATCGATGTGAAGGACATGGATAACCTGTCTCTGGAGATGAAGATTCCGAATCCCAATCCTGGTCTTGGCGGCGGCTATCTGGCGTCGGGCACGAAAGACACCCTGCGATCGGACGATCCGGCCACGTCCGACCGATTGTTCATCGACAAGGTCAAGACGCTGGCCAATACGACTGTCGACATCTTTGAGGCCGTGCCGTGCGGCATCACCAGCAGTCAAGCGTGGGAAGATGGCGGATCACTTACCAACAACACCATAGATGATGCCGATTTTTCCTATTTTGTGGCCGGCAAGTGCGCGTTCAACAAGCGGCCTTCGGAAACCGTGCTCACACAATAGGGGCGACTTGAGTGCCTACCTCCCCCTTGTGGGTCCTCAAGGGGGAGATCGGACATCGCCTCGGCTCTCGCCAATGCTCTAGGAACTCGGACTTCTCCTCAATCACGAAGCGGTGATGCTGTAACGAAGCGTGCGTCGGCGGCCAAGTGTGGACATGACACGATGTCTGCGCAGGAGAAATGCGATGCCCGGATCGACAGCGAAACGCAGCACAGCCCTGATGGGGCTCGCCGCGGCACTGTTTTCCGCGACTGTGCTGTCGGCAACCAGCGCGGCCGCCGGACAGACGCTGACGGTCGTAGAGCTGTTCACCAGCCAGGGCTGCTCGTCCTGTCCGCCGGCCAACGCCAATCTGATCAAGGTCAAGGACCGGCCCGGCGTGCTGGCGCTGTCCTTCAACGTCACCTACTGGGACTATCTCGGCTGGAAGGACACATTCGGCAAAGAAGAATTCACGCAGCGCCAGGTCCGCTATGAACCGTCGCTCGGCCGTTCCGGCCCGTTCACGCCGCAAGTGGTGGTCAACGGCAGGGCCGATGCCGTCGGCGCCAGGCCGGGCGAGATCGAGCAGCTGATTTCGAGTGGCGGCCACGCTGACGGACCTTCGCTGTCGCTCGCCGGCGGGAAGGTCAGCATCGGCGCCGGTCCGGTGCCCGGCGGCAAGGCCGACGTCTGGCTGGTGCGTTACGGCAAGGGCATCGTCGAGGTGCCGGTGGCGCGCGGCGAAAACACCGGCCGCACGCTGCCGCACGCCAATGTCGTGCATTCGCTGACCAGGCTGGGCAGTTGGACCGGCGACGCCACCGCACTGCCGCTGCCGGCGGCGACGGGCGGCCTCAGCACAGCGGTGCTGGTGCAGGTGCCGGGCGGCGGGCCGATCCTTGCTGCCGCTACCAACTAGAAACCCTGCCGAAATTTTCACAACGCGCAGCGGCGCCGCCGCATGCGATCAACCCTGCCAGAACCCTAGGAGATCATCATGACCAATCGTTTGACCAATCGCCCGACCCTGGCGGCACTCGCCTTCGCACTTTGCTCGACGGCGCTGTTCGCAGGAGGCGCGGCGCGGGCCGAAGATGCGATGAAGCCGGCCATGGCGACAAACGCCATGAAGCCGGCAACGGATGCCATGAAGCCGGCCGGCGCCGTGGCCGCTGACGCGATGGCCACGACCGCGATGAGGGCGGGCGATCCGATGAAGGCCGACTGCATGAACAAGGCCCCCGCCGAGACGGACGCCATGAAGAAAGCCGAAGCGACCAAGGCCTGCGATGCCATGGCTCCGACCAAATAGGCGATGCGCACAGCAATGTGAGAGCCCGGCGGACCTATCCGTCGTATAATCCAAACCAGCATCATGGGAGATCAGACATGACCGGAGCCGTGAAACGATCGTCGATTTTCGCAAAAGCAGCACTTGCCGCGCTCATCCTCACGGCCGCCGCGGCCGTATTCTGGCAGACGCCGGCAGTCTCGGCCGAAGACGCGGTGGTGATCCCGCCGCCGGCAATGGACGAGAAGGCCACCGCCGGCACCGAAAAGGCGGTCTTCGCCGGCGGCTGCTTCTGGGGTGTGCAAGGCGTGTTCCAGCACATCAAGGGCGTCACCAGCGCCGTTTCCGGCTATGCCGGCGGCGACCAGGACACGGCCGTCTATGAAATGGTCGGCACCAGCCGGACGGGCCATGCCGAATCCGTCGAGATCACCTACGAGCCGTCCAAGGTGACCTACGGCCAGCTGCTGCAGGTGTATTTCTCGGTGGCGCACAACCCGACGCAACTGAACTACCAGGGCCCGGACACGGGCACCCAGTACCGTTCGACGATCTTTGCCGAAAACGACGCACAGAAAAAGATCGCCGAAAGCTACATCGCCCAGCTCGACAAGGCCAAGGTGTTTCCCAAGCCGATCGTGACGACGCTGGAGACCGGCAAGACCTTCTATCCGGCCGAGGACTATCACCAGGATTTCCTGACGCTCAACCCGACCTATCCCTATATCGTCTACAACGATTTGCCCAAGGTCGAGAACCTGAAGCGGCTGTTCCCCAACCTCTACCGCGAAAAGCCGGTGCTGGTGCTGGCCGCTAACAAGAGCTGAGCTTTTGCAGGGCCTGCTGATCTCCCCCCTTGAGGGGGAGATGGCCGGCAGGCCAGAGGGGGTCGGTTCGGTTGGCGCGACGCGGTCCGGCATATCGAGGAAGACGAAGTTGGCACTCCACGCGCGGCGACCCCCTCTGTCGCTTTCAGCGACATCTCCCCCTCAAGAGGGGAGATCAGCAGGCCCCGCGCTTCGCACTACTCCCCCTTTTTCCAGGGCAGGCTCCATCGCACCTTCTCCAGCGTCGCCTTTGCCTCGGCCGAGTCCGGGTCGGGTTCTGTCTCGCGATAAAGCGCCGAGCCCTCAGGCGGGTAGGCAAGTGTGTTGTTGAGGGCGAATTTGTCGATCTGGCTGAAGTCGGGGAAAGGCAGGTTTTGCGCCTCGCGCCAAGCGCTGACCCTTTTCTCCGCGGCGATGCGTTTTTCGTCGTCGACCGGAAGGTCGGTGGCTCTGTATTCCAGTGACGAAGGGAAGGCGAACTGCGCGCCGGCATCATCCATGATGTTGATCATGGACAGCAGGATGTCCTCGCGGATGGCTTGGAACTCGGCCACGTCGGCGGTTTTGACGTAGGTGAACACGTCGATGTCGAGCGAATAGGCGCCGAAGCCGGCAAAGCGCACGCGGCACGGCTCATCGATGACGCGCGGATGGGCAATCAGCAGCTTGCGCAGCTCGGCCAGGACGTAACGTAGCTGATCGGGCGTCGTTTCGTAGCGCAGCTGCAGCGTCGTCGCGAACCGGGTGCGGTCGCGATGCGCGTAGTTCTCGATCTGCATGCCGGCGAAATCCGAGTTTGGCACCGAGATGATCGTGCGGTCGAGCGACCGGATGCGCGTCGAGCGCATGCCGATATGCTCGATCGTGCCGGACTGGTCGCCGAACTTGCAGAAGTCGCCGACGCTGACCGGCCGATCGGCATAGAGCGTCAGGCCGGAGAGGAAGTTCTGCAGCGTCGGCTGCGCGGCCAGCGCCACCGCCAGACCGCCGATGCCGAGACCGGCAATGACGCCTTCGTAGGGGATGGCGAGCACTTCGGCCAGCAGCAGGAAGGCGACGACCAGCACGGTGACGCGCGCCACGCCGGTGGACAGCGAAATCAGCGTGTCGTGATAGCCGGGCACCTGCCACAGTCCACGGTAATGGTCGGCGACCTTGCCGATCAGGTGCCAGACCACCGGCACGGCGCCAATCACGACCAGGCTCCACGCGATTGCCTTGACCGGGGCGGCGACCACTTGCGGCAGACCGAGCGGGCGCAGCGTCAACAGCAGGAAGAAGCCAAGCACGATCGAGCGCACCGCCCATTCGACAATGCGGAAGAAGGCCGGGCTGTCCGTCCTTCGCACAAACAAGGAAATCAGCGCATTGGCGATGAAGCCGAAGACGATGCCGGCCAGTGCGGCAAGGCCGAGCATCGACCATTGCCAGCGCTCCATCGGGCCGGCGCGGGTAAGCAGGCCGGGGCTGATCTCGCGGGCGAGGCCACGGGCGATGAAGAACGGGTCGGCGCTGGCGAAAGCGGCGAATTCCGGCGCCACCGGCACGTCTTCGACATCGGCGTAGAGCGCGCGGATGTGGGCGAGCGTCTCGGGCGTGAACTGCCAGATCTTGCCCTTCTCAGTCTCGACCGGGCCGATGACGATGTTGCCGGCGGGATGCTCGAAATAGACGAAGGGGGTGTTGCTCTTCGGATCGTCGGGGATCTCCTGCCAATCGACGTAGCCGATGCGGTCGATGACCTTTTTGAGATAGCGCTCGAGCAGGAACGCCTCGTCGCCACGCACCGCCTGACTGTAGTTGCGCAGGTCGAGTGCCGCCTGGGCCGGGTCGCCGGCTTCGGTGAGGCCGCTCAACAGAACCTTGAACGTGTCGCGCGGCGAGGCGAGCCTGCTCGGATCGTCGACCATGTCGACGGCTTCGCCACGCGCTTCCTGGAATTCGGCGAGCTTTGCCTGGAGCTGGCCAAGTGGCGGCCCGACGATGAACCAGTCGCCATTCTTGCGACGAAAAGTGACGTCGAAGGAGATCCTGGTGCCGTATTGCGGCAGCGTCGATGTCACCTCGTCTCCGGAAATCGCATCATGCGGCAGGCTCCACAGACGGAACGTCGCGTTGTCGATGACGGTGAACAGAAGCTTGGTGTAATCGGGCATGTTGAGGCCGCCGCGGTCGGCCTCGGTGACGTCGACGAGACCCGCTGCCAGACCGGCAAGACCCATGCCGCCACCGGTGGCGCGCGGCACATTGTCGGCGCCGCTCTCGTTCATCGTCTGCAGGAACGAGCGCATGGTGCTCATCGGGCTCGACTGGTCGACACGGACGTCCTCGACGGCGCTGACGCGCACACCTGTCCACCATTCGGCGGTGGCGGCATCGAAGCGGCCCATGAAGCTGCCGCCGTCAGGCGATTGGACGAAGGTGAAGGCGCCCTGGCGGTCGCCTTCGAACCAGTGGCCGACAAGCTTGTCGCCTTCGGCCTTGGCCTCGATACGGCCGTTATAAAGCGGGTACACGCCGTTTACGTCAGTGCCCGTCTGCTCGAACTTGATCTGGGCGCCGCCGCCGCGCCACTTCGTGTCCCACACGCCCGTCCAGTTGGCCGCGTCCTGGGCATGCGCCTGCGGCATGGCCGGCAGCAGGCCGGCAAGCGCGAGTGCGCCGATCAGCGCGACCGTCCGGATCAGCAAAAGCAGCAGCCGATCCTGTCCTGCCGCAAAAAAGGGGTTCATTCTGTTGCCCTTCTTCTTGCCGGTGATTCTGCTGGTCCGGCCAGAGAAGGTTATTCCGCTTGAAGATGAATATTCTGTTTCAGGCTGCGACTGCTATGCCGGTCAGTCATAGGTCAGATCCGTCGCCTTGCCGGCGAACACCCGGTAGGCAAAGAACGAATAGAAGATGATGATCGGCAGCACGACGACCGTCCCGACCAGGATGACGGCCAGGCTTTCGGGTGCCGAAGCAGCCTGCCAGATGGTCAGCCGGTCGGGCACCACGAAGGGGTAGAACGACCAGGCGAGGCCGGCAAAGCCGAGCGTGAAGATCGCGGCCAATGTCAGGAACGGGAGCAGCGCGTGGCGGTCGCCGGGTTTCGGCAGATGGAAGGTCTGGCGCCACAGCCACAGGAACAGCACTGCCGACAGGATCGGCAGCGGCGACAAATAGAGCATGGCCGGCCAGACGAACCATTTGTCGAAGATGCGCGCGCTGGCAAAGGGCGTGGCCAGCGATACCGCGACCATGCCGAGCGCGGTCAGCACCAGCGCCGTCCGCAGCCACAGCACCGCCTTCTTCTGCAGATCGCCTTCGGTCTTATAGATGACCCAGGCCGCGCCTATCGCCGCGTAGGCCGCGGCAAGGCAGAGCGCCACCAGCGCGCCGAAAGCGACGCCGCCGGGGCCGACGTCGAGGCCGAGCACATAGACGCCGAGCATATAACCTTGCGCCAGCGACGCGACGACCGAGCCGAGGAAAAAGATGCGGTTCCAGCGGTGCTTCCTGCCGGCCGGCACCTTGGCGCGGAAATCGAAGGCGACGCCGCGCAGGATCAAGCCGACCAGCAGCACGAAGACAGGAATATAGAGCGCCGTCAGAATGGTGCCGTGCGCCAATGGAAAGGCGACCAGCAGCAGGCCGACCGCCAGCACCAGCCAGGTCTCGTTAGCGTCCCAGAACGGGCCGATGGCGGCGATCATCGTATCCTGTTCGGTGTCTTCGGCTGCGGCGAACAGGATGCCGATGCCGAGATCGAAGCCGTCGAGGATGACGTAGATCAGGATGGCGAGGCCCATCAGGCCGGCGAAGATCAGAGGCAGCAGGGTCGGCCAGTCGAAGCTCATGATGTTTCTCCCGGTTGCGCAACCGGCTGCGACAGCGGCCTGTTCATGACGCCCGGCAGCGGCGAGGTGTCACCATCCTTCGCCGCCTTCAATGCCAGATGCACCAACACGCCGAGATAGGCGATCAAGAGCAGCACGTAGAGGATGAGATAGACCGCGAGCGACAGCGCGACATGGCTGCCGGCGACCGGCCCGACAGCATCGGCGGTACGCAGCACGCCGGTGACCAGCCAGGGCTGGCGGCCGATCTCGGTGGTGTACCAGCCGGCCAGCGTCGCCAGCCAGCCGGACAGCGCCATCGGCACCATGACAAGCGCCAGCGGCTTGGGCAGGCCGTGGCGGCGCTTGAGGAAGAAGGCCGCCGACCAGGAGACGGCGAGCATCAGGAGGCCGGTGCCGACCATGATGCGAAAGCCCCAGAACACCGGAAATACCGGGGGATGGTTGCCGGCATAATCGTTCAGCCCCGGTACGATGCCGCCGGCGCTGTGCCTGAGGATGAGGCTGGCGCCGTCGGGAATGGTGAGCTCGAACCTGTTCTCCTTGGCCGCTTCATCGGGAAGCGCAAACAGCACCAGCGGCACGTTGGGACCGGTGTTCCAGTTGGCTTCCATGGCCGCGATCTTCTGCGGCTGGTGTTCCAGCGTGTTGAGGCCGTGCTGGTCGCCGGCAAAGATCTGGATGGGAATCAGGATAGCGGCGGTGAAGACGCCGGTGCGCAAGGCCTTCCACATCGATTCCGAGCGATCGCCGTAGAGATAGCGCAGCGCCGACAGGCCGGCGATCAGGAACGAGACGGTCAGCCCCGAAGCAAGCAGCATATGGACGAGCCGGTAGGGCATGGACGGATTGAAGACAACGGCCCACCAGTCGGTGGCATGCGCAACACCATCGCGCATCTCGAAACCGGCCGGTGTCTGCATCCACGAATTGAGCGCGATGATCCAGAAGGCGGACAAGGTGGTGCCGCCGGCCACCAGCACCGTCGCCAGTGTATGGACACGGTTCGAGACGCGGCGGAAGCCGAACAGCATGATGCCGAGGAACGCCGCCTCGAGGAAGAAGGCGGTCAGGATTTCGTAGGCCAGCAGCGGGCCGGCAATGTTGCCGACCGTCTCCATATAGCCCGGCCAGTTAGTGCCGAACTGAAAACTCATGGTGACGCCGGAAACTACGCCCATGGCGAAGGACAGCGCGAATACCTTAACCCAGGTGAAATAAGCGCGCATCCAGGCGGAATCGTTTGTCGCGTTGTAGCGGAGCTTGAAGAACAGCAGCACCCAGCCGAGCGCGATGGTGATCGCCGGGAACAGGATGTGGAACGAGATGTTCGCGCCGAACTGTATGCGCGACAGGATGAGCGGGTCCATGGCGGCTCCGGCTGCTGCTTGTTTGTTGAAGGATAGGCTTGATGCACCGGACGGTCAAAGCGGCGTCCCGCCGCGAGGCGGAACGCCGCAGTGCGGTTAGTCTACTGTTGCGTGGAATTTGGCTGGACGACCGGGCAGGTGTTGCCTATTCCGGCGAACCTCGATGTCCAGAACTGTCAGAAGCGCCATTGACATCCGGATTTGCGAACCGACATTCAGCGGATTAAACCAACAACTCTGTTTCAAGCAGTCGTTTTCAGCCATGCAGCCTATCATCTCGATTTCCGGGGTCTCCAAGACCTACGCCACCGGCTTCAAGGCGCTGAAGGAGATCAGTCTCGACATCGTGCGCGGCGAGATCTTTGCGCTGCTCGGGCCGAATGGCGCCGGCAAGACAACGCTGATCTCGATCGTCTGCGGCATCGTCAACCGCTCGTCGGGTTCCGTCACCGTCGACGGCCATGACATCAACCGCGACTACCGCGCCGCGCGCAGTCTGATCGGGCTGGTGCCGCAGGAACTGACCATCGACGCCTTCGAGAGCGTGTGGGCGACGGTTAACTACAGCCGCGGCCTGTTCGGCAAGCCGGCGGACAAGGCGTTCGTCGAAAAAGTGCTGCGCGACCTGTCGCTCTGGGACAAGAAGGACGCCAAGGCGATCACGCTGTCCGGCGGCATGAAGCGCCGGCTGATGATTGCCAAGGCGCTGTCGCACGAGCCGCGCATCCTGTTCCTCGACGAACCGACGGCAGGCGTCGATGTCGAGCTGCGCCAGGACATGTGGGCGATGGTGCGCCGGCTGCGCGAAGACGGCGTCACCATCATCCTGACCACGCATTACATCGAAGAAGCCGAGGCGATGGCCGACCGCGTCGGCGTCATCAACCGCGGCGAGATCGTGCTGGTGGAGGACAAGGCCGAGCTGATGCGCAAGCTTGGCCGCAAACGGCTTGTGCTGGAACTGCGCAGTCCCCTGGCCACCGTTCCCGATGCTTTTTCGCACTACGCGCTGGAGCTTTCGCCGGATGGCGGACAGCTGACCTATACTTATGACAACCAGAGCGAACGGCCGGGCGTCGCCTCGCTGATCCGCGAGCTCGAGGCGGCCGGCATCCAGTTCCGCGACATCGATACGGAAAACAGCTCGCTCGAGGAGATCTTCGTCAACCTGGTGAGGAAACCGGCATGAACCCGCGCGCGGCCATGAATCTTCATGCGGTATGGGCGATCTATCGGGTGGAGATGGCGCGCGCCCTTCGCACTGTGCTGCAGAGCATCGTTTCGCCGGTGATTTCGACGTCGCTCTATTTCGTCGTCTTCGGTTCGGCCATCGGCTCGCGCATCACCGAGATCGACGGCATCAGCTACGGCGCCTTCATCGTACCGGGGCTGATCATGCTGTCGCTGCTGACGCAATCGATCTCCAACGCCTCTTTCGCCATCTATTTTCCGAAATTCGTCGGCTCGATCTACGAATTGCTGTCCGCGCCGGTGTCCTATCTGGAGATCGTCATCGCCTATGTCGGGGGCGCGGCGACAAAGTCGATCGTGCTTGGCCTGATCATCCTGGCGACGGCCTCGCTGTTCGTGCCGCTGACGATCGAGCATCCGTTCTGGATGCTCGCCTTCCTGGTGCTGACGGCGGTGACCTTCAGCCTGTTCGGCTTTATCATCGGCATCTGGGCGAAGAGCTTCGAGCAGCTGCAGCTGGTGCCGCTGCTGATCATCACGCCGCTGACCTTCCTCGGCGGCAGCTTCTATTCGATCAACATGCTGCCCGGCATCTGGCGCACGGTGACGCTGTTCAACCCGGTGGTCTACCTGGTCAGTGGGTTCCGCTGGAGCTTCTACGGCAAGTCCGACGTTTCGGTCGGCGTCAGCCTCGGCATGACGGTGGTCTTCCTGCTCATCTGCATAACGATCGTCGCCTGGATCTTCAGGACCGGCTACCGGCTGCGCAACTGATCGAACGGGCCTCGTCCAGGCGAAGCAGCCTGACCGATCGACCTTTCCTTGCCGAAGGCGATAGGCCTGCGCCCGATGCCTGGAGCCCGCGCTTGAATGCCTCGATCTTGCTTTTCATGCATTGTTATATATCATGTTATCGATGTTCATGGGGATGAATTGGCCTATGGAAGACGTCATACGATCGCTTGGCTTCCTGTGCCTGGGCAGCAGGCTGAAGCGTATAGGCGAGCAACTGCAAGCGGAGGCGCAGCGCCTGCTCGACAGGCTGGATGTCCCGGTTCAGGCGAGCCAGTACCCGCTGCTGGCCGCGCTCGACAGGCTGGGTCCGCTGTCGGTCGGGGAACTGGCGCAATCCCTTGGCATCGCGCAGCCAGGCGTAACGCGAAGCGTCTCGCTTCTGGCCGAATTGGGACTGCTCGAGGTCAGTCCGTCGACCGATGACCAGCGGCGCAGGATCGTCTCGCTTACTCGGGACGGCCGGCGGCTGGTCGATGTCGCAAAGCGCGACGTCTGGCCTTGCATCGAGAACGTGGTCGCGGATTTGTGCGCAGGTTTTTCGGGGCCGCTTCTTGAGCAGCTGGCTGCCATCGAGGACGGCCTCGCCGCTGCCCCTCTCGACCGTCGTGTAAATAAGCCTCAGGGTGCCGCGCAATGAGACATCTGCTCGACCGCCCTATCTGGAGCGCGCTTCAGACGCGACATCGGGCCTTCGCGGAGGGTGACAACCTCGCCATGCGATATCGGCCGTCGATCGTCCCTTTCGCCGCCACTGGCGCGGACGACCCGGAAAGCCTGCGGGCGCTCGAAAACCTTGTCTCCCCGGGCGAGAGTGTGATCCTGCTTCAAGCGGACGCGATTGCTCTGCCCACCGGGCTTTCCGCGACTTCGACCGCAGCCGGGGTTCAGATGATCGCCGAGCAGCCATTGCAGATCGTCTCCGACCCGCGCGTGCATCGTCTGACCCGAGACGATGCTGCTGAGATGCTCGCCCTGGCATTGCTCACCAAGCCTGGCCCATTCACGCTCGAAGCCTTGAGCCTGGGCGATTTTTGGGGTGTGAAAATCGAGGGCAGGCTTGCGGCAATGGCCGGCGAGCGCATGAAGCAACCTGGCTATTCCGAACTCAGCGGGGTGTGCTCACATCCGGAATTTCGCGGCGGTGGCCTAGGAAAGCTGCTGTCCCTATTCGTGGCAAACCGGATAGTGGCGCGCCGCGAAGTTCCCTATCTCCACGCCTATGCCAGCAACGCCGCGGCCATAGCGTTATACGAGTCCATCGGCTTCAGGTTGCGAAGCACAATGAATGTGGCCGTGGTTCAGCGCAGCGAATGATTAGTCGGCGCATGATGCGCAGCATGGATGCATCCCGTATCGGAAGGAAGGATTTCGTACCGCCGAAATCCTTCCTTGAGACTGCAAGACCTGCTGCGTGTCAGACCGCGATCTTGCCGCCGCCTTGCCTGGTGATGGCAACGACCGCCGGGCGCACCGGCATGTCCGGCTTGAAGTCGGGCCAGCGCGTCGACAAATCCTCATAGTAGGACGGACGGCCGAAAGCCTCCCAGTCCTCGCCGCCGTCGCCCGGATGCTGGACCGCAACGAAGGCGGTCTGGTCGTCCGGCGCAAACAGGGGACCGCACATTTCGGCGCCGATCGGCACGCGGAAGAACAGCTTTGATGTCGCCCGTGCCGTCCCCTCCGTATCGACAGCCCACAGACCGTCGGTGCGGCCGGTGGCTTTCGGGCCTTGGCCGTCGGTGGCGACCCAGAGGCGGCCAGCCGAATCTACCGTGCAATTGTCCGGCATGCCGAACCAGCCATTGGCGGTGGTTGCGGTCGAGAAGGTGGCGCCGACGTCGGCCACAGCGGGATCGCCGCATTTCAGCAGGATTTCCCACCTGCCCTTTGTCGCGGTGAAATCACCGCCGTCCTCGACGATCTCGATGATGTGGCCAAAGGCATTTTCGGCACGCGGGTTGGCAGCGTCGACCTGGTCGGCCTTGCGCTTCGAATTGTTGGTCAGCATGACATAGACCTTGCCGTTGACGGCATTGGGCTGGATGTCTTCCGGGCGGTCCATCTTGGTGGCGCCGAGCAGGTCGGCGGCGCGGCGCGTCTCGATCAGCACGTCGGCCTGGCTGGCAAAGCCGTTCTCCGCCGTCAGCGGCCCTTGGCCGAAGACGATCGGCAGCCATTCGACCGAACCGTCGTCGGCAAACTTGGCGACATGCAAGGTGCCGTCGTCGAGCAAATCCATGTTGGCGGCGCGGTTGTCCGGATCGAACTTGCCTGTGGTGACGAACTTATAGACATAGTCGAAGCGCTCGTCGTCGCCGAGATAGAAGACGACATGGCCATCCTGGGCGACGATCGATTCGGCGCCCTCATGCTTGAAGCGGCCCATGGCGGTGCGCTTCCTCGGCACCGAAGTCGGATCCTGGACGTCGACCTCGACGATCCAGCCGAAGCGGTTCGGCTCGTTAGGCTCCTTGCCGATGTCGAAACGGTCGTAATGCGCTGCCCACTCATAGGCATCTTCGGGAATGCCGAGGCGCTTGTAATTGGCCGCCTCCTTATGCCCCTGCGGCAGCTCGCCCGAGAAATAGCCGTGGATGTTCTCCTCGGCCATGACATAGGTGCCCCACGGCGTGACGCCGCCGGCGCAATTGTTGATGGTGCCGATGACCTTCGTGCCGGTCGGATCGGCGCTGGTCTTGACGCGGTCGTGGCCGGCGACCGGGCCGGAGAGCGCGATCTCGGTGTTGGAGGTGATGCGGCGGTTGAGCTTGCCGTCGCGAACGACCTGCCATTTGCCTGATACCTTGCGTATCTCGACGATAGTGCCGCCATGCGCGGCCATCTCGACATCGACTTGCTCCTTGCTGAGGGGCGCCTGCTTGGCTTTGCCATCGACGATGGTGACGAGGCCCGGAAACATCAGGTGCGGATTGGTGTATTCGTGATTGACGACCAGCAGGCCGTGCTCGGCCGAGCCGTCGATCGGGATATAACCGACATAGTCGTTGTTGTAGCCGAATTGTCTGGCCTGGGCTTCCGCCGACTGTTTTGTCGGATCGAATCCCGGCGAATCGGCGAACAGCGGATCGCCCCAGCGCAGCAGCACGTCGGCGTCATAGCCAGGTGCGACGTGATGCTTGTCGTCGATGCCGGCCTCGAGCTCGTCGAAAGCGAAGGCGGAGCCTTCGGCGGCGCGGGCATTGTCGGCGGTGATCAGCGCCAGCGGGCTGACGGTAGCGGCTATGGCCGAGACGGCAAGCGAACCCTTGAGGAAGCCGCGGCGTGAGAACCGCGCGGCGATGATCTCACCCATGGTGCGGTTGTCGGTGGGATTGGCTCCTGGCCCATCGTTTTCCTCGAGCAGGCTGGTGCGGAAATGGGCGTCAGGGGTGCGATGTTCGGTCATAGGGCCTGCCTCTGGCTGGATGGATTGCTGGAGCGTGTTGCCTGGCCAATCCGGTATTACCGGCAGGTCACAGTTTGATGACATGCCGGCTAATTGCCACCTGCGATTTCGTATCCAACATCGGCCCCGCTTGACCGCGACCGGCGCTTCGGAAACAAGAGCTGCGGCAGGCGGTAGGGACCGCATCGGGAGGAACAAAAGTGAGTTTCTGGGGACTTGGGCAGCTCTGCGTTTCGACGGTGATCTTCCTGCTGGCGGCGATGGCCGCAAAACAGTGGGGGCTGGCGCCGAGCCTCGGCAAGATTGTGCTGACGTTGGCGCTCTATTCGCTGGGCAATCTGATCATGCTGAGGCTGATCCGTGAATTCGGCATGTCGGTGTCGTTCAGCCTGTCGGCGGTGATCCAGCTGGTGTCGGTGAATGTGGTGGCGCTGGTCTTCTTCGGCGAGCGCGTCAATGCCTTGCAGGCAACCGGCATCGTGCTTGCCATCGCAGCTGTGGCGCTGATCACGCTCGGGCCCTATCTGCAAAGGCTGTAACTGCGATCGGGCCGATGAAGAAGATTGCAAGCAGACTGCCCAACTGGCTGGAGTTCCCGGTTCTGCTGGCCGGGCTGGTCATTGCCGGCGGGCTGTGGGGGTTCGAGGAGCTGATGGAGCTGGCGCGGGCGACCACGCCGCATGCCTTCGACACCGAAATCCTGCTTGCCTTCCGCAAGGCCGGCCAGCCCGACAATCCGATCGGACCGGCGTGGCTGGAAGGGGCGATGCGCGACATCACCAGCCTCGGCAGCGCCAGCGTACTGCTGCTGATCACGGCAGCAATGATCGTCTATCTGCTTCTTATCCGCAGGCCAGGCGCGGCGCTTCTCATGTTCGTCGCGGTAGCGGGCGGCCAGCTCCTGTCAAGCGTGCTGAAATTCGATATCGACCGGCCGCGCCCCGATCTGGTCTCGCATCTCGCCGATGTGGCATCGCTTTCGTTTCCGAGCGGCCACGCCATGCTGTCGGCGGTGACGTATTTGACGCTGGGCAGCATGGCGGCGCGGGTTTTGCCCGGGCGCACAACGAAGATCTATGTACTCGGGCTGGCGGTGCTGACGACAGTGGTGGTCGGCATCAGCCGCATCTATCTCGGCGTCCACTGGCCGTCCGACGTATTGGCCGGCTGGTGCGCCGGCTTTGCCTGGGCGATGCTGTGCTGGCTTGCGGCACGGTTCCTGCAGCGATGGCTTGGGCGGGCCGACGGCACCTGACTCAAATCAGCTTGTTGATCAGGCCATGACCGCAGCCTGCCAGCAGGAAAACCATCGACAGCAAGGCTGTCGAGGTTGCCAACGCTTTGAATATCTTCACCCGCTCATCCTTTTGAAGTCGTGCCTGTGAAATCGGGATCGCAGTGGATGTCCCGCCAAACGATGCCGAGGTTTGTAGCATCACAGTGCATCGGCTGGCAAAGAGTGCTGCATGTTTGGAGGCAGACCATCAATCCTTGGTGCAGGAAGACGTCGCCGACCGCGCCAGCGCAGGAACTTCATCCTCGACTGTTCGGCGATGCCGTTCTTCGATTCAACGGCGGCCAATGTCATCGAGGGTGCGGCCCACAAGGCGAGCCGCGCCGGCGTTCGCTTCATTATATCAGGCGCTTCGCCGCAGATACGCCGCATGCTGATCAACCACGGCGTCAAGCGGCCGCTGGTGACTTATACCGCCTCGATCACGGATCGCGGGCGCAGCTGGAAGAAAGCCGCGCCCGCCGCCTGAGCCGATGGCTGGCTTAGTCGAGGCCCAATGCCGCGATCTCGCCGTCGTTCATCAGCGGCACGAAGATTGTCGACTTGCCGTCGGTGCCGATGTCGGCGCTGCCCGGCTTGAACGTCGCAACCGCTTGCGGCGTGCCGCCGGCTTTGTAGCGGTAGAGCGTGCCGGTCATATACGCGGTGGCGTAGATGCTGCCGCCGATGGCAACGACGCCATCGAGGTTGGCAAATTTTTCCGCGCCGGGCAGTGGCGAAACGGCCTTGGTAGCAAGATCGACCGAGAGCAGGCCGCCCGGCTCCGCGGTGCTGAAGTCGGGCTTGATGCCCTTGCCCCAGGAAGCGACGATCAGCCGGCCGCCATCGGCGAAGATGCCATTCGGCGAAGCAAGCGCCGCATCCCTGACGAACAGTTCGGGCCGGTCGCCGTCGATGCGATAGATCGTATCGGCAAGCATATCCGTGACATAGATCTTGCCGGACGCGTCGGCGGTCACGTCGTTGAGGAAGACCGCGTTCGGCACGTCGATCGTCGATGTTAGCTTGCCGCTTGCGAGATCGACGACGCGCACATGGGTGAGGTCGGCGACGTAGAGTTTGCCGCCGACAATCGCCATGCCCTTGGGCGCGTCCATGCCGTCGGTCCAGTGTTGCGTGACTAGCTTGCCGTCCATCGACAGGATCGACAGATAGCCGTTGCCGTCGGCTTCGCCGGGATTGCCGACGATGTTCGAGACGACAACGCGCTGGCCGGCGGCGTCGAACAGCGCCGATTCAGGCTGCTCGAGGCCGCCGGTGCGCCAGAGTTCAGCGGCCTGAACTGCCGGCGCGGCCGCGATGCCGACCAGGGCGAGAAGTATCGAGGTGAAGAGGCTCTTCATGGCTAGTCTCCTGTAATGGACTGGCGGAGAGCTAGGCCTTTCGATACTTTTCGGGAAGAGCTATCAGGACTAGTACCGAAGGCTGATACCAAATCGTGCAAAAGAGGTGCATCCCATGAACGGCCTGATCTTCGAAGCGCTGAAGCGGACGCTTAAGGCAAAGGGCATCACCTATCGCGTCCTTGCCGAGCGGATGGGTGTTTCCGAGCCGACGGTGAAGCGCATCTTCCACGAGCGCAACTGCAAGCTCGACCGGCTGATGGAGATCTGCACTGCCGCCGGCGTAGAGTTGGAGAACGTGCTCGGCTCTATGAACAGAGGACCAGGACCCGCCAACCAGATCGCGCCGGAGATCGAGCGCAAGCTCGCCGGGCGGCCGGCACTGCTGTTCGTCTTTGTCATGCTTTCCGAGAAATTCACGCCCGAAGGCATCATGCGCTCACAAGGGCTGAGCGAGGCTTCGATGTTCCTCTATCTGCGCGAGCTCGAGGAACTCGGCCTGGTCGCGCTCGGTCGCGGCCTGTCGGCAAGGCTGCTGATCGAGGCGCCGATCCAGTGGAATTTCGAGGGGCCATTGCGGCCGCTGTTCGAGACGACCAACAAGAATTTCATCGGCTGGGCCATCACCCATCTTGAGCGCGAGTCGACGTTCGTCAGCTTCTCCAGGCGGATGCGGCCGGAAACGGCGGAAATGGTCAGGCGCGAGGCGGAGGAATTGGCGGAGCGCGCCAAATTGCTTGCTCATCACGACCAGCACACGACGCCTGAAGACCGACTGGTCGGCTACAAATGGACGTTTGCGTTCGGCGCAACGCCGTTCCCGGTGATCATGCCGATCGGGCCGCATCCGCGCGACGCAGGCGCACGGACCGACGATCGAGTTGCGGCTGCCGCAAACGGACGACGTCTGCCGGCCTAGGTCAAAATGCAGAACGACCGAGTCCGGGCTGTTGGCGGCAGCCAGTCTGACTGAGCTTCTTACCCCTGAGTATCGGCCGCAAACACAAGATCGAGCCGCTATTCGGCGGTCTTGTTCGCCACCTTGTCATCCCAGACCATCTGCCGGTAGTCGAAGCCGTATTCCAGCGTCGGCTTGACAATACGGAAATAGGGCGACAGGTCGAAATCGCGCGGCGTGTAGAGCGAGTGATGGCGGATGTGCAGGATTTCCCTGCGCGAATAGCTCGACTGGGCCGAGGCACGGCCAGGCGCCCGGGTAATCTCCGGCAGGATCGGGTAGCGGATCAGGCCATACGCCTCGGCGATCAGCGACGAGCAGATGGCGCGCGTCGGGTCGCCGGAACCGAAAGCCAGCATGCGGCGGCGCCAGCGCACCGGCACCGGCGGCGTCGGCAAGAAGTAGCGCAGCATGTCGAATATATTCTTGAGATCGTATCTGAGACCGAGCCTGCCGATCATGAACGCGACGACCGCTTCGCGGTCATCTGGAGCCAGGCCACTCGCACGGCAGATGCGGGTGTTGTAGCTGCGATAGCGCGACAGCGGCACGGCGATGCAGCCATCGCCGAGCGTGACCTCGATCAGGCGCCGCCGCTCCGATCCGTCCTCCGGCTCCGGTAATGCATCGCCGACATAGAAGGCGGCATGCGACCAGGTCGACTGGGTGAGGTATTTGATCGCCGCCGAGATCTTCTGGTTGCCTTCGATGAGCAGGATGTCGCCGGGCTCGAGCGTGCGGCGCAACGTTTCGGCGTCCGACGGCGTGTAAGGCTCGTAGCCGGACGATTCCTCCTGCAGCCGGCCGGCAAGCCAGCGGCCAAGTCGGTCCAGAAGCGTGTCGCCGGGCTCGGTCATGCCAGACGGCGATTACCACAGGGCGGCAAGTTAGACCATGATCAGCCCACGCCAGGCGTGCCGGCGTCTTCGTGCGCAACTGTGAGATCTTCGCGCGCCTTACGGGCGAACTTCCTCGTCGAGCGCTTCGGGCTGTCGCCGAAAAGCTCGGCCGCCTCGGCGAGACAGGTCTTTTTCAGGCTCTTTTCCGAACGCTTCAGCAGCTTGGCAAGCAACCGCGTCTCTTCAGCAGGACCGAGTGGCTGGTCCTCGGCATCGAGAAGCGCGCGCATGACGAACACATCGTGCAGCTCGCCGAGCCGCTCGCCCAATTCGTCGACGGCCCTGCGCCGCATTTTGATCGGCGTCGGCCACAGCCGGCCGAGCAGCGACAGGTGCATGCCATGCGTCTTGGCCGCCTTGCGCAGGTCGTGAAAGTCATCGGCTTCGCCGCGCGAAGCCGCCTTGTCCAGCGCTTTCCTGGCACGGCGCAAAGTGGTGCGCGCGCCTTCGGCGAGCACGTCGGCAGCCTGCTCCGGCTTGTCGGGCAGAGCGAGCTTGTCGATCCGGGCGACACCTTCCTCGCAAGCGGAAATCGCCGCGCCTATCGCAGCATCGAGGCCTCCTCCGCCATGCAGTTCATGCTGGCGCGCGACGAGCCTGTCACGGACGGCACCGAGGCCATCGCCGGCACTTTGCTCGGGAAAGCTTGCCGCCAGCCGGTCGATTGTTTCGACCAGCGCGGTCGCCTCGCGCGGGCCGGCAAGCAGGGCCGCCACCTGGCGGTAGCACTGATTCTCCGTCACGCAGAATGTTTCGTCTCCGGAACGGACAAGGCGCAGCAAGGCGCGGACGTTCTTCAGCCGTTTGCGGCATTTGTGCAGCCCCGGTTCGGGCCTGTCACGCGCCGCGTTCAGATGGTCGATCACCTTGCCGATCTCCTCGGCGAGGATGCGCCTGACCTCTCCGGTCAGCGACATGCGCGGATCGATACGAAAGCTCATGCGACGATCTCCGGAATCCCCCCAAGGGCGAGCGACGCGTTGTAAAATCTCGGCTCGCCGGTGACTTCACGGCCGAGCCAATGTGGCAGCATTTCGTCCTGTATATCATCCGGCGTCTCGAGCTCGGCGATCACCAACCCCGCAAGCGTCCCGCCGAAGACATCGACTTCGTAGCGATAGCCGCGATGTTTAACATGGTGGCGTGTCTTCTCGATGACATGTCCGATGGCAAAGGCCTGCATCTCCTGCGCCTCCGCCAAAGGTACCGGATATTCGAATTCATCGCGCTCGCGTGCCTGGCTGCCGAACTTGAGCGTCAGCTTGGCGGCCGCATCGTTGCTGATGCGAACACGAACCGTACGGCTGGGTTCGGCGACAAGATAGAATTGACGGATATGAATGTCCGCCTCGACCATTGCCCGCCATTCCTCACCTGAGACCAGGAATTTACGCTCGATTTCCTTGCCCATGGCCAGGCACTAAAGCGCGCACGGCCAGAGTTGGCAAGCCGCTTGACCGCACTTGACTTTAATCATTCGATTGATTAAATTGTTGGCCATGATCAAATCGCCCAGCGCCAGCGGCCTTCCTCATGAGGCGCCCAAGACCGCCGCCGATATGACGCGGGCGGCACTTGTCCGCGCGGCGTTGAAACTGTTCGGACGGCAAGGTTTCGACGGCACCTCGACGCGCCAGATCGCGGCGGAGGCCAAGGCCAATATCGGCTCGATCGCCTATCATTTCGGCGGCAAGGAAGGGCTCCGCAACGCCGCGGCCGACTACATCGTCGACACCATCCAGACCGTTGCCGGCCAGGCGATCGGCAATCTGCAGGCGCCGGTCGCGGCATTGGCCGACACCGAGGCCGCGCGGGCACATTTAGCCGTCGCACTGGAGCGGATGGTCGCCTTCATCGCGGCAAGGCCGGAAGCCGGCGAGATTGTACAGTTCGTCCTGCGCGAGCTGTCGCATCCTACCGCGGCGCTCGACCGTATCTATGACGGCGTGTTCGAACCGGCGCATAACCGGCTCTGCCTGATCTGGGAACAGGCGACGGGCGAGCCGGCCGAGAGCGAGCGCACAAAACTCACCGTGTTCACGCTGATTGGCCAGGTCGTCTATTTCCGCATCGGCCGCGAGGCGGTTATGCGCCGCATGGGCTGGCGCGAGATCGGCAATGACGAGGCCGGAAAGATCGCGGCGGTGGTGACGGATAATCTCAGCGCGATTTTGGCTCGGCGCGATTTGGCTGTCCGGAAGGATCGTGGATCATGAGCCTGCTCTGTTCTTTGCCGCTTGCCGCCCAGCTTTTCAGCGCCTGCGCGCCGGGAGCACCGCTCGCCGTCGGCTACGTCGAGGGCGACTACGTCCTGCTCGCGCCGATCGAGGTGGCGCAGGTCGAGACGATTGCGGTCAAGCGCGGCGACCGCGTCGCGCCCGGCACGCCGGTGGTGACGCTGGAAAACGCCGACGCCAAGATCGCCATCGCACAAGCCGAGGCGGCCCTTGCGCAGGCCCAGGCGCAACTTGCCGACCTGCAGGTCGGCAAGCGGCCTGAAGAGATTGCGGTGCTCAAGGCGCAGCTCGACATGGCCAAGGCGCAAGCCGCCGACGCCAAACGCCGTTACATCCGCGCCAGCGATCTGTTCAAACGCGGCACCGGCACACAGGCCGACTACGACACGGCTTCCGCGACGCTGGAGACGGCCAACGCGCAGGTCGGCCAGGCGGAGGCCAATCTCGCCGTCGGCGGCCTGCCGGCACGGCCGGAGACGATCAAGGCCGCCGACAATCAGGTCAGGCAGGCGCAGTCGGCGCTGGAGCAAGCGCAATGGCGGCTGTCGAAGCGCGTGCTGACGGCGCCCTCGCCCGGCCGGGTCAACGATGTCATCCGCTATCCTGGCGACACGGCCGGGCCGACCGCGCCGGTCATCTCCATGCTGCCGGATGGCGCGGTGAAGCTCAGCGTCTATGTGCCGGAAAGCGCGTTCTCCTCGGTCGACGTCGGCACGCTGCTCAACGTCCATTGCGACGGCTGCGGATCGGGCGTGAAGGCTCGCGTCAGCTACGTGTCGCCGGATCCGGAATTCACGCCGCCGGTGATCTACTCGCTCGAGACCCGGCAAAAGCTGGTCTATCTGGTCGAAGCGCGGCCGGAGGGCGACGCCAGCGCATTGCAGCCCGGGCAGATCGTCGACGTCGATCTGGCGGATATCGGAAAATGAACGTCATCGACGTGCACGGCCTGGTCAAACGCTTCGGCGACAAGACCGTCGTCGATCATGTGACTATGGCTGTGGCCGAGGGCGAGATCGTCGGCTTCCTCGGGCCGAACGGCTCGGGCAAGACGACGACCATCCGCATCATGTGCGGCTTGCTGACGCCGGATGAGGGCGAAGGCACCGTTCTGGGCTTCGACATCCGCACCGACAGCCTGCGGATCAAACGCGAAGTCGGCTACATGACGCAGAGATTCTCGTTCTACGAAGATCTCACGATCGGCGAGAATCTCGAATTCGTGGCACGGCTCTACCGGCTGAAGCCGCTCGACGAGCACGTTGCTAAGACGCTTGAGGAGCTCGGCCTGACATCGCGCAGGAACCAGTTGGCCGGCACCCTGTCCGGCGGCTGGAAGCAGCGGCTGGCGCTGGCCGCCTGCATCATGCACAAGCCGAAACTGCTGCTGCTCGATGAACCGACGGCGGGCGTCGACCCGAAAGCGCGACGCGAATTCTGGGACGAGATCCACCGGCTGGCGAGCGGCGGCCTGACCGTGCTGGTCTCCACCCACTACATGGACGAAGCCGAGCGCTGCCACCGCATCAGCTACATCTCCTACGGCAAGATGCTGGCCACCGGCACGGTCGAGGACGTGGTGAGGAATGCCGGGCTGACCACCTTCGTCCTGCAAGGGCCGCGGCTCGATCAGGTCGCTGCCGCACTTCATGGCCGCCCCGGCGTCGACCAGGTGGCGCCGTTCGGCGCGACGCTGCATGTCGTCGGCTCCGACAGGACGGCACTTCAGGCAGCGCTCGCCGATGTCGAGAAAGAGCACGAGGGCGTTACGGTGACGCCCGGCGAGACCAGCCTGGAAGATGTGTTCATCCAGTTCATGTCCGGTTCGAAGGACAACATGGGATGAAAAATGGGATAGACAGCATCTTTTCGTTCGCCAGGCTAGGCGCGCTGCTGATCAAGGAGTTCATCCAGATGCGGCGCGACCGCATCACCTTCGCCATGATGCTCGGCGTACCGCTGATGCAGCTGGTGCTGTTCGGCTATGCCATCAACAACGATCCGAAGAGCCTGCCGGCAGCGCTGGTGACGATGAGCAGCGATCCTTACACGCGGGCCATGGTTTCGGCGCTGCAGACCACCGGCTATTACCGCTTCGACCATGTTGCGCAAAGTGCCGCCGAAGCCGAATTCCTGATGGCGCGCGGCCACGTCGCCTTCGTCGTCACCATTCCCGCCGATTTTGCCCGACGGGTCGAGCGCGGCGACAGCCCGCAGATTCTGATCGAGGCGGATGCGACCGACCCGGCCGTCGCCAGCGGCGCCATCTCGACGCTCGGCACCGTCGCCAATCAGGCGCTGCTCAGGGCACGCGGTATGCAGGAGACGGCGGCCGAAGCTGCCCGGGGCCAGCTCCAGGTGGTGGTGCACCGGCGCTACAATCCGGAAGCCGTCTCACAATACAACATCGTGCCCGGCCTGCTCGGCGTCATCCTGCAGATGACGATGGTGATGATGACCTCGATCGCGCTGACGCGCGAGACCGAGCGCGGCACGATGGAGAACCTTCTGGCGATGCCGTCCAGCCCGCTCGAGATAATGCTGGGCAAGGTGCTGCCCTATCTGGCGGTCGGCGCCGTGCAGGTACTGGTGGTGCTGGCAGCCTCGAAGCTTCTGTTTGCCATCCCCTTCACCGGGTCGATGTCGCTGCTGTTGACGGCGGTCCTTATCTTCGTCTTGGCGCTGGTGCTGCTCGGCTACACGATCTCGACGATCGCCCGCACGCAAATGCAGGCCCTGCAGCTCACTTTCTTCTTCTTCTTGCCGTCGATCATGCTGTCCGGCTTCATGTTTCCCTATCGCGGCATGCCGGACTGGGCGCAGATTTTCGGCGAGGTGCTGCCGCTGACGCATTTCCTGCGCATCATCCGCGCGGTGATGCTGAAGGGCGCCGAGCTGCCGGCGGTGGCAACGGAAATCGGCTGGCTGGTGGTGTTCGTGGCGCTGTTCGCCGGTATTGCGCTGGTGCGGTTCCGCCGGACGCTGGATTAGGGTCGAACTCGATCCGCTTGTGCAAATGATCGAGATTTACACGGACTTGGCCTGGCCCGGGACCGGTGTCAATTCAGGCGCATTGAGCCCTTCGAAGGGATCGCGCCAGGCGTCGATTTCTTCGAGTTTAAGATACCAGCGACTGACAGAGGGATAGTCATCGAGCGGCAATCGGGCGACATCGTTGAAGGGCAGAAACGTCGCCATTCGAAAGTCGGCATAGGAAACCGAAGCGCCGACCAGCCATTCTCGCTCAGAAAGCTCGGCATCAAGTATGGCAGCGGCCGTGCGGAAGTCGCTCAGGCCCTCCTCAACCCGCGCCTGATCGATCGGGCCGAGCCCATAGCGCTGTTTGGTCCCGCGTTCGAAATGCACGACATCGCAGGCTCTTGCGAAGTTCTCTTTCCCCCAACTCAGCCATCGGATCATCTCGGGCTCGTCGTCGCCAGCGCGCCAGAAATCCGAATGCATATCGCGCGAAAGCCGACAGGCTATGGCGTCGGCCTCCCAGAGGCTTTTTCCCGAACCTATAAGGATGGGCAATGAAAGATTTGGATTGAGCGGCCGAAATCGCTCGGCCTGGCCCGGAGCGAAGGGAGAGGCGAATTCAAACTCGACCTTGGCGTTGAGATACCGTGCCACCGCGACCGCGAGGCGAGGATTGGGATTGCGGCTGAAGAACAGTTTCATTGATCTCAGTCTTTGAAGGGTACCGGTTCGACCGGGTGCAACGGAGGCTCGAGCGCCTCGAACCGGCACCTGGAATTGGTTACTATATTAGCTGGCAGCAATGATCTCGGCATAGGTGCTGAGATCGACATTGCCGCCGGAGAGCACCACGGCAATGCATTTCCCGGCAAGGTCGATCTCGCCTGACGACAGCGCGGCCAAGCCGACGCAACCGCCGGGTTCGACGACCAGCTTCAGACAAGCCATCGCATCGCGCATCGCCTGTGCCACCGCCTTGTCGGAAACGGCGATGGCGCCGGCGAGATTCTTGCGGTTGATTTCGAAAGTGATGGCGCCCGGCTCGGCGACGAGAAGGGCATCGCAGATCGAGGTGTGGCCGGGCGTGTTCGACATCCTGGCGCCTTTGATCAGCGAGCGGCGTGTGTCGTCGAAATGCTCGGGTTCCACGGCCCAGACGGCGGTGCCCGGCGAGGCGTCCTTGACCGCGATCGAAATGCCGCTGCTCAACCCGCCGCCGCCGCAGGGAACCACTACTGCATCGAGGCTGACGCCAAGCGCTCTTGCTTGGCGCATCAATTCGAGGCCGATCGTGCCCTGGCCGGCGATGATGGCCGGATCGTCGTAGGGCGGCACTAGGACCATGCCCTTTTCCACGTAAGAACGGACGACGGCAGTGCGATCGTCGCGGACCCGGTCGAAGGTGATCACTTCCGCGCCCATCTTCCTGACATTGCCGACTTTCATCGCCGGCGCATCGGCGGGCATGGCGATGACGGCCTTGACGCCGAACATCGCCGCTGCGGCGGCAACGCCTTGCGCGTGATTACCCGACGAGAAGGCGACGACGCCGCGGGCGCGTTCTTCCGCCGAGAGCGAGGAGAGCTTGTTGTATGCACCGCGGAACTTGAACGAGCCGGTGCGCTGCAACGTCTCCGGCTTGAACAGGATCCTGGCGCCGAAGCGATTGTTCAACTCCGGCGATTCGATCAGCGGCGTTTCGACGATCAGTCCGGACAATCGCGCTGCTGCACTGTGAATATCGGCGATGCCGGGAGGGGTGATCATGGCTGGGTCCTGCAAGAGATGAGACTGCCTATGTGCACGGAAAGGGAAGCCGCGCACCAATGAAAAAATGTGACCGTTACAATTCGACTTGGAAGCAGGAGTGGGCGTGACTGTCACCCACCTCTCCTCCGCCCTCCGCCATGCTTCGTCATTTCGACAAATCGCTGCCGATTTACCGGCATTGCCGGCCGCCCCTCACCCCAACAGCGTCTTTTGCCGTTTGGGGCCGCCGATCTTGCGCCAGGTGTTGAAGCGATGGGTGGCAGCGGCGAAGGAGATCTTCATCTGCTGAGCAACCGAATAGCGCGACTTTCCCTCGTCGAACAGGCGATAGCAGCACTCGACGCCCTCCTCGGTCAACTTGCCGTCGGGAGCCTTGTTATGCGGATTGGCGGGATCAAATTTTTCGACCTGCTGCTCGACCAGCCCTTTCAGGCGCTGCAAGTCCGCCTCGATGTTAGCGATCAGGTCGAGAACCGGCTTGGGGTCAAACGGCTGCTGTTTTTCCAGCATCTGCGGGTTCCTTTCTCTTGGTTGAGATTCGGTTATATAGGTGAACGTTTGCCGATAGCAACGGCAATGTGTTCGGGATTTTGAAGCCTGTACCTTTGAGCATGAGTGGAGCGGGCACGATTGACCGAGGATGTGCGAAGCTCTAGTTTAGAACCGTTCTAAACTAGGGTGAATTTCTCATGCTTTCCCGCGTTTTCGGCTTCGGCCGCCGTCCCTTTGAATCGCTCTCGGAACAGGAGATCCTGGCGCTCGCCATCTCCTCTGAGGAGGATGACGGGCGCATCTATCGCGCCTATGCCGACGGGCTGGCGGAGAGCTTTCCGCAATCGGCCAAGGTGTTCGAGGAGATGGCGGAGGAGGAGGACGGCCATCGCGATTCGCTGATCGAGCTTTACCGCAAGCGCTTCGGCGAGCGCATACCGCTGATCCGGCGCGAACATGTGAAGGGCTATTACGAGCGCAAGCCGGACTGGCTGGTGAGGCCGCTCGGCATCGATCATGTGCGCAGCCAGGCCGAGGCCATGGAGCGCCAAGCCTACCTGTTCTATATCGAGGCGGCCAAACGCACAGGCGATGCGTCGACGCGAAAGCTGCTCGACGACCTGGCGATCGCAGAACAGGGCCACGAGACACTGGCGCAGCGGCTGGAGCAAAAGCATGTGCCGGGCGCGGTCAAGGACGAAGAGGCGGCGGCCGAGCAGCGCCAGTTCATCCTGACCTATGTGCAACCGGGGCTGGCCGGGCTGATGGATGGCTCGGTGTCGACGCTGGCGCCGATCTTTGCCGCCGCCTTTGCCACGCATGATACGTTCCAGACCTTTCTGGTCGGGCTTGCCGCCTCGATCGGCGCTGGCATCTCGATGGGTTTCACCGAGGTGGCTTCCGACGACGGCAAATTATCTGGCCGCGGCTCGCCGGCAAAACGCGGGCTGACCGTCGGCGTCATGACGACGCTGGGCGGGCTCGGCCATGCGCTGCCCTATCTCATCCCGCTTTTTTGGACGGCGACCATTGTCGCCGCCGTGGTGGTTTTCTTCGAGCTGTGGGCGATCGCCTTCGTGCAGAACCGCTACATGCAGACCCCATTCTGGCGCGCCGCCTTCCAGGTGGTGCTGGGTGGCGCGCTGGTGTTTGCGGCAGGGGTGCTGATCGGGAATGCTTAACCATTCACCGCCTGGCTGTCCTGAGGCGCCTCGGCGCGTTCGGTCAGGCCGTAATCGCGCACGACATGAGCGATACGCAAACGATAGTCCGCAAAGATACCGCCGCGCCCGGCCTTCTGCGCCTGCCGATGTTCCTGCGTGTTGCGCCAGGCCTTCACCGCATCCTCGTCGCGCCAGAAGGACAGCGACAGGATGCGGTTCGGATCGGCAAGGCTCTGGAAGCGCTCGATCGACAGGAAACCGTCGATGCCGTCGAGCAGTGGGCGCAGATCGGCGGCGATGCCGAGATAGGCATCGCGCATGCCCGCCGCCGGCTCGACCTCGAAGATGACGGTGATCATGGTTTTACCAAAGGAGCATGTGGCCCGGAGGCGAGCTTGAGGAAGGTGCGGTCCTCCTTCAGGATGAATTTTTCCCGCCGGGCGAACTCGTAATTCGCCTTACCGGCGGGATCGGCGGCGAGCCGGGCGCGGTAGGCTTCGTAGGCCGCAAGACTGTCGATGTTGTAGGCGGCATAAGCCGTGGTGGCCGAGCCTTCGTGCGGCGCGAAATAGCCGATCAGATCGGCGCCGCAGCGCGGGATCGCCTGCCCCCAATTGCGTGCATATTCCTCGAACGCCGCCTTGCCGAACGGATCGATCTCGTAGCGGATGAAGCAGGTGATGGTCATTTTCGCCTCCTTGGCGGTGGATGTTTTCTTGCGGTCACAGTTCGAGCCGGATCGAAACGTTCCGAAGATCGATATGCTAGGCAAATCCTTCGCTGATCATGCCTGCCAGAACGATTTCGCGCATTCGCGGCGGACGTCTTCAGGTGTCAGGCCAAGGTCCCGCAGCAGATGATCGTCGATCTCGGCGAGGTCGAGACGCTGCAGATGACGGTCGTACCACCGCTTCAGGAGCCGCCGCCGCAAGCGCCGCAAGACAATGAACGGGAACGGCCGGCGAGCAGGCGCGGCGCCGAGAATGGTCCTTGCAGGCATCGTTGTCTCCTTGATTTGCATCGAGACTAATGCTTTTCTGACGAGGATGCTTCGATGAGGAACGAACCATGCGCGAAGGACCTGACATAGCCCGCATTGCCAGCCTGGTGGGCGATCCAGCGCGGGCAAACATGCTGTCCGCACTGATGGGCGGCACGGCACTGACGGCGAGTGAACTGGCACTCGAGGCCGGGGTGTCGCTTCCGACAGCGAGCTCCCATCTGTCGAAGCTGATGGAAGGCGGGCTGCTGACGCTGGCAAGCCAGGGACGGCATCGCTACTACGGCCTCGCCGGCCCGCAGGTAGCAGGCATGATCGAGGCGATCACAGGTGTTGCCGCTGCGGCCGGGCCGCAACGAGTGCGGCCTGGCCCACGCGACGCGGCCATGCGCGTGGCGCGGGTCTGCTACGACCACCTCGCCGGCGAGCAGGCGGTGGCGATGCTGGACCGTCTCGTCGCTCGACAAGTGCTCCTGCGAGATGATGAGGAGATTCAGCTTGGGCCGTCGGCCGCCTCGCATTTCGCCGCGATCGGCATCGATGTCGAGGGCAAGGCGCGGCGACCGGTGTGCCGGGCCTGCCTCGACTGGAGCGTGCGGCGTTCGCACCTCGCCGGCACGCTGGGCGCCGCCATTCTCGACAAGATCCTCGCCGAGAAATGGGCGCGGCGCGAGAAGGACAGCCGTGCGGTGATTTTCTCGCCGACAGGCAAGCAGGCGTTCGAGAAGACGTTTCTCGCCTGACGGCTCGCTTCGACGCACTAGAACGGCTCGTCGTTTCACGGAAACACCGAACCGCTCTATCTTTTTTGTTTTGACGCAATCCCAGACGGAAAACCGCTTCACACTTTTCCTGGAATTGCTTGTCTTATGACTTTCGCTGCCGAATGGGTCAGAAAGGAACGCTGAGAGAGGGTAGCCGCCCTCCCTCAGCG
>NZ_JAMYND010000053.1:0-31784 GCF_040318885.1 Mesorhizobium sp. M0998
GTCGCTCCTTCGCTCAACTGCCTCTCCAAAGAATCCTTTCTCAGCCTAAACTCAACCCCAAAATCGCCATATGCGATTCCCCTGCCCCTCGAGGGGGAGATGGCCGGCAGGCCAGAGGGGGTCGCCTCGCGTGAAGCGCCAACGTTCTCTTTCGTTCCATAGGGCGTCGCGCCAGGACGTACCGACCCCTCTGTCGCCTTTGGCGACATCTCCCCCTCGAGGGGGGAGATTACGCGCTCAGTCGCTTTCGCTAACAAAAAAGCCGCCAGGTTTCCCGGGCGGCTTCGATGACTTGTTCATGCAGCCGTTCAGTTCAGCTTCGACTTCAAATCCTGCAGCGAGGCGTTGAACAGGTCGGCGCCGGCCTTGGCGTCGATCTTGCCGGCCAGCAGCGCCCGCGCGGCTTCGACCGCGATGTCGACAGCGCTGGCACGCACTTCGCCGATCGCTTCGCGCTCGGCCTGGCCGATCTTCTGCTCGGCCAAGGCGGTGCGCCGGGCGACATAGTCCTCGGTCTTCTTGTGCGCCTCGGCGGCAAGCATGTCGGCTTCGCGCTTGGCGGCGGCGACGATGGCCGCGGCCTCCTGCTCGGCTTCCTTGCGCTTGCGCTGGTATTGGCCAAGCAGCTGCTGGGCTTCTTCGCGCAACCGGCGCGCTTCCTCGAGCTCGGAGCTGATCTTGTCGGCACGCGCATCAAGCGCCTTGGCGATCATGCCCGGCACCTTGATGTAGATGGCGATGCCGAGGAAGATTACGAGGGCAACAGTTGCCCAAAGCGTCGCGAGAGATGTGGCGTCCATGATGCGCTCCTCACCCGGCCACGGATTTGACCGCGGCCGCGATTTCGGCCTTGGTGGCCTTGCCGCCGACAAGCGCCTCGACGATGGCCGAAGCGGTGTCCTCGGCGATCGTGCCGACTTCCTTCATGGCATTGGCCTTGATGGAAGATATACGCGCCTCGGCCTCGCCAAGCTTCTGGTCAAGCGCTGCCTCGATCGTCTTGCGGGCAGCCTCGGCTTCCGCCTTGGCCGCATCGTTGGCCTGCTGGCCGATCGCATTGGCCTTGCCCTTGGCTTCCGCCAATTCCTGCTCATAGGCGGCAACGGCGGCATCGGCCTCGCTTTTCAGCCGGGCAGCATGGTCGAGATCCTGGGTAATGCGGTCGTTGCGCACGTCGATGATGCCGCCAACGCGCGGCATCACCACCCGTTTCAAGAAGAGATAAAACAGCCCGAAGGTGATTGCCAGCCATAGAAGCTGCGAGGGGTACGTCGCCGGATTGAATGGCGGGAACGTGCCGTGCGCCTCGGCAGGCACGCCGGTGCCAGCGCTGCCGCCTTCGACGGCGGGCGCGGACTCTTGCGCAAAGGCAGATGTCACGAACATGGACTATCCCCGAAATTCAGGCCCGCCGCAGGATCGCGGCCGGCCTGTTCAATTCTTCCCAATGTTCAGCCGAACAAGCATTCAGCCGAACAAAGCGAGAAGCGCGATGAGAAGCGAGAAAATACCCAGCGCTTCGGTCACGGCGAAGCCGAAGATCAGGCGGCCGAACTGGCCGTCGGCTGCCGACGGGTTGCGCAGCGCGCCCGCCAGATAGCTGCCGAAAATGTTGCCGAGGCCAATGCCCGCGCCGCCCATGCCGAGGCATGCGATGCCGGCACCGATGTACTTTGCTGCTTCTGCGTCCATTTGTTCAACTCCTTTGGATCTAAAATTCCGTTGCAAAATCGATCCGGCGGCAATGCCGGAAACCTTGTCAGTGCCCGGGATGCAGGGCGTCGTTGAGATACATGCAGGTCAGCACCGCAAAGACGTAGGCCTGCAGGAACGCGACCAGCAGCTCCAGCGCCGTCAGCGCCACGGCCATCGCCAGCGGCAGAACCGAACCAGCCACGCCGACCGCGCCGAGCGCGCTCAGGCTGACGACAAACCCCGAGAACACCTTCAGCGTGATGTGACCGGCGAGCATGTTGGCGAACAGACGAACCGACAGGCTGACCGGACGCGAGACGAAGGAAATCACCTCGATCAGCACCACCAGCGGCAGCAGGTAGACCGGCACGCCATGCGGGACGAACAGCTTCAGGAAGCCAAGGCCGTGCTTGGTGAAGCCGTAGACGAGGACCGTTCCGATCACCAGCGCAGCGAGGCCGAAAGTGACGATGATGTGGCTGGTGATGGTGAAGAAATACGGGAACAGGCCAAGCAGGTTGGCGACAAGCACGAACATAAACAACGAGAACACGAAGGGGAAGAACTTCATGCCTTGCGTGCCCGCGGCGTCCCTCAGCATATTGCCGACAAATTCATAGGCCATTTCCGAGACCGACTGAAGGCGGCCCGGAACCAGGCTGCGGCTCGACGTGCTGAGGTAGAGAAACGCCGATGCGACAGCGACCGTCGCAAGCATGAACAGAGCCGAATTGGTGAAGGACAGGTCGTAGCCGCCGATGTGAATCGGAATGATCGGATGGATCTGGAACTGGTGGATCGGATCGACCTTGTCAGCAGCCACTTTAAATCCCCATCAAAGCCGCAGACGGCTTCAGCATTCTGTTCAATGCGCCGGCATGCGGCGCCTCAATTCATTCTTTCGGATCGCGCGGTTTGTCGCCCGTTCCGAATTCCGACACAAGCCCGGCTGAACGCAGGACGTTGAGCACGCCGGCGACAAAACCCAGCAGCAGCCCGACTATCAGACCCCATGGCGATGTCCCCGCCACGCGATCGATAAACCAGCCGAGAGCCGCACCGACCACTATCCCGGCGATGAACTCGCTGGACAGCTTGAGCGCCTGGCCGTACCCGGCCACACTGCCCGTTTTCCCGTCGTCTTTCCCCTCGAGCCGGTCCGGCCGCCTTGTCGCAAGCGATGCTTCAAGGTCGCGCCGGCGGCGCTCAAGATCGTCGTCGCGGATGTCGGCTTCATGCTGCTTGCCGCGGCCGGTTTTGCCGGTTCCGTCTGGCCCATTCTTGTCGGCCACGCAACCCCCCTGCCCGGTCAGACCGTCACCGTCCGTCCGCTTCTTAAAGTCGCCGGCAACATAGTTAGAGGGTCCGCGCCCGTCAAGCCACGGGCGGACGTTCAAGCTCAAGTATTTTTTCGTTATAAATCAGCCACTTGCTCGGGTGCGACATCGTGCCCGACGCGGTCTCTGGCGGGCTGCGGCCGAATCCCCGCGGCGATGCGTCTTCGATCGGCCGCTCTCGCGCGAAAGACGCAAGGGCTGCCCGAGCGCTCAGCTCCAGCCGCCACCATAGGTGCGGTAGAAGATGTGCAGGCCGATCCTGGTCATTTTCTGCATCGTCCGCGCCCAGCCCGGATGGACGTAGTTGGCGTAGTAATGGGTCGACGAGCCGACTTCCGGAATGAAGATCTTGCCGGCTGTGACGGCCATGGCGACATCCTGGGCGGTCTTGTAGGCAGCGGGGTTGTCGATGCGCTTCTTCCTGCCGTCGCAGGCGAAGGAAAACTGGCAGCGGTTGAACCAGTTGTCGTTCTGGTAGACGACGCCGCAGATCGAGTTCGGATAGGCGGGGTTGCGGACGCGGTTGAGGATGACCTGGGCGACGGCGGCCTGGCCGCGCACGGATTCGCCGCGCGCTTCGAAATAGATGCCGTTGGCGAGACAGGCCTGCTCCTGCTTGGAAAAAACGCTCGCCGGCAGCGGCGTCTGCATCCAGGAATGGTCGCCCTTGCTCAGCGGCGGAATGAAGCGGCCGTCGTTCGGGTCCTCGTCCTGCAGCAAGGCCTCGAAGGGCGACGCCTGTGCATAATCGGGAGCGGACGAGGCGTAGGCGGTCGCCAGCACGTCAGGATGATCATTGTTGACCAGCGCGGCAAGCATCGCCGGTACGCCGGGATCCGGCTTCTTGTCGATGCGCGTGTGGAAGGCGGCGGCGATCTGGATTTCCTTGCCTTTGATCTCGGGCTTGGCGAAAGCCATCCTCAGGCCGCTGTCCATGCTTGGGCGGAGCAGCGAAGAGGTGCGCTCGAAGATCGAGCCGGCATTGAAGTTCTTCGGCGGCGAGACGGGCGAGACCTGGATGATGCGGCCCTTCTTGTCGGCACGCGTGATGCGGTTCTCGTCCGGCGTCGTGCCGGCGATGCTGCCCTTGCCGCGAAACGAAACGGCGCCGATGCCGGGTAGTTGGACACCGGAGCCGGAGAGCGAGCCGGTGCTGCTGGAATCGAGGAAGGGCATTTCGGCGGCGTGAACGGAGCCGGCGACGGATTTCTCGACATAGGCGTTCCAGCGGACGCTCGGCGCCTCAAGACCGGAGACCAGGCTTGTCATGTCCTGATAGGCAGCGACCGTCGGAAAGCCGATCCAGATGCCAAGGCCAATAACGAGGGGAGACAGGAAGGAACGCTTTTTCTCACCGGCGGCGGCGACAAGCCGCGTCAAAACACGTCGATGCACGGAACTCTCCAGAAACGCAACGGACCCCACTGGAGAGCTACAATGATGCATTAACCTTGATGGGGCGTTAACAGCTTAGAACGTTGTTTTCCCATCTCGTGTCGAAGTCAGGCGCTTTTGCGGCCGTCGCTTGACGGAAGAAAGATCGGCCAGGCGATCAGCGCGCAAATAGCCGCACCCAGCCAGACGCCTGCCCACGAGCAGAGCACGAGAAGCCCGGGAATGGCGATCGGCACCAGGAAGAAGGCGATGAAGACCAGGCTGTTGGCGAGGCCGAGCGCCGTTCCGGCCTGGCTGGCGCCGGCCAGCGTCGCAAGCTCGGTGTAGGCAACGCCGTGCCAGGAGGAGACGCAGACGCCGGCCACGACCAGCATCGCAACGATCGCCGGCGACAGCATCGGCGCTTGGCCTGACAAGAATTGGCCCGAAAACAAGACGAGCGCCGCAAGCACGGTGAAGGCGGCCACGCTCAGCATGCTGCACAGACGCAGGAACGACCGGCGGTTGCCGTGACGGTCGGTGTAGCGGCCGCTCCAGACGCGCATGACCATGGCGCCGACCTGCACGGCAGCGAGGCTGGCGCTGATCACGGCTGTTCCCATGCCGGCGAAATCATGCAGGAACACGGAAGCAAAGGTGAGCACCGCCACCTGCGGAAAGCAAAGCAGGCCAATGGCTGTCGCGATGCGCCAGACGGCCGGGTTGCGCAGCGGCGCCGGGCCGGCCGGCTTTGCCGCGCTGCTCGAACGGGCGTCGTCATGCGCCGGCGGCTGATGCAGCCAGCGCCAGGCGAGCGAGGTCGAGACCGCGGAGGCAGCCGCCAGCAGTCCGAAGACCGCCGTGAAGCCATGGGCCGAAGCGAGCGACGGCAGCACCAGCGCGCCAAGCCCGCCGCCAAGCGGCACCGCCGTCTGCCTGATGCTCATGGCAAAGCCGCGCTCGCCTTCGCCGAACCAGGCCATGATGGCGCGGCCGCTGGAGCCGTTGACGCTGCCGCCGAGCAATCCGGTGACCAGCAGGGCAGCGGCGAGAAGCGCGATGCCGGGAATATGGGCCGGTGACGGCACGACCAGCGCGGCCATGACAAGCAGCCAGACCGCGGTTGCGCCGAGCCCCGTCAGCAGCACGCGGCGGTCGCCCCAGCGATCGGTCAGCAGCCCCCACGGCAATTCGCTCAGCGCCACACCCAGGCCGAGAAGACCAAGCGCCAGGCCGAGCTCGCCATTGGAGAGATGATAGCCCGAGCGCAGGAACACCGCCGTGGCCGGAATGCCGGAGAAGGTCGCGGAAAAGCAGGCATTGGCGGCGACGCCGATGCCCAGCACCTTCCAGCGATGATTGGCTCGAAGCACCGCCGCCTCTGACGGGGTGGTAACGGCGGCCGGGCGAAGCGGTTTGCATTCTGCTCGTGTGGCGACAGCGGACATGGTTCAGCTCCTGCATGGGTCGGCTGCATTCGGTCTTGACGCGCTCTCTCTACCGCCATAGCTTCGTACTGAATATCAGGAAGTTTTTGACGTAATGTCCCGAATATCAGGATTATTGGCATGCGACGCGTGACATTCGATCTCGACGCTCTGCGCAGCTTCGTTACCGGCATGGAGCTGGGCAGCTTCGCCAAGGCCGCCGACCGGCTCGGCCGCTCGACCTCGGCAATCAGTGCGCAATTGAAGAAGCTGGAGGAGCAGGCGGCGATGCCGATCTTCCGCAAATCTGGGCGTGGCCTGGCGCTGACGGACGCGGGCGAGACCATGCTCGGCTACGCGAGGCGGCTGATCGAGCTCAATGACGAGGCCGCCTCCGCCATCCACGATGTCGAGCTGGAGGGTTGGGTGCGGCTTGGGCTACAGGAGGATTTCGGCGAGGCCGTGCTGCCGGAGGTGCTCGGGCGCTTCGCCCGCGCCCATCCCAAGGTCAAGATCGAGGCCAGGATCGCACGCAGCCATGAGCTTGCCGAACGGATCATTTCGGGCAGCCTCGATATCGCGCTTGCCTGGCACAATGGCGCGACGCTGCCCTACAGCCGGCATGTCGCCGACGTCCAGATGCGCTGGATCGGCCCGGCAAAACAGATCGAGATCAGCCTGCGTGATGGCGAGGCGTTGCCGCTGGTGGCGCTCGAAGCGCCGTGCCTGCTGCGCAGCGTGGCGACCGAAACGCTCGACCGCGCCGGCCTGGCATGGCGGATGGCCTTCTCCAGCCCGAGCCTTGGCGGCATCTGGGCAGCCGTCGCCGCCGGGCTCGGACTGACGATCCGCACCGATATCGGCCTGCCGGCCACCGTCAGGGCGATGACGCCGGAAATCGCCGGGCTGCCCGCCTTGCCCAAGATGGCGCTGTTCTTGCACCGCAAGGAGGCCGAGCCCGACCCCGTGGCAGCGCGGCTTGGCGACATCCTGCTGCAGGCAGCGCTGGAAGCCTTGCCGCAGACACAACCGGCGCCCGTTCTGCGCAACGTAGCGTAGAGGCAGAGGCTCAGTGGCGCTTCTTTGCCTTGCCGGCGAAAGGATTGTCCGAGGTGCGCAAGGCGATGCGGATCGGCACGCCGGGCATGTCGAAAGCCTCGCGCAGGCTGTTCGAGAGATAGCGGACGTAGGATTGCGGCATCGCATCCGGCCGTGAGCAGGAGACGACGAAGCCCGGCGGCCGCGTCTTGGCCTGCGTGACATATTTGATCTTCAGCCGACGCCCGGCGACAGCGGGCGGCGGATGATGCGCCAGGATGCCTTCCAGCCAGCGGTTGAGCTTGCCGGTCGACACACGGCTGTTCCAAACTCGATGCGTCCGGATGACGGCATCCATCAGCTTGTCGAGGCCACGCCCGGTCTCGGCCGACACCGGCACCGCCTGCATGCCGCGCGCCTGCGGCAGCAGCCGCTCGGTTTTTTCGCGCAGCTCGGCCAGCAGCTCCTGGGGATGGTCGACAAGATCCCATTTGTTGAAGGCGATCACCGGGGCACGGCCCTCGCGGATGATCAGGTCGGCGATCTGCAGATCCTGCTTCTCGAAGGGAATGGTGGCGTCGAGCACGATGATGACGATTTCGGCAAAGCGGATGGCGCGCAAGCCGTCCTGCACCGACATCACTTCGAGCTTTTCGTGGATCCTGGCCTTGCGGCGCATGCCGGCGGTGTCGAACAATTTTAAGCGGCGGCCATGCCAGTCCCAGTCGACCGAGATGGAATCGCGAGTGATGCCGGCCTCAGGGCCGGTCAACAGCCGCTCCTCGCCGATTAGTGCGTTGATCAGCGTTGACTTGCCGGCGTTGGGGCGGCCGACGACGGCGATGCGCATCGGCTTGGTGTCGTCATAGCTCGGCTCGGCGTCCGGGTCGGTGATGTCCTCGCCGATCAGCACCTCGCTGGCGGCGACCTCATCCTCGCCGGCCTCTTCGTCCTCGCCGAAGGCGCGCGCCTCGCCAAGTACAGCGATCACCGCGTCGCGCAAATCGGGCAGGCCCTGGCCGTGTTCGGCCGAGACCGGGATCGGTTCGCCAAGGCCGAGCTCCCAGGCCTCCAGCATGCCGCCCTGGGCGCCGCGTGCCTCAGCCTTGTTGGCAACGACGACAACCGGCTTGCCGGACTTGCGCACGATCTCGGCGAACGTCTTGTCGTCGGGCATCAGCCCGGACTTGGCATCGATCGTAAAAAAGATCAGGTCGGCCTCGCGGATGGCGATCTCGGTCTGGGCGCGCATGCGGCCGGGCAGCGTCGAGGCGGCCGCATCCTCGAAGCCGGCGGTGTCGATGACGTCGAAATGCAGGTCGTAGAGCTTTGCGGCATGGACGCGGCGATCGCGTGTGACGCCGGGCGTATCGTCGACAAGCGCCAGCTTCCTTCCCACCAGCCGATTGAAAAGGGTCGATTTGCCGACGTTAGGCCGGCCGATGATGGCGACTTTGAAGGTCATGGACTATCACGACACGCCGCCCGAGCCGCGGATCAGCTCGGACATCAAAGTCGCCCGCTCGCGCGTGTTGCGCGGGGCGCCGTCATCCGCGGCGATCTGGTCGAACAGCTTCAATGCATCCGCCGCCTTGCCTTCCTTCCAGGCGGCAAGGCCAAGCGCCTCGCGCGCCGTATGGCGCAGCGTGTTGGTGTCGGCGGTGAGCGCCTCGACGCGGCTGGACACATCGGCGAAAGTGCCGTGGTCGACCAGTAGCAGCGCTGCCCTGAGGCGCGCCATGTCGCGAATGCCGGAGGGAATCTTGGTGTCGGCGGCGACCTCGTCGAAATCCTTGACGGCGGCGTCGACGTCGCCCTTGTCCGCCTTGACGGTTGCCGCGCGCATGCGGGCGAGCAGCGGATAGGCGCCGTAGCCGTCCTTCTCCAACGCCTCCAGAGCGGCAAGCGCCTCGTCGTTCTTGCCGTCATTGGCAAGCTTCAGCGCCTGCGAGAAGGCATCGCCGGAGCGGTTGGCGCGGGTCTCGTCCCAATAGCGGTAGCCGACGAAAGCAGCAGTGCCGAGCACCACCAGCACGGCCAGCACGAGCAAGGCGGGACCGAAACGGTCCCACAGCGCATGCGCCTGGTCGCGACGAATCTCTTCGTTGACTTCGCGGATAAAACTGTCGTCCGACATGGATCAAAACCATTCATGCCCCGGCCGGGGCGGTTGATGAGCCCGCGTTTTAGCGAAATTTTGCCGGCATGGAAGGGGTTCGGCAGGAAAATCGCCTATTCACGAGGCAGTCGCCGCCAACGGCGGCCGACAGGTCGATCGTACCCGTGCCATATTTCACCGGTAGGCGTCGCTTCTACATTCCCTAAATCAAGTCAGATGCCTTTGCCCCGTTTGTCCCGCGTTATTGCGTTTTCCATTGCCGTGTTTGCTGCCGGCGCGGCTTTTGCCGACCCGCCGGCGCCGCCCGCAAAACCGAAGCAGATCGTCATTATCTCATTCGACAGCGCCCGCGACATTTCGCAGTGGCAGCGCAGCCGGGCGCTGGCCGCACGCACGGGTGCGCATTTCACCTATTTCGTCTCCTGCGTATTCCTGCTGTCGCCCGAGACGCGCAAGGAATACACCGCGCCCGGCAAGACAGAAGGCAAATCGAACATCGGCTTTGCCGCCTCCAAACAGGAAGTCGCCGACCGGCTCGAGCAGATCAATCTTGCCGCCTCGGAAGGCCACGATATCGGCAGCCATGGCTGCGGCCATTTCGACGGCAAGGACTGGAGCAAGGCCGACTGGCTGAGCGAGTTCGGCTCGTTCAAGCATATTCTCCAAAACGCCTATTCGATCAACGGCATTGCTCCTGAACCGAAGGGCTGGCGCGATTTTGCCCGCAAGTCGGTGGTCGGCTTCCGCGCGCCTTATCTGTCGGCAAACAAGGCGCTCTACGAGGCGCTGCCCGCGGCCGGTTTCCTGCTCGACGCAAGCGGCGTTTCGCGTGGGCCGGTTGAGCCACCGACCGTCAACGGCATCACGCGCTTTTCGCTGCCGCAGATCCCGGAAGGGCCGAGCTCAAGGCGGGTGATCGCCATGGATTACAATCTCTATGTCAGACATTCCGGCGGCTTCGAGCGGCCGAGCATGGCGGAAGAGTTCGCTGACCGAACCTATAACGCGTTCCGCGCCGCCTTCGATGCGCAATACCAGGGCAAGCGCATTCCGCTTGAGCTCGGCTTCCACTTCACGCTGATGAACGACGGCGCCTACTGGAACGCGCTGGAACGCTTTGCCGGCGAGGTCTGTATCAAAGCGGACGTCGAGTGCATCAGTTTTCACGATTATGTTTCGCGGCGAGGCGAAAGGCAGGCGGCGGTGGGCGGCTGAGCCGCTAGCGCCCGCCGCCCGCCAGTCTTAGCTTGCCGGCTGGTCCTCAGGACGCAGCCCGGCTTGCTCGCGTTCCAGATAGCGCTGGTCGATTTCGGGCAGCGGCTCGCCTTCGAGCGTAGCCTCGAAGGCGCGCAGGCGTTTGTGCACCGACTGCAGCTCAACGATGGTCGACCACGAAGTGAGCAGGAATTGGAGCGATCCTGTTACTCGGCCAAACGCATTGGAAATCTGCTGGAAGGCTCCGAAAGTTATTCTGTGAGCCACAAAGGATGGTCCAAGGATCAGCATTGCGAAGATATTGTCGGCCTGCAGGTAGGTGTAACGCACAACATTGAAATAGATGTAATGAAAATAGAGCCGGAAATAGTTGTGGCGAACCTTTGAAAACAGCTCGGCAGTGGTTGCAGGCTGAGCTCGATCTTCGTGATCTTCGCCATAGACAAGTTCTTTACGATAAGCTGCCTCGACACGCTGGTTCCGGAACTGCAGGCCCGGCAGTTTCAATCCGGCAACCATGACTGAGATTGTTCCGAACAGACACCAGGCCAATGCGGCAACGACCAAAGGCTGCGGAATCGCACCGACGATTGGCAGTTCGCTGATATGGCTCTGCAATTGGATCATCACCGGCAGGAATGCGATTAAGGTCATGATCGACTGGACAAAGCTGGAACCCAGATCTTCCATGATCTGCGAGAACCGCATCGTATCCTCTTGAATACGTTGTGAGGCGCCCTCGATGTGCCGGAGCCTGCTCCAGTTCTCCACGAAGTAATTGTTCATCGCGGTGCGCCAGCGGAATATCCAGTGGCTCACGATGAAGGCATTGACGACCTGCACATTCATTCCTATCAGCGCGAGCCATGAAAAGCTGGCCAATCCGGCATAAAACTCTGCGTCGGTGGATTTAATAGTCCCCGACATCAATCCCTGGATATAGTCGAAGAAAGGCCCATACCAGGCGTTGACCGCGACACTGACCTGTACATTGAAATAGATGAGGAACAGGATGACCGCGCTGATCAATATCGACCAGTTTTGCCACGGATGCGGTGCGTACCAGCTCCAGAATGCATAGAAGACGGCAACGCAAAAAGCAAAATAGAGATAGAACCACAGAAACGGGTTCGACCAGAGTACGGCGATGCCGATAATGGGCGGTGCATCAGCCGCAGCCGGCGGCAAGCCGAACACAGCGCCCAGCTGTTCGCCACCGAAAAACCAGAACAGGATAGCGGCAAGGCTCCAGACGGCCAAGGAACTGAAGAACAGCTTCGGCTGCGGAAAAAACGATACGAACACTGTGGCGAAATCCTCGGTCGGCGCAAATCAGCGGCGTTGGTCAGCGGGCATAAAGTCACACATTAGTGGGAAAGAAAATGCCCGTGCCCGATGCCCGCAACCGAGCAAGACCATAATCATGGCGATTTTGGCGCAGCCGACCAGGCGATCGCGCCGGAAGCGAGCAGGACGGCGGCAGCCACGATCGAGGCAAGGAAAAAGTTGCCCGAGGCCTGCGCAAGCAGACCTGCGACGATCGGGCCGATGATCTGGCCGAGGCCGAAGGCGGCCGTCATCACCGCCAGCATCCGGCGTGGTGCTTGCGGAGCAAGCTGCCTGCCGGCCTGCAGGCCAAGCGCGGTGATGGCGATGAAGGTGCCGCCGACAAGAAGGCCGCCGAGCAGCGGCCCGGTGCGCCCGCCCATGGCGACGCTGGCGCTGACGCCGACCACCTCGACCAGGCACCCCAGTGCGTAGGTGGCATAGAGCCCGATCCTGGCCGTAAGCTTCTGCCACAGCCAGACCGAGGGGAAACCGGCAAGGCCGGTGACCATCCAGACCACGGCCTCGAAGACGCGGCCGCCGCCGCCCTGGCGGACGATGGCGACCAGGAACGTTGCCGTGACGATGTAGCCGAAGCCGAACAGGCCGTAGGCGACAATGACCTTCACCAGCGACCGGTCTTTCGGCAGTGCCGGCTCGCTCCCGGTGGTGCTGTTCGCGGCCGAGGTGCCGCCGGCCAGCAAGGCGACGGCGGCAAAGCCGCAGGCCGAAATCACCGCCGACCACAGCCAGCCCGCCGCCCAGCCGGCATGTTCGGTGACGAGGAGCGCCAACAGCGCCGAGGACGCCGCGATGCCGAGGCCGACACCGCCGAAATACAGCACCTGCAGGTCGTTTCGCCCGGCCGCGGCGAGATGACCGAAAACGATGCTGGTCATGAAGACCAGCACGAAGGCACTGGCGAGGCCGGCAAGAAAGCGGATGAGGAGAAAGCCGGGCATGGTACCGGTCAGGCCCATCAGGCCGGCGAGGATCGCGGTGGCGGCAAGGCCGGCCAGCATCAGCTGGCGCTCGCGGCCTTGCGCCCAGCCGCCGGTGGCGGCAAGCGCGCCGACGAGGTAGCCGAGATAATTGGCCGATGCGATCCAGCCGGCATCGGCCGGCGACAGGCCGAGCTCTTCCATCATGCCGGGCAGGATCGGCGTATAGACGAAACGGCCGATGCCCATGGCGACGGCCAGGGCGATCATGCCGGCGATTGCCAGGCGCAACGGCGAAGCGATGTTCATCGCGGTGCACCATAGGTGCGCCTGCCGGCGAGACAATCCGCCTTTTATTGGGCCAGAAGGGCTGCGCAGCCGCGTCGGCGGCCGGCTCACCTGAAGTGCCAGCAAGTCCTTGTTCAGCCGCAGCAGGTCCTTGGCGGGGCCGTCTCGAAGCGGGTACGACGCGCGGTCAGCCTGAACGGCATGTCGGCGAGTTCGCGCTCCGACATGGTGTCGAGCACCGGATGCGACAGCGGATCGGTCACCCAATTGATGGCCTCGCTGTCATGCCGGTGCGGCTGCGTTCCGATCGGGGAAAAGGCGCCGAGCCATGATAAAATCTTCATCGGATTTGCCTCCTCACTCTGCGTAACCCACTTAGAATCCGCCGTTCGTTAGCGTCTGGCAATTGAGATTTCCGCCGCTCCAGTTTAGAAAAACTGTATGGCTACTCTGAACCGCGTCCATCTCAACGGCTTGCGCGCCGTGGAAACCGTTGCCCGCCTGGGCTCGCTTGCGGCGGCGGCCGGCGAGCTCAACGTCTCGGTCAGCGCCGTCAGCCAGCAGATCAACCGGACAGAAAAGCAGCTCGGCCGGGCGCTGTTCGGACGAACGCCAGCTGGCCTGGTGGCGACCGAATTCGGCACCGTCTTTAGCGCGCGGCTCAGCGCAGGCTTCCGCGAACTCGCACAGGCGGTGGCGCTTGCCGACGAAACCTCGGAGTGCACGCTCGTGGTTTCGGTGGCGCCGGCTTTCGCCTCGAAATGGCTGCTGCCACGGCTGTCGCGGCATTTTGCCCGCCATCCGAACGTGCTCCTGCGCATCGATGCCTCGGTGCGGCTTGCCGATCTCGATCGTTCGGACATCGACGTCGCCATTCGGCTCGGCGACGGCAAATGGCCGGGCGGGCGGGCCGAATTGCTGCTGGCGCAGGAGGTGTTTCCGATCTGTGCACCGGTGATCGCCAGCAAGCTGAAATCGATCGAAGACCTTGCTTTGACCTGTGCGATCACCGACGAAAGGTCGATGATCAGTTGGGAGAGCTGGTTCGAAGCGGCCGGGGTGAAGCCGGTCACCTTCATGAAGGGCGCGCGCTTCACCGATCCGATGCTGTGCCTGGAATCGGCGATTGCCGGCCACGGGGTCATGCTCGGCTGGCAGTTGCTCGCCGCCGACGCGCTGGCCGACGGCCGTCTCGTTGCGCCGTTCGGCGTACGCGCCCAGAGCGGGCTCGGCTATTGGCTGGTAACTTCGGCCAGCAAGGGCGAAAGCCGCAAGGTCAGGGATTTCAAGACCTGGATCCGCGAAGAGATCGAGGCGACGATGGCGCAGTTCAGGTCGCTCGAGAGGGCCAGCTAGGGCTGCCGGTTCATCAGAGTGGAAAGGTCGGCAGCGCCGGTCTATGTAAGACACAGTCCCCAATCACGGCAGGCAGGATCATGACCACACATTCGCGCGGCGTTTCCGCAAGCATCGACCCGGTGAAGCTCGACAGGCTGGCGGAGGTCGCCGTCAAGGTCGGGCTGCAATTGCAGCCGGGGCAGGATCTGGTGCTGACCTCGTCTATTGCCGCGCTGCCTTTGACGCGGCGGATCGTCGAGCACGCCTACAAGGCAGGTGCCGGCCTGGTGACGCCGATCTTCAACGACGATGAGATCACTCTCGCGCGCTTCCGCTACGGCGCCGACGCCGGTTTCGACCGCGCCGCCGGCTGGCTCTACGAAGGCATGGCAAAAGCCTTCGCCAACAATGCGGCGAGGCTCGCCGTGCGCGGCGAGGATCCGTCGCTGCTTTCTTCTCAGGACCCGGCAAAGGTGGCGCGTGCCAACAAGGCGAATTCGATGGCTTACCAGCCGGCGCTGGAGAAGATCACCGGCTTCGACATCAACTGGAACATCGTCGCCTATCCCGATCAGGCCTGGGCCAAGCAGGTATTCCCGGACGACGCCGACGACGTCGCCGTGGCCAAGCTCGCTGACGCTATCTTTGCCGCCTCGCGGGTGGATGTCGAAGACCCGATCGGCAATTGGACGGCGCACAATGCGGCGTTGAAGAGCCGCACCGAATGGCTGAACGGCCACAATTTCCACGCACTGCACTTCACCGGCCCCGGCACCGACCTGACCGTCGGGCTGGCCGACGGCCACGAGTGGATGGGCGGCGCCTCGACCGCCAAGAACGGCATCACCTGCAACCCCAACATCCCGACCGAAGAGGTTTTCACCACGCCGCATGCAAGGCGCGTCGAAGGCCATGTCACCAGCACCAAGCCGCTGTCCTATCAGGGTACCCTGATCGACGGCATTGCGGTGCGTTTCGAGGCGGGCCGCATTGTCGAGGCCAAGGCCACGAAGGGCGAGGATGTGCTGCAAAAGGTGCTCGACACCGACGAAGGCTCGCGCCGTCTCGGCGAGGTGGCGCTGGTGCCGCATTCCTCGCCGATCGCCAAGAGCGGGCTGCTGTTTTTCAACACGCTGTTCGACGAGAACGCCGCCTGTCACATCGCGCTCGGCCAGTGCTATTCGAAGTGCTTCGTCGACGGCGCCTCGCTCAGCCAGGACGAGATCGCGGCGCGCGGCGGCAACAAGAGTTTCATCCACATCGACTGGATGATCGGCTCGGACAAGATCGACATAGACGGCGTCCATAAGGACGGCAACCGCGTGCCGGTGATGCGCAAGGGCGAGTGGGTTTAGGCCCGGGATCTCTAAACGAAGGGCAGCAAGCAGCGGCGCCTGCTGGCCCATGCGGAGTTGGCAATGGAGCTCGCGGTCAAGCGCATCTATGAGCCGCCGGCGCCCGATGACGGGCAGCGGGTGCTCGTCGACCGCATATGGCCTCGCGGCGTCCGCAAAGAGGACGCGGCGCTGACGCTATGGCTAAAGGACATCGCGCCAAGCAATGGGTTGCGCAAATGGTTCGGCCATGAGCCGGCGCGCTGGGCGGAGTTCCAGCGGCGATACCGCGATGAGCTCGACCGGAACGGCGAGGCGGTGGCGGAACTACGTGCCTTGCTCCGTGAAGGCAAGGTGACGCTGCTCTACGGCGCCCATGACGAGGCGCACAACAATGCGGTGGCACTGGCGAGCTATTTACGTGGGATCAATTAGTCACGCCGGCGGGACAGCGCCCCCCTCTGGCCTGCCGGCCATCTCCCCCACTTGGGGGGAGATCGGATGTCGCCGGCTTTCGCCAATCTCCAAGGTCGCAGTGGCGAGCGGAGCGCCGAAGCTGCCAATCTCCACCCTTGTGGGGGAGATGTCCGGCAGGACAAAGTGCCGCGACGAATCATGGGGGGTCGGTCCTATTTCCCACTCACCGCCTGCTGATAAACATCCGGCTTGAAGCCAACGAGAACCCTGTCGCCAAGTTCCAGCACCGGACGCTTGATCATCGTCGGTTTGGCCAGCATTAGCGCCTTGGCCTTGTTCTCGTCCAAGCCCAGTCTGTCCTCCTCCGACAGTTCACGGAACGTTGTGCTCGCCTTGTTGAGCAGGATTTCCCAGCCGACCTTGCCTGACCAGCCGTTCAGCCGATCCGCATCCAGCCCTTCGACCCTGTAGTCGTGAAAGCGATAGGCAACATCGTGGCTCGCCAGCCAGGAACGCGCCTTCTTGACCGTATCGCAATTGGTGATGCCGTACATGGTGATCGTCAAAACGCGTCCTCGGACCAGTCGAATCTGACGGCACCCTAAAACCGCGCCTCTGACTTTTCCAGCGGCCTCGCCGGGCTCCGCGATTTTCGCGCTTGCCAATAGTAAGGAATCGTCCTAACTATTTCCCGAGCTAATTTGAGCCAAGGAAACGACCATGACGGGCCTGCAGACCGAAAGCCCCCCGCCGATCGATGGCATTTTCCGCGCGCTCGCCGATCCGACCCGGCGACGCGTGGTCGAGCGACTGAACCGAAGCCCCGCCTCGGTCAGCGAGCTTGCCCAGCCGTTCGAAATGGCCCTGCCATCCTTCATCGAACACCTCAGGGTTCTGGAAGGCTGCGGGCTGGTGCATTCGGAAAAGGCCGGCCGCGTCAGGACCTACCGGCTCGCGCCGGAGCCGTTGAAGCTCGCGGAAAACTGGCTGGCCGAGCAGCGTGCGCTGTGGGAGCGCCGTCTCGACCAGTTCGACGATTACGTGCTGAAACTCAAGGAGAAAGACAGATGAATATGGTGCCGTTGTTCCAACCCGATCCGAAGCTCGACCTCGCGCTCGAACGGACGATCGAGGCGCCGCGAGAACTGCTGTGGATGGCCCTGACGAGACCCGAGCATGTCCGCCAATGGTTCACGCCGAAGCCGTGGATCATCACCGATTGCGAGATCGACCTGCGGCCCGGCGGCCTGTTCCGCACCCGCATGCAGTCGCCCGACGGCAAGGAGGTCAACGATAGGCGTTGCTGCTACCTCGATATCGTCCAGGACGAGCGGCTGGTGTGGACCGATGCGCTGCTGCCAGGCTACCGGCCGTCAGGCGACCCATTCATCACAGCCGTCATATCGCTGCAATCGCATGGCGAGACGACGCGCTACACCGCCACCGCCATCCACCGCGACGAAGCCACGCGCAACAGCCACGAGGAGATGGGCTTCCACGACGGCTGGGGCACGGTGGCGGATCAGTTGGCCGGCTATCTCAAGACGATCTGAGGCGACCCTGCTTCGCACTCACATTGCGGCCACGAAGCCGTCGTGGCCGTTCAACCGAACGCCGGTGCCGAGGCACCAACGCTCGCAACAAACTTGACGTTGGCGTAATGCCAATGTTGAACGCTCAGGCGCCGTAGCCGATGATGCCCTTGATCTCGAGGAAATCGTGGATCGCCCAGTCGGCGTATTCGCGGCCGTTGCCGGACTGCTTGTAGCCGCCGAAGGGCGCGAACGTATCCCATTCCGGATAGTTGATCGACACCTGCCCGGCGCGTAGCCGGCTGGCAATCTTGCGGGCGTGGTCGATATCCCCGGACTGCACATAGGCAGCCAGGCCATAGACGGTGTCGTTGGCGATCTTCACCGCATCATCATCGTCATCGTAGGAGATGACCGACAGGACCGGCCCGAAAATCTCCTCCTTCTCGATGGTCATGCCAGGCCTGACGTGGCCGAAAACGGTCGGTCGCACATAATAGCCACGGTTGAGGTGTTCCGGCCGGCCGGGGCCGCCGGTGACCAGCGTCGCACCCTCGGCGATACCTGCCTCGATCAACCGCTGGATCTTGTCGAACTGGACGTTGCTGACCACCGGCCCGAGCTTGGTCTCCTCCGAGCGCGGGTCGCCGACCTTGTGCCGTTCGGCGGCCTTTCTGGCGATCGTCAGCGCCTCGTCGTGACGGCCGGCCGGCACCAGCATGCGGGTCGGCGCATCGCAGGACTGGCCGCTATTGCCGAAGCAGGCGTTGACACCCTTGCGCACAGCCGTCTCGAAGTCAGCGTCGGGCAGCACGATGTTGGCCGATTTGCCGCCGAGCTCCTGCGCCACGCGCTTGACGGTCTCGGCCGCCGTCTTGGCGACGATGATGCCGGCCCGGGTCGACCCGGTGAACGAGACCATGTCTACGTCGGGATGGCCAGCCATGACCTGGCCGACATCCGGACCGGTGCCATTCACCATATTGTAGACGCCCTTCGGCGTGCCGGCGGCGTCCATCACCTCGGAAAAGATGATACCGCTGATCGGCGCGATTTCGGAAGGCTTTAAAATGACGGTGCAGCCGGCGGCGATGGCCGGCGCCACCTTGCAGACTATCTGGTTGAGCGGCCAATTCCACGGTGTAATCAGCGCGCAGACGCCGATCGGCTCCTTGACCACCATGGTGGTGCCGCGCTTCTCGCTGAATTCGTAATCCTCCAGCGCCTTGATAGTGGCTTCCATATGCGCCCTGCCCGCCCAGGCCTGCGCCTCGCGCGCCCACCTGATCGGCGCGCCCATTTCCTGGCTGACCGCCTGGGCGATGTCCTCGTAGCGCTCATTGTAGACGTCGAGGATACGCTTCAGCAGCTTCAGGCGCTCGGCCTTGGTCGTTTGCGAAAAGGCCGGGAATGCCGCCTTGGCTGCAGCCACGGCCTTGTCGACATCGGCTTTCGAGCCGACCGAGATTTTGGTGTAGGCCTCTTCAGTGGACGGATCGATCACATCCAGCGTTGCCGGAACCACCGGGCCGACCCATTTGCCGCCGATGAAAAAATTGAGATGATTGCTCATGGGCCGTGCTCCGGTTTTGTGGAAATGAGTGAGACTAGCTAGGCAGCATAGGGCAGTTGGCACCACGGCGCAGGCTGATATGCGCCACGTCGCCGACGCTGAATTGAAAACCCTCTGTCCGGCGCGGCGCGTCGATCACCACCTGTGTCCCCTGCCCCAACTCTGCATGAAGGCGCAAGGTGCGGCCGTGAAAGACGATGCTGTTCACCCGCACCGGTACAGTGCCGGCCGTGGCCTCGGTCGTCGCCAAAAGATCCTCCGGACGCACGCCGATGGTGCGCACCGTGCCCTCGCCAGGCAGTTCGCCCGTCTCCGAAACCGCTTCCAGCGGCAGGGCGCCGGCGGCGAACCGCAAGCGCTCGCCATCGCGGCCGACAAAGCGCGACTGCAGAAGGTTCATGGTGCCGATGAAGCTGGCGACGAATTTGGTGGCGGGCCGGTCGTAAAGGGTCGCCGGCGGCGCAATCTGCTCTATGCGTCCCTTGTTCATGACGACGATGCGGTCTGAGATCGACAGCGCCTCGGTCTGGTCGTGCGTGACCATGACGAAAGTGGTGCCAAGCCGCGACTGCAGCCGCTTCAGTTCGACCTGCATCTGCTCGCGCAGATGCGCATCGAGCGCCGACAGCGGCTCGTCGAGCAGCAGCACACGCGGCTCGCAGACGATGGCGCGGGCAAGTGCGACGCGCTGGCGCTGGCCACCCGACAATTCGGACACGCGGGCGCCGGGCTTCTCGGCAAGGCCGACCATGTCGAGCGCTGCGCCGACGCGCTTTGCCTGTTCGGCACCGGAGAGCTTGCGCAGCGACAGGCCGAAGCCGACATTTTCGGCAACGTTCATGTGTGGGAACAGCGCGTAGTCCTGGAACACGGTATTGACAGGACGGGCGAAGGGCCTGAGCGCCGTGATGTCGCGGCCTTCGAGCAGGACCTTGCCGTTCGACGGGCTCTCGAAGCCGGCGATGACACGCAGGCTGGTGGTCTTGCCGCAGCCGGACGGTCCGAGCAAGGTCAGGAACTCGCCGCGGGCAATGTCAAGATCGACGGCGTCGAGCCCGACGATGCCGCCGGGGAAAATCTTGGAGACCTTGTCCAGCCGGACGAGCGGATCAGGCGCCATCGCGAACCTCGGACGGCTTGGTGGTGTTGACCCACAGGATCTGGCAGCGCTCGCTGCCCGGATTGCGGAAGGCATGCAGCAACGTGCTCCTGAAGGCGAAGCTGTCGCCGGCCTTCAGCCCGTATCTGGTCGAATCGACCACCAGCTCGACCTCGCCCGACAGGACGAAGCCGAATTCATGGCCGGCATGGGAGTAAGCTTCGGCGGTGCCGCCACCGGCGTCAACGGTCACCAGCATGCCGGTCAGCGTGGCGGCAGGCGGCGACAGCAGCGCCTTGGCGATGCCTTCCGACTTGACCGGGATCTGACGCCGGCTGTTGGCGCGCACACAATAAAGATCGTTGCCGACATCCTTGCCGTCAGCGATCAGCGCCGACGGCTCTATATCGAGGGCGGCGGCGAGCGGCCAGATCACTCGCACCCGCAATGACGACATGCCGCGCTCTATCTGGCTCAGTGCACCGATCGACACGCCGGCTTTGGCGGCAAGTTCGGCCAGCGAGAGATTGCGCTCCAGCCTGAGCGCCCGCACGCGCCGGCCGACCCTGACGTCGGCGTCGTCCTTCGGCTTCTCAGCCGCTTCGTCCAGCATGTCCATTCGTTCGTCCTTGTTACAGTATTTTTGGCCGGCGCCGCGTGGTCTTCCCTTCTCCCCCTTGTGGGAGAAGGAAGAGCGAACTCAGCCGCCTGCCTTGACCTTCTCGAACATCTTGGCGAGTTCGTCATTCTGCTTCATCGGCCCGGTGAAGATCGTGGTCTTCAGCATCACCTCGGGATCGGAAGGCAGCTGCAGTTTCTCCAACTCCTCCTTCGGCACAGCGGCGAAAGCCGAGCTGGTCGAGCTGCCATAGCCGTAGGCCTGGATCAGATACTTTCCGGAATCCGTTTCCAGCCGGCTGTTGATGAAGTCATAGGCTAGGTCGACGTTCTTGGCGTCCTTGAGCATGACGAAACCGCAGGCCCAGGTCAGCATGCCTTCCTTCGGCTTCATGAACTCAACAGGCACGCCCTGCTTCTTCAGCGAGGTGGCCGAGGCGTTCCAGGTCATGGCCGCGACCAGCTGGCCGCTCGCCAGTGCCTGTTCGACCGAGGTCATGTCGGTGGTGTAGTTCGAGAGCAGCGGGCGCTGCTCGCGCAGTTTTTCCGCCACCTTGTCCATCTGTTCCGGTGTCATGTCGAATGGATTGACGCCGGCCAGAAGGGCCGCCACCACCGGTGTGTCGTGGACGGCATCGATGGTCGCCATGCGCCCGGCATATTGTTTGTCCCAGAGCAGGTTCCAACTGGCTTCCGGGTTCTTCACCAGATCGGTGCGGTAGAGGATCGAGGTATTGCCCCAGTCCCACGGCACCATCCAGACCTTGCCGTCGCCGGCCTGCAGGTCGGGCAGGTTCTTGAAGACCGGGAAGATCGAATCCCAGTTCTTGATGCGCTTGGTGTCGATCGGCTGCAGCAGGCCTTCCTTGTTCCAGCGCGCCACCTTGTCATAGCAAGGGTGCGCGACATCGGGGCGGAAGCCGGCCTTGACCTTGGTGAAGGCGTCATCGTCGTCGCCGAACATCGAGGCTTCGACACCATCGGGGTGCGCGGCGAGGAAGCTCTTGTTGAAGTCGGGCAGTTCATAGCCCGACCAGGTGAAATATTGCAGCTTGTCGCCGGCAAAGGCGGCAGTCGATGCAAGCGCCAGCGCGAAGGCAGCCAGTCCGGTTTTCGCTGTCTTTGCCGTTATCGATTTCAAGTCGAATGCCATTGCAGTTCTCCTCTTTCGGTTTCTTCTGGTTTTGACAGGCTGGCGGGCGCTGGCCGCCGGGTGGCGGCAAGCCCGCGATGGCGCAGGATTTCGGCGAGTGCGGCGATGACGAACGACACGGCCAGGATCGCCGTGCCGAGCGCCATGACGGTCGGCAGCGATTTCGGGAAGCGCAGCTGGCTCCAGATATAGAGCGGCAGCGTCGGCTCGGTGCCGGCAAGGAAGAAGGCGACGATGAACTCGTCGAACGAGGTCAGGAAGGCCAGCATGAACGCCGAAATAATGGCGGGCAGGCTGAGCGGCAGCATCACCCGTCTGAAGGTCGTCCAGTCCGAGGCGCCGAGGTCGAGCGCTGCCTCACGGATGGTCTTCGGGATGGCGGCGAAGCGGCTGCGCATGACCACCACCGTCGTCGGCAGCGCCACCAACACATGGCCGAGCACAATGGCAATGCGCGACGGCCCGAAACCGGCGAGATTGACCAGGATCAACAGCGAGATGCCGACGATGACGCCGGGGATCAGGATCGGCAGCCGCGCAATGGCACTGATCGTGGCGGCCAGCGGCGAGCGACCGTAGAGGTCCATATAGGACACGGTGATGCCGCAGAGTGTTGCGCCGGTGGCGGCAATGGCGCCGATGACGAGGCTGGTGGCAAGCGCACCGGACAGCGCCGAATTGCCGTAAAGTGTGCCGTACCACTCCAGCGTGAAGCCTTGCAGCGGAAATGCCGCTTGGATCGAATTGTTGAAGGAAAACAGTGGGATCAGCAGTATCGGCAGATACAGGAACACCAGATAGGCAAGGACATAGGCTCCGAGCCAGCCGCCGCCTTGCTTTGCGTCCAGGCGCGCCGTGTTCATGTGCGGCTGCCGTATCGCCGGTCGGCGAAGCGCACCACCAGCACCACGGCGAGAATGACCAGCATGACGGCGACGGCGAGTGCGGCGCCGAACGGCCAGTCATTGGCCTTGCCGAACTCGGCCTGGATCAGTGTGCCGATCATTGTACTGGCAGGGCCGCCGACCAGCGCCGGCGTCACATAATCGCCGACGGTCGGCACGAAGACGACGAGAGCAGCCGCCAGCACGCCCGGCATCGAATTGGGCAGCACGATGCGACGGAAGCTGGTGAACGGTTTTGCGCCGAGATCGGAAGCAGCTTCGAGCAGCGATTTCGGGATCGTGTCCAGCGCCACATAGATGGGCAGGATGGCGAACGGCGCATAAGCGTGGGCAAGCGTGACGACGACCGCTGCCGGCGTATTAAGGAAGGCCAATGTCGGCTCCGACCAGATGCCGCTTTCGATCAGCGCCGAGTTCAGCACGCCATTATAGGCAAGCACGATCTTCCAGGCGAAGACGCGCAGGAGATAGCTGGTCCAGAACGGCAGGGTGAGCAGGAACAACAGCAGCCCGCGCCGCCGCCCGGCATGGAAAGCCAGATAGTAGGCAACGGGATAGGCGGTGACGACGGTTGCCAGCGTCACCAGGCCGGCGATACCCAGCGAGCGCAGCGTCACCGTCCAGTACAGCGGATCGGTGGCCACAGTGACGAAATTCGCAAGGGTGAAACCAGCCCCCAGCAGCGAGCCGTCATTGCCGCGAAAGGCGAGAAAGAACACCAGGCCAAGGGCGAAAAGGATCAGCAAGAAGGTGGCCAGCCCGCCGGGCAGCAGCATGGCGAAGCGGAAGGCCGGCGAAGACCGGGTTTCCGGCAGCAACTGCGTTACGACGATGGTCGACATCGGCTGTCCATCGAAATTTGAAATCGATTAAGCTTTTTTCATATTTGTGAAATTGTCAAGCTATTTCATGCTTGGGCATGAACGTCAGCGTTCGAAGGCGTCCAGCATCCGGTACCAGGCGATCGTCGCGGCGACGCCGACCTGCCGAAACGCATGAAACGGAATCGGCCGGATCGGCGAGACCGGGAACGGCAATTGCCTGGTGTCGCCGCTCGACAGGTAGGAGGCGATGCGCTCGCCAAGCGCGGTCATCAGGCCGATGCCGCGGCCCTGGCAACCGACGACCGCCAGCAGACCCTTCTCTGGCTCGTGGATATGCGGGAGATGGTCCGGCGTCATTGCCACCCGGCCGAACCACCGCTTTTCAATGGCAATGTCTGACAGCGCCGGATAAAGCCGCAGCAGCGCGCGCTCCAGATGCGCCCAGTCGGCCGGGCCGTTCGGCAAGGCCATGCGGCCGCGTCCGCCGAGCACCAGCCGGCCATCGGCACTCTTGCGGTAATAGACCAGGATGCGGCGCGAATCCGACACTGCCTGCCCTTCCGGCAGGATAGCCGCCGCGAGATTGGACGATAGCGGTGCTGTCGCGATCTGGAAGGAATGCAGCGGGACGATCGTCTCGGCGAGGCCGGGAAGCAGGCCGCCGGTATAGGCGTTGGTCGCCAGGACAATCGCCTTGGCCTTGAGTTCGGCGCCGCTTTCTGTAGAAACGTGCCAAATGCCAGCATTCTGGCTGATCTGCATCACGTTCTGGCGTTCGGCGATTTTCACGCCCGCCGCTACAGCGACGCGCGCCAGTTCCGACGTGTAGGCGAGCGGATCGATGACACCGGCGCGGCGATCGAGCCAGCCGCCGAGATAGCCTTGCGCGCCGGTCATCGTCGCGATCTCCGTCGCGCTCAGCAGCCGGACATCGGCGCCGCGCGCCCGCCACTGCCGATCCCGGCTTGCCGCCGCTTTCAGCGCGGTCTCGGTATGCGCCGCCTGGATCCAGCCATTGCGGACGAACGGCACCGCCAGTCTTTCGTCGCGGATCAATTCGAAGACGGTGTCAGCGGTCGAGGCGGCAAAGTTGACGAGCGCTTCGCCGCGTTCGAGACCAAAATGCTCCAGCAGCCAATCCGGATCGTATTTCAGGCCGGGAATGACCTGACCGCCGTTCAGGCCGGATGCGCCATTGCCAATTTCGCCGGCCTCCAGCACCTGGACGGCAAGGCCGAACCGGGCAGCGTGCAAGGCTGTCGACAGCCCCATGATACCGCCGCCGACGATAACGACATCGACGCATTGGCCGGCGGGAAAAAGCGACTGGAACGCGGTGGCTGTCCGCGGCTTCTGCCAGATTGGATCGGAAAACCGTACGGGCAAGCGTCACCTGGAGATTTCAGTAGGTGAAAACCCTAGCGACGGTTTCATTATTTTGAAAGAGCGTTTTCCGTCGCCATTGGCGCACGTCAGGCTCGATCAAGGTCCAGCGATGCGAAGACCGCTTGAAAGAATTGACAAAGCTCGCCCTGCAAGCGGGATAGACCTTTGGCGGGAATTTGTTGAAAGTGCCGCGGCCGAAGGACAAGCCAACAGGAAATGTAAGCCATGACGAACGCCACACATTTGCCCGCCGAAGGCCTCTTCGTGGGCCGCGCCAGGGCGAGCGATGCTTCCCATCCGCTGGTGGTGACGGTGCGTGACGGCACGGTCTTCGACATCACGTCAAATGTGGCGCCGACCGTGCGCGACGTTTGCGAATTGCCGGATCCGGCGAGGCACGTCCGCTCGGCCAAGGGGCGGCCGATCGGCCCGCTCGATGCCATTGCCGCCAACAGTTTCGAGACAGCGCGCGATCCGGGGAAACCGTACCTGCTATCCCCCGTCGACCTTCAGGCGATCAAAGCGTCTGGCGTCACCTTTGTCGTCAGCCTGCTCGAACGGGTGATCGAGGAGCAGGCGCGCGGTTCGGCGGAAAAGGCCGATGCCATTCGCGCCGACATCGCCGGGCTGATCGGCCACGATCTGTCGAAGCTCAAGCCCGGCTCGCCGGAAGCGATGGAGATCAAGGCCAAGCTGATTGCGCGCGGCGCCTGGTCGCAATATCTGGAAGTCGGCATCGGCCCCGATGCCGAGATCTTCACCAAGTGCCAGCCGATGGCCTCGGTCGGCTTCGGCGCCGATGTCGGCCTGCATCCGGTTTCGACATGGAACAATCCGGAGCCGGAGATCGCCATGATTGCCGCCAGCAGCGGCAGGATTGTCGGGGCGACGATCGGCAACGACGTCAATCTGCGCGACGTCGAGGGGCGCTCGGCGCTGCTGCTCGGCAAAGCCAAGGACAACAACGCTTCGGCAGCACTTGGCCCCTTTATCCGGCTGTTCGATGAGACGTTTTCCATTGGCGACGTGAAGCAGGCGATCGTACGCCTGAAGGTCGAGGGCGAGGATGGGTTCTCGCTGGAGGGCGCCAGTTCGATGGCCGAGATCAGCCGCTCGCCGGAAGAGTTGGTCGCCGCCGCCATGGGGCCGCATCATCAATACCCCGACGGGCTGGCACTTTATCTCGGCACCATGTTCGTGCCGTCGAAGGATCGGGGCGAAACAGGCAAGGGCTTTACCCACAAGGTCGGCGACATCGTCACCATCTCGTCGGAGAAATTCGGCGCCTTGGTCAACCGCGTGCGGCTGTCGCCCGACTGCCCACACTGGACCTACGGCGCCAGCCATCTGATGCGCGACCTCGCCAGGGCCGACCTCATCTAGTCCCCCACCCTACATCCGATAGATTCTAGAATTCTCTGATTGGAAATTACCTGCTCGTCGGCATTCGGGAGAGTCCATTGATCGTCGCTCTTGAGGGCAAGACCCTTGTCGTTACCGGCGGAACGCAAGGGCTTGGCGAGACCATCGTCCGGCTGGCCTCAGCCGACGGCGGCGAAGGGATCGCCATTGTCGGCCGCAATGCCGAGCGTGGCAGACGCATCGCCGAAGAGCTTTCACGACCAAGCCGGCCCGTCGTCTTCATCCAGGCCGACCTTGGAGATCCGGCCGCGCCTGCAGCTGTCATGGCGGAAGCGATCAAAAGACTCGGCCGCATCGATTGTCTGGTGAACGCCGCGGCCCTCACCGACCGGGCCTCGCTGGAAACTGGCACAATCGACGACTGGGACAGATTGTTTTCCGTCAATGCGCGCGCGCCGTTCTTCCTCATGCAGGCGGCCGTAGCCGACATGAAGACACGGCGGGCGGCGGGCGCCATCGTCAACATACTGTCGGTGAATGCGCATTGCGGTGCGCCGGACCTTGCCATCTATTCCGCAACCAAGGGCGCGCTTTCGACGCTGAGCAGAAACATTGCCAACGCGCATCTTTCCGATCGCATCCGCGTCAACGGCATCAACATGGGCTGGGTAGCGACGCCGGCCGAACAAGAGATGCAGGCGCGCAGGCTGGGCAAGGGCGAAAACTGGGCAAAGATTGCCGCCGCCGGCCTGCCGCTTGGTCGATTGCTGACCATGGACGAAGTCGCCCAGCTAACGCTGTTCCTGCTCAGCGACGCCTCCGGGCTGATGACCGGGACGCTTATCGACCTAGAGCAATCCGTGCTCGGCGCGCCGCCGCGCAGCATTGCATGACGGTCGCAAGGCCGATCGTCGCCCGCCTGGAAAATATCAGCCAAACTGATGCAATCTGATGGGATTGCTGATGGCGCGGTGCCTTGCGCCAACGTCCATTGGCAATCGAGGCTTGCCATCGATCGAAAAAGGGAATGCTCTAATGCGCCCAGGTCGACGCTGGCAAATGCGATCACGGCTTTGGCCGCGCACGGTTTTTGGCCGCGATCGTCGTCGGAGGAGGAGTTCGGTTCAAATGGGAGGAAATCAAATGCTGACGAGGCTAAGACTGCTTGTACTTGGCTTGGTGGTGGCCCTGGCCATTCCGGCCGCGGCACAGGCCAAGACGTTCTACTGGATTTCGCATGGCGGCCCGGCCGATCCGGTCTGGACCTACTTCCTTGCCGGCGCCAAGCAATGGGCGGCGGACACCGGCAACACCGTCAACACGTCGTTCCACAATGGCGACGTGGCGTCGCAGCAGGAGGCTGTTCGCGCCGCGATTTCCGCCAAGGCCGACGGCATCACCACGACCAGCCCTGATCCGGGCAGCCTTGTGGAGATCGCCAAGGAAGCGCGGGCGGCGAACATCCCGATCATCAACTTCAACACGCCCGACCCGAAGGCGGACTTCAACGCCTATGTCGGCGGCGACAACGTCACCTTCGGCAAACATTGGGCGCAGTATCTGGTCGACAAGGGCCTTGTGAAGAAGGGCGACTTCGTCTGGATGCCGGTCGAGATTCCCGGCGCCACCTATGGCGTCCAGGAAGAGGAAGGCATCAAGAGCGTGTTCGAGCCGCTCGGCATCACCTATGAAATCACCGAAGCGACGCTCGACCAGGCCGAAGTGATCAACCGCATGGTCGATTACCTCACCGCCAACAGGGCCAAGGTCAAGGCGGTTATCGGCCTCGGCGACCTTGTCACCGGTTCGATCAAGCGGGTGTTCGACCAGGTCGGCGTCAAGCCGGGCGAAATCCCGGTCGTCGGCTGGGGCAACTCGCTCGACACCACCCAGGAAGTGCTGAACGGCTACGTCAATGCCGCGCAGTGGCAGGATCCGCAGGCGACCAGCTACGTCGCGCTCTCGCTCGCCAACATGGCGGCGAGCGGTATTCCGCCCGGCTTCGACGTGATCACCGGCGCGCTCTACGAGAAGGACACCGCGGCAGTCTACGACAAGATCCTGTCCGGCAAATAAATCCGCGATCGAGTTGGTCACGGCCGCTTCGGCGGCCGTGACTGTCTCATCATTCCGCCGAAGCCGGTTGCGGTCGCGGCCAAATCCAATCCTATCGCGGGTCCAAGGTGGAAAATCGTTCTCTTATCCAACGCTCGATCGCGCGGCCCGAGTTCGGGCCGTTCGTGCTGCTTGTCATCGAGATCGCCGTGTTCTGGGGCATCAACCACGACTTCCTGTCGCCGCAAAACATCTCGAACACGCTGGCCTTCACGGTCGAGCTCGGGCTGATCGCGCTGGCGATGACGCTGTTGATGACATCAGGCGAATTCGATCTCTCGGTCGGCTCGGTGTTCGGCTTCTCGCCGGTCCTGATGTGGACGTTGTTCAACAGCGGCGTCGCCTCGCTGGAAGCCGCTTTCGTCATTGCGCTGGTGGTCGCTGCGTTCATTGGACTGGTCAATGGCTGGTTCGTGACGCAGCTCAAGATCCCGTCCTTCCTGGTGACGCTGGGCATGCTGCTGGTGGTGCGCGGCACCGCTTTGTTCGTCACCAACGGGTTTCCGCAGCGGACCTGGAGCGCCGAGGGCAGCTGGCTGGCGGAAGCGCTGGTCGGCGATTTCTTCATCGGGCCGTTCCGTATCTACATGTCGCTGTTCTGGTTCATCGCCGCCGCAATCGCGCTCGGTTACGTGCTGACGCAGAGCCGGACAGGCAACTGGATCCAGGCAGCCGGCGGCAACCCGAGTGCTGCAAGGGCGCGCGGCGTCAATGTCAGCGGTGTCAAGATCGGCCTGTTCATCCTGTCGTCGATCCTGGCCTCGCTTGCCGGGGTCATCTCCTCGCTGCGCACCTCGGCGGCCAACCCCAACAGCGGCACCGGCTACGAGCTCGAAGTCATCGCCATGGTGGTGATCGGCGGCACGGCGCTGACAGGCGGGCGCGGCACAATCATCGGCACGGTGCTCGGTATCCTGATCCTGCGCGTGATGCGCAACGGCATCGTGCTGATCGGTGTGCCGGGCCTTGCCTATAATATTTTCATCGGCGCCATCATCCTCGGCATGATGGCGCTCCATTCATGGCTGGAACGCCGGCATCAGGCAGGGACTTGAACCATGGCCGAACCGCTTGTCCGCATGGAAAATATCCGCAAGTCCTATGGCCGCGTGCAGGCGCTGGTTGATGCCAATTTCCATGTCAACGAAAGGGAGATCGTCGGCCTGCTCGGCGACAACGGCGCCGGCAAGTCGACGCTGATCAAAGTGCTGTCGGGCGCGGTCCCGCTGACCAGCGGCGATATCTTCATCCGCGGCAAGAAGGTGAATTTGCGCACTACCAGCGACGCCATCGCGCATGGCATCGAGACGATCTACCAGGACTCGGCGCTGGTGACGCAGCTGTCGATCGCCCGCAACCTGTTTCTCGGGCGCGAGCCGATCAAGCCGCCGCGCTTCCTCAATCGGATGGACCAGGAGGCAATGAACGTGGTTGCCCGCGACCTGCTCAAGCAGGTCGGCATCTCGAAGAACATCCCGCCGACGACGCCGATCGGCTCGCTCTCCGGTGGCGAGCGGCAGGCGGTGGCGATTGCGCGCGCCATGCATTTCGACAGCGACCTCATCATCCTCGACGAGCCGACCAACAATCTCGGCGTCGCCGAAACGCAAGGCGTGCTGAGCTTCGTGCGCAGCGCCCGCGATTCCGGCCATTCCTGCATCTTCATCGCCCACAACATCCATCATGTCTTCCAGGTGGTCGACCGCATCGTCGTCATGCGCCGCGGTAAGGTGGTCGCCGACGATATTGACCCGAAGAAGACCAGCGTCGCCGAAGTCGAACGCGTCATCACCGGCATGTCGGACAAGGAGATCCATGACGCGCTGGTCGAGGGCACGCAACGGCCCGGCTGAGCAGCCGGGGGTCGGGCTGATCGTCGAGGCACTGGATCGCATCGCCACATGGTTGCGACATGAAAGCCACCGTTTCGGATATTGCCAGGAGCTGCGGCCTGTCGACGGCGACGGTCGACCGCGTGCTCAACAACCGGCCGGGGGCCAGTGCCGCCAACCGGCAGCGCGTCATGGAGGCGGCCAAGCAGCTCGGCTATCTGCCGGTTGTCGACCAGGTCGCGTTGCCCTCGCGGCCGGCGCATCTCGAATTCTTCCTGCCGATCGGCAGCAATGCCTTCATGGCCGATCTGGCCAGGCACATCGAGGATTATGCGGCGCGCCTGCCGCTGGTCGCCTCCTGCCGCATCCACAAGCTCGCCGGCATCTCGCCGAGCGCCTTGCAGGCGGCCGTCGAAAACCTCTCGCTCAAGGCGAACGGCGTCGGCGTCATCGCCATCGATCATCCGAGAACGCGCAACACCTTGCGCGAGATCGTCGAGGCCGGCATCCGCCTGGTCACGCTGGTGTCCGATGTTCCGGGTGCGCCCCGCTCGGCCTATGTCGGCATCGACAACCGGGTGGCTGGCCGCACCGCGGCGCTGCTGATGGGACGGTTCCTCGGCGGCCGCCAGGGCCATCTGGCGATGGTCGTCGGCTCACGCTCCTACCGCGGCCATGAGGAACGCGAGATGGGCTTTCGCTCCGTGCTCGGCGAGGAGTTCCCCAATCTGACGGTCACAAGCGCCGTTGAGATCAACGATGAGCCGGAGGCCAGTTATACCGCGACCATGAAGGCGCTGCACAGCGAGCCGGAGCTGCTCGGCATCTACTGTATCGGCGCCGGGCGCTCGGGCGTGGCAAAAGCATTGCTCGAAGTCAGGCCGCAGACGAAGCCGGTGTTCATCTGCCATGATCTGACGCGCGAGACGCGCGGCTATCTCGTCGACGATCTGCTCGACGTCGTCATCGACCAGAATGCGCGGCTGATTGCCGAACAGTCGGTCATTCGCCTGCTCGGCTCGATCGCCTCGTCGGCGCCCTATCTGACGCGAAAATTTATCGAGCCGCGCCTGATCTTCAAGGAAAATGTCCCGGTGCAGTGATGTCGCGCGAGGCGATGGTCGCTCGGGCCTCGATGGTTAAAATTCGGTTGATACCGCAAATCTGCACATCACCTATGCAACTTTTGTGGTTGCCGAATCATTGGGCAATCGATAGTTTCGCAGGTGTCGGCCATCTACTCCTCCCAGATGCGATGCCGACGCTGAGTGCGGCACACCTCCTCCCGTGCCGTATTCGAAATCGAGCCCGCTGCCACCTCCTCCCGGCAGCGGGCTTTTTTTGTTCCAGCTCCGGGATAGCGGCCAATGCTTGCGGTCGGGACAGCACCGGACACGTTTGCTGATCCGCGCATCGATGAGCTTCGCTGCGACCGCCGCGGCTTATCGGGCGATAGTGATGGGGTGGACGCCCCCTCGACGGCATCGATGTGCCAGAATGGTGGTGTTTGACAGCCACCGTAAGAGAGGGAGCGTC
>NZ_JAMYND010000054.1:0-30549 GCF_040318885.1 Mesorhizobium sp. M0998
ACACAACGCCCGGCCCAGGGATGCCATGGATAAAGAAACTTGCGTTCCTCGGTCCCGTGGGCGTTCTCTCGTCGTGTTGTACAACGGCGCGCGTCCGCACTCGCACATCGGATGGCAGACACCCAACGAATGTGCATCGACCTTCAACCCGCGACGGTCGCTCGCGCTGCGCAACGTGAAACGCTCCGCGCCAGCACCCGTCGCGTCCACCGGCCATCAGGGCAAATCCACCCCCGGAAACGAACTCACGACTGGATAGAATTGGGGGAAACGTCAGGGCGGCCATAACTTTGCAGTCTTCAGACGCGAGGCGGCCTACAACAGCGCTGCCCACCATGCTTGTGGCCCGCGACCCACACGGCTTTTCCCTTCAGATCGTACATTATGCTTCCTTCATGATTACCGATGTCTGCATGACCTTGAGGTCTTCCCGCACCATTTCCGCGGCGAGCTCGCGCACGGATGTCTCATGCACCCAGCCGAGCTTCTCCTTCGCCTTGGTGGCATCGCCCAGGAGAAGATCGACTTCCGTGGGGCGGAAGTAGCGTGGGTCTACCTGGACTAGGCATCTGCCGGTCTCGACATCATAGCCCTTTTCGTCGACTCCCTCACCACGCCATTCGAGCGCGACGCCGACATCTTCGAAAACCCATTCGACGAATTGGCGGACAGGGGTCGTCTTGCCCGTCGCCAGCACGTAATCATCCGGTTGATCCTGCTGCATCATCATCCACATACCACGCACGTACTCACGCGCATGGCCCCAATCGCGTTGAGCATCCAGATTGCCGAGATAAAGCTTGTCCTGCTTGCCGAGGTAGATAGCAGCGGCGGCGCGGGTGATCTTGCGCGTCACAAAAGTTTCGCCGCGCAGTGGGCTTTCATGATTGAAGAGAATGCCGTTGGAAGCATGGATACCATAGGCCTCGCGATAGTTGACCACGATCCAGTAGGCGTAGAGCTTGGCGGCGGCGTAAGGGCTGCGCGGATAAAAGGGCGTTGTTTCGTTCTGCGGTACGGATTGCACGAGGCCGTAGAGCTCTGAAGTCGAGGCCTGATAGAAGCGGGTCTTGTCCTTCAGACCGAGGAGGCGGATCGCCTCAAGAAGTCGCAATGTTCCGATACCGTCGGCGTTTGCTGTGTATTCCGGCGTTTCGAACGACACCTGGACATGGCTCTGAGCGGCCAAGTTGTAAATCTCGTCTGGCTGGGATTCCTGAACTACTCGGATGAGATTAGTCGCATCAGTGAGGTCACCGTAATGCAAAATTAGGCGCGGATCGGGATCGTGCGGGTCTTGGTAGATGTCTTCGATGCGACCCGTGTTGAAGGAAGAGGAACGTCGCTTAATCCCATGAACGACGTAGCCTTTTTCCAGCAGAAGACGGGTAAGATAGGCACCATCCTGTCCCGTTATGCCCGTAACCAGAGCAACTTTCCTGTTCTCGCCCATTTTCTTCCTGCTCTATTATAGTTGAAGTTTCGACTCCGGCTCGCCACACCGCCAGCAAACTGCGGCCCGCCCCATACCCTATGGTAGGATTTCGACAGATGCGGCGCGGAGCTCGTCATTGACAGTGTCAGCCAGCGAGCACACCTGCTCCTGCTTGGAGGCATAGCAAAACAGAGTCTCGCCGCTAACCTGCCTAAGTCGCACATGCGGCCTGAGTGCCGAACTCAGCTCACGGGGTGAGCGACATAGATTTCAATCACGTCGCACCCGATTTGCTCATCAATCAGCGAGTGAGGACGCACGTCCGTTCTCAAGCACGCAGGTCGGTTGCATAGCCGCTCCGCTTCTTCCACGAAGTGGGTGGCCAGTAGAATCGTCTTGCCCTGCGCCAACAGGGCACGTAGCCATTCCCAGATAAAATGGCGGGCATGTGGGTCCAAGCCGACAACTCCACCTTACCGCTCTCTTGCGCTAACCAAGTAATCTTAATCATTGCCTGCTTCAGCGTCTTCTAATGGAAATTGTTTTGATCAGTGAAATCGATTGTTTGGATGAGGTGCATCCATAAAATGGATTGTTTGACAGGGCAGCGCGGCACATCGGCGGCACAAAGTCGTGGGCGCGAGGTTTCGCTCCGCGCGAAGACAAAGTTCGTGGCAGTCGGGGGCTTTGGGCGAACCGCACATCTGAGACGGCGGCGAAAAGCCGGGTAGGGCATTACGTATTGACCTCCAAGGAATTTCGGGCGCGCTAGCCCGAAAACGGTAGCTGGGCTTCAACGATGGGGGGACGAGGCGACCATCAAACTGTGTTCATACTGTAGGCGATCGCAGTGCGGCGAATTTGAACGGCCGCCTTTGCCAGCCCTCGCCATCGCATCCGGCTACAGGTGCCGAAGATCTTCTCGATCCGAGTACAAATTCTGTGGATCGGTTGGTTCCAGGCGTCGAGCTTTCGGCCTCGTCGCGCCCCCACAGCGGTTGCGACGATGCGCGGCCTTCCACCCTTGGCGCGCACCGCGTCGCCGAGATGATTGCCTCGGTAGGCGCTGTCGGCAAACACTTCGCCGGGATTGTCGGGCAGAGCATCAGGAACGGCGTTGCCGTCCTCGGTGTGGGCGCCGTGACGGCGATCTCCTCGACAAGGGCCGTATCGGCGTAGGCACCGAAATGGGCTTTGAAGCAATGAAACGCTGGTCGGCGCTTGTACTTGACCCAATGGCCCTCTTCATCATCTTCGCTGGCCGAGGCGATGATCGCCGCATCGACAGGCGTGCCGATCTTCACCTGGATCGCTGAACTGGCGGGTGATCTCGGCGAACAACAGGGTCATGAACCTCAAGGGCCTGTCGAAAACGGACGAGAGCGGGTTCGCACAGGTGTCGGCTCCGACACCGAGAACCCGCAGAACCGTCGGAACGATCCTCCACATGGCTGCAGACGCCAAAATTCCTCTCTCGGCCATCGTCGCACAGCATCGCGTGCCAGTCGCTCAGTCCAGCCGGCTCGAAAGCTATCCGGCAGGAGTTTGCGCCATGTTGGCGCACTTGAAAGCGTGAGAGGGCGCCGTGTCGCATCTTTCGATGGGACCGGACGCCATGATGGCCATAAATGACGTGGATGGCCTGCGCCTGACATTCGACGGCTGGCGGGTCCTGCACATCCGTCCTTCAGGAAACGCCCGCAAATGACATGTTACGTTGAGGCAGTTAAGAATTGGACTTGAACAGGGACTTTGTGGACTGCCTCGACCGGCTGTTTCGCTTAGCAAAGCGCGGCCCCACGTCAGCAGAGGCTCATGGTCAAGGAACGCCTTAGTATCCATCACATGGATGGGCCACATTCACGCAATCAATTTTACACATGTCGCCGGGCGCATTAGAAAACGCTGAATTTAAACCGGAAGCGAGTGTACCCGGCGTCAAGATTTGCGAGCGTCACAGAGATAAGGATAGGCAGTGCTGAGGGAGCTCTTCTGCCCCACGCGCAGCCTCTACCAAATTGCCCGGCGTAACGGTCGACTAGTATCGATTAAGAGATCCCAAGCCAGATGCAACCTCGTCTCTGAAACGAGATTTCCGAAAATGCAGGTCAGTGGATTGGTAAAGCGCAGGTTCGTCGTCTCTCAGAGGCGTACGGGGTTCGGTGATTGTCTGTGGTCGCTGGCGGCCGCTTGGCGCTACGCTCAGCGGTCGGGACGAACGCTAGCCGTCGACTGGCGCGGGTCCTGCTATCTCGACCAACCCTTCACAAATGCCTTTCCGGTGTTCTTCCAACCGATCAATGACATCGCTGGCGTACCGGCTATTTGCGACGACCGGATCAACGACTTTTCCTTCCCGGGTCCATTCTTCCCGGAGTGGTGGAATAGGCCAGCGATCGACTGCCTTTACCGCCCAGATGAGCAGATTTTCCAAGAGCGCGACGAGTTGGGCGAGCTCTTTCAGGCCGAACACGATGTCGAAGCGAACACAGTAGTGTGTGACGCTTGCTTGATGTGGCGCTGCGATGAGGATGCCGAGCGGCAGGTCTTCCAGAGTGTCAAGCCTCGGTCTGAAATTCAAACACGCATAGATGCCATTTACCAAGAATGTTTTGAGGGGCACAGCATCATCGGGGTTCATGTTCGACATGGTAACGGTGAAGACATCATGGACCATGCGCCCTACTGGGCCGATCCGGAGTTCGCCGTTCGACAAGTGTGCACTGCGGTTGATAAGGCTAAAGCGTTACCGCACCCCAAGCCTGTGCGGCTGTTCTTGTGCACGGACAGCGCGCAAATCCTGGATCACCTGTCGGCCAGGTTTCCCGATCTTCTCACCGTCCCCAAGCATTTCCGATCCGATCAAGACGGCCCCTTGCACACTGCAGCACTTGGGATGGACGGCGCAATTTCCGCCCTCGTTGAGATGTATCTTCTCGGGCGCTGCGATACCGTTATTCGGTTTCCTCCGACGAGCGCCTTTACACGATATGCACGCCTTTTCGTACCGCGGGTAATTGAGTTCGATCTGAAGGACCCAAGTCGTTTGATTTTGATAGAAGGCAGCCAAAGAATCTCTCATCTTGATTAGGGCCCGCTACCGGGGCAATTCGGCAGATGCAACGAACAGGCATAGAGACATCGACCGCAATTCACGAGAGGCGGGCCATGGCATACGCTAAATGTCCCGCAGCTGCTCAGCTTGATCCGCAGGCTCGAGGATCCGGACACACTGCAGCAGTTCTTGGCTCCATTCGGGACTGTTGCCGACGTCGATGAAACCGACGGCCTTAGGGCACGAATACAGAATGGCGAGATCATTCATCTGCGGCCGTCCGGCAACGCGCCAGAACTTCGCTGTTACTCGGAGCGCCGCAAGACCATCACAGAGCGATGGCGGTCGTGACGCTGACGCTAAGGGCGCGGGCAATGACGTCCAGAGACGAAATCGAGGTTGTTTAATGAAAGTGGTTCCCGTCATCATCAGCGGTGGAGCCGGATCGCGGCTATGGCCCGCTTCGAGGCAATCGCACCCCAAACCTTTCCTCAAAGTAGCAGATGGACATTCTCTCATTCAGCACACTGTGCTGCGCGCCGCTTCGATAGAGGGCGTAGTGGAACTCGTCGGTGTGATATCCGGGGAACACCTCTTCGTTACGAAGGACGAGTTCGACGAACTGGATTCCGTGGTCCTGCCACGCACCTTTCTGCTCGAGCCTGAAGGCCGGGATACGGCCGCAGCCGTTGCGGCAGCCGCCATCCATGCCAAGGCAACGCAAGGCCCTGACGCGATTCTATGCGTCTTCCCAGCCGATCACGTGGTTGGCAACCTGCCTGCATTTTTAGACGTCATGTGCCGGGCCATCGAACATGCGAAGCTCGGGCGGATCGCCACATTGGGCATCACCCCAACCAGACCGGACACGGCATTCGGCTATATCGAAGCGGATGGTGAGAAAGTCGTCCGTTTCGTTGAAAAACCGGATCTGGACACAGCCAAAGCCTATGTCGCGTCCAAGCGCTTCTTTTGGAACGCCGGCATTTTCTGCTTTAGCGCACAAACCATGCTCGACGAGATGGCATCGCATTGCCCCGCGGTGATCCAGGCCGTCTCCGACAGCTACGAGAACGGCCGCTTCAGTCAAGGCGAAGGCTTTGCCAAGATCGAACTCGCGCCTGAGCATTTCGGCTCCGCCCCGCGAATCTCGCTCGACTACGCTGTCATGGAGAAGACGAACAAACTTGCCGTGGTTGCCTGCGACATGGATTGGAACGACATCGGATCCTGGAACGCAATGGCCGATTTGATCGCCCCCGACGAAAGCGGGAACAGGATACGCGGCGATGTGCATATGGTCGACACGACCGGCAGCTATGTGAGCTCCGACAAGCGCGTCATCGGCACGGTCGGCGTCAGCGATCTGGTGATCGTCGATTCCCCGGACGCTTTGCTTGTCGCATCCCGCGACCGCGTTCAGGACGTCAAGAAGCTGTTCGAGGGCCTCAAGGCTTCAGGACATGAAGCTCACCTGGTCCATAGCACGGTACACCGGCCGTGGGGTACCTACACGGTTCTTGAGGAAGGCGAGCGCTTCAAGATCAACGCATCGAGGTGAAGCCCGGTCGGCGGCTGAGCCTGCAGATGCACTATCATCGTTCGGAGCACTGGGTCGTGGTCAGCGGCTCCGCGAAAATCGTCAATGGCGAGCAGGAGTTGTTCCTGGCGACAAACGAATCAGCCTACATCCCCTGCGGCCATAAGCATCGGCTGGAGAACCCAGGCAAAATTGACCTGGTGATCATTGAAGTGCAGAGCGGCGATTATCTCGGCGAGGATGATATCGTTCGCTTCGACGACGTATATGGTCGAACGTAGATTTCACCCGCGTGACGAGAACGGTCAACGTGTCGCTGACTAATTACCACTAGGAAGCCCGTCTGCCCACTCAGGACCGGATGCTTGTGGAATCGGGAATTGACCAAGGCAGCGGCGAATGACCGCAATCGGCATCAGGGGTGGGACAAATCAACCGGAAAAGACCGGAGAGCATAGTAACGCAACACAGTCCCACTGTCGAATAGCCTTTGATATTTCTGACTTTCCAAGCACCCTCAGGGCCCATCAAAATTATATCAATGGCTTATGGCCGACTTCGCTCTGAAGTGGGCCAAATCGACCTCGCTATCCCCGCAGCACTCAGTTCGATTGTTTTCGCATGAAAACGAGCAAGGACAGGGGGAGGGCGATCTTGTGCTGGCTTCTATGTCCAATCTTGCTCCTGTTCGTCGTCAGGTTGTGTGCAGCCACATAGCGCGGCTATCGCGAGGCTGGAAGGCCTCCGATCGATAGGTGCGGCGAACGGCGGCAACGAGGTGCGAATAGGATGGCTGAGCGTATGATCGAGAATACCGCAGTTGCGGTCTAGCGCGAAATGCAGCGTCTGTGACTCATCGGTCATTGCAGCGGGAATCATGACCCTAAGCCGCCCTTCATCAGCCCACCAGCGCCCAGAAGAAGGCGAAGATCCGTCACAATGCCTACCTGTACCAAGGCTTCAAGCAGTTCACCGCGAATGGGAAGACCGCCAGCCATTGCTTCTTCATTGTCGGCCATTCGCTCGCTACGAATGACGACCACATCCTTAACCGCATAGCGCGTGGCAAGTTTCTGGCACCTATGGTGAACCAGCATCCGCGGATAACCAGCGGATCATGAACCACGCGAACGAGCTAGCGGTGCAGCGCAACGAAAAATCGCCGCTTGATGTCGTCTTTTATGATGCTGCTACAGTTCATGTCTGGGGTTTAGGCTTAGAAGCGGAATGACTGCCAACCAGGTCATCGAGCCGGAAACTGACCGGCCGGTGGGCCCAAAAATGACATTCAGTTGCCTCCAGCCTTTCGACACGAGCCACTTCACGATCTCGCGATTGCCAGCTAGCGGCTTGTTGCTCGAGCTGCGCGATCCTAGTCTGTGGTCGCTATGCCTCAGCAAGAAGAGTCCGGTTCCTAGCCGGGCGGAGGCGCAACGAGATAGCCAGCTCAGGACAAGGAGAGCAAGCCATGGTCGCTTTTACCCTCAATGGCGAGGCGCGAACACTCGACGTCGATCCAGAGATGCCGCTGCTCTGGGCGATCCGTGACGGCATCGGACTCACAGGAACGAAATTCGGTTGCGGCCTTGCCCAGTGCGGCGCTTGCACGGTTCACGTTAACGGCATGCCGACGCGCTCGTGCCAGACCGCAGTCGGCGACATCGAAGGAGCCTCGATCACCACCATTGAGGGCGTGTCGGGCAAGATCGGCGAAACGGTCCAGGCCGTGTGGGCCGAGTTCGACGTACCTCAATGCGGCTATTGCCAGTCTGGCCAGATCATGTCGGCCGTGGCCCTCCTGACAGAGACGCCGAAGCCGACGGACGATGATATTGATTCGGCGATGAGCGGCAATCTCTGCCGCTGCGCCACCTATCATCGCATCCGCGCGGCCATCCACGAGACCGCCAACCGGCTGGAGACTTGAGGCATGTTGCAGTTTCTCCCGAAGCATAATGCCGTGGGGCCCACGCGGCGCCAGTTCCTCCTCGGCACGGCCGTCACCACCGCGGGCTTCGCCGTGGGCTACCGGCTAATGATGGCCGCGCCCGCCAACGCACAAACGACGCCTGCAGCGGTCCAGGCGAACCCCTTCCAGACCTATGTCGAGATCACACCGGAGAACCGAATCGTCATCCACTCGTCGCAGTTCGAGATGGGACAAGGCTCCTATTTCGGCATCGCCACCCTGGTTATGGAAGAGCTCGACGGCGCCTGGGCGCAGGTCCACGTGGTCGGCGGATATGGCAATACCGCGCTCTACGGCAATCTCGCCTGGGGCGGGGCCGCGCAGGGAACCGGTGGCTCCACGTCGATGAGCTCGTCGTGGGAGCGCTACCGCAAGGCGGGTGCTGCCGCACGGGCCATGCTGGTGGCGGCCGCGGCGCAGCGGTGGGACGTGCCAGCCGGCGAGATCACAGTCGCTTCCGGGGTCGTGTCGCACGCCTCAGGGATGCAGGCGCGCTTCGGTGACCTGGCTAAAGCCGCAGCGGGAATGCCGGTTCCCGACGACGTGCCGCTAAAGCCGCGCGACAAGTGGGCCCAGATCGGATCGGACAGCCTCAAGCGCTACGATTCCGCCGGCAAGACCAATGGCGCGCAGACCTACACGATCGACCTCAAGATAGATGGACTCAATACGGCCGTTATGATCCATCCGCCGAAGTTCGGCGCTGAGATCGAGAGCTTCGACGCCTCCAAGGCCAAGGCACTCGACGGCATTGTCGATGTCGTCCAGACGCCGCGCGGCATTGCCGTGGTCGGCAGGGACATGTGGACGGCGCTCAAGGGCCGCGATCTCGTGGAGGTGACCTGGAACGAAGAGAAGGCCGAAAGGCGCGGCACGGCCGAGATCATGGCCGAATACACTAAGGCAGCAGACGATCCGGGCGCGGCCACCGCGCGCGACGACGGTAACACTCCCGCAGCGTTGGCCAGTGCTGAGAAAGTCATCCAAGGGCACTACGAATTCCCCTATCTTGTCCATGCTTCGATCGAGCCACTCAACGCGGCCGCCCGAATCAACGAAGACGGCACCATCGACGTCTGGGGCGGACACCAGATGCCCGATCTTTATCAGGCGGCTGCCGCTCAAGTAGGCGGCACCACGCCGGACAAGGTGAGGCTGCACGTGATGAAGACCGGCGGCAGCTTCGGCCGCCGAGCGGTCTCGGACGCAGATCTCATTATCGAAGCTGTTTCCACAGCGCGTGCACTGGGACCCGGCAAGCCAGTGAAGGTGCAGTGGACCCGCGAGAACGACATGCGGGGTGGGCGGTACCGGCCGGTCTATGTGCACGCAGTCAAGGCGGGGCTCGACAAGGAAGGCAATGTCGTCGCTCTCCATGACCACATCGTGGGCCAATCGATCGCGGGCGGTTCGCCCTTTGCGGCGATGATCGAGAACGGCATCGATCCGACCTCCGTGGAGGGCGCCACCAACCTGCCCTATGCGATCCCGAACCTGAAGGTCGAGCTGACCACGACGGACGTGAACATCCCAGTGCTGTGGTGGCGTTCGGTAGGCTCCACCCACACCGCTTACACAATGGAAACCCTGATCGATGAGCTCGCCGCCGCTGCGAACCGTGATCCGGTCGATTTCCGCTTGTCGATGCTCGGTCACCATCCACGGCATGCCGGCGTGCTGAAATTGGCTGCTGAGAAGGCAGGCTGGGACAAGCCTCTGCCGGAAGGCCGTTTCCGCGGCGTGGCCCTGCATGAAAGCCTCTCGACCTATGTCGCCGAGGTGGTGGAGATCACCTTCAACGATGCAAATGATTTCAAAGTCGACCGCGTCGTCTGCGCGGTAGATTGCGGCACCGCGATAAATCCTGACCAGATCCGCGCTCAGATGGAGGGCGGTATCGGCTTCGGGCTAGGCGCGATCCTCCAGGAGGAGCTGACCCTGACGGGCGGTGTCATAGACCAAGAGAACTACGACACCTATACGCCGCTCAGGATCGAGCAGATGCCGCGCGTCGAGGTGCACATTATGCCGTCCGACGAGCCGCCCACGGGCGTTGGCGAGCCCGGTGTGCCGCCGATCGGCCCGGCCGTCGCCAACGCGCTACGGGCGGCGACGGGCAAGACGATCCGCAAGCTGCCGATCATAAAGAACTTGTCAGCATAGCCGGGAATGACACCATGAAAACGGCCGCGATGAAGATCGCGGTCGTAGGTCGTTTTTGAACGCCTCCTGACAGGCGATCACCTCCATTCGATCAATTTCCGGCGGCTGCCCGGTCCAGTATCCGGTTTAGAGACGGTAACCCGTGTTCTGAACGACCGCAGACGGTCGTTGGTGCTGGTAGCACTGAAGAACCGCTTTCGAGACGCAAATGCCGCACGCAAATGTCTCGAAAGGGTCACACTAGAGACTTTTGTACCACCTATTGCATGTCTGCTATCGCTTTCTGGGCGCGAGAAGCGGCCGGTCCTCTGACGGCCCCATAACAGGACATTGATGTCTTCGCGCTGAGCGTCAGCAGTTGGCTCTACCGCGACCTTTCTCAGGAAGGCTGCACACCGACGCGATCTTCCTTTCACCTTGCGCAAACCTCCCTTCCGAGTGAGGCGTTCAGTGCGTCGGCTTGGTGGACTGAGGCACTTCTGAGTGGGACAACAACATTGAAAAATATTGGAAAAGATTTGAATGCTCTGAAGTCCCACTGATCTCTTACCAATTGATTTTTATGGCTTTCTGAATACCCTCCGGGCCCACCAAGATCTTTGATTTTAGTGCGAAAAAGTGGCCTCGGCCCAAAACGTTTTGGGCCGATTATGGGCCCAACAAAAAAGGGCGGCCGATAAGCCGCCCTGCACCGGTCCGAATTGAAACCATTCACTTGATGACGCGAAGCGGTGTCCGCTGCTTTATGGCGTCGCGTTTCGCCTCCCGCTCGTTGATCGCGCGGGCGATATCGACGGCCATCCGCTTCTTGTTGGCTTCCCGTACGTACGCGTCCGTCACCGTCATGGAGGAATGTCCCATCGCTTCCATAATGGCGCGTGCCTGAATGTTGCATTCGGCGAGATACGTGCCGAAGGTACGCCGGAGCCCGTGCAGGGTGTAGCCCTCCGGAATGCCGGCCTGCTTGTTCCAATGTGCCATCATGCCGGTGAGGCTTTTTTCCGCAAACGGACGCCCATAGCCATTCCTCAATACCGGTCCACCTTTCGAACGGTCTAGCGGCTCCAGAGCCTGCGCCAGCTTGTCCACGACGGGGATAAACACTTCCCTGCCGCCGTGGCGGTTTCGGTTCTTTTTCTGCCGGAACTCGAAGGCCTCGATCAAAACCAGCGAGCCATCGAACAGTTCGATTTCCTCGCTGACCAGATCTTCCCATTCCAGTGTGGCGATATCGCCGCGTCTATTCCCGAGCCAGAAGCCGAGGGCATAGCAGGTGCGCGCCGCCGAGCCGACCGCATGGCGCGCCTCGAACTTTTCACGAATGGCCATCGGCCACCCGGGATTGGCCGTCGATTTGGGAATGCGAACGCGAATTGACAGCGAAGGATCGTCCTGCGGCTTGATCCACTTCTCAACGTCAATCGCCACCCAAAGGAGCTTTTTGATCGCTACCAGCAGGTGCTTTGCGACTGTCCGTCTGGTGCCAAAGACGCCTTCGATAATCGCACGCAGACGGTCGGCATCGAGATGCTCGATCGGCGTGTCGCGCCAGGTCAGCGGATAGGCGGGATCGACCTTCATCTCAAGGAAGCGTTCAATAAGCCGAGCATTCTTCTGCTGGGTCGCTTGGTCGAAGTCCAGCCATTCCATCGTCGTTTCAAGTCGGCGGGCAGCATGACCGAAAGTCTTTGGCAACGCCCGTCCAGGCAAGTCGATGATCACGGCCTTCTGACTCTGGCCTTGAGTTGCCCGTCCATAGGCGGCTTCGAACTCTGGATCACCCGGCCGGCCTGGAAGCCGAATTTCGGGCTTTCCCTTGCCGCGGTAACGATAGACGAGTTTACCGCCTTTTAGGCGCGACGAGACTCCGGGATATTTGTCATCCTTGAATGGCCGGCCCATTAAGCCCTCCTTCCAGCCTTCTGCTGTTCCAAGCGCCGGGGCACCTCGATCGTCGCCGGAGGCGAAGGGCCTTTGCTCTCCATGGCGACCCGAAGGAGCAACGGGTAAGGGAAGCCCCTGCCTTGCTCAATGCCTTCAAATGTGCGCTTGGGTATCCCAAGCACCTTGGCTGCGGCTTCGGCCGTGAATCCTGCCTTGGCGCGCCAAATTTTAACTTCTTGCGCAAGCTTTTCACGATCGTTCACGTCGCGTGTTCCGTACGAGCCCGCGACTTTATTACGCCAGCAGCGTATGCGCAAGCTGCCTATTCTATCTCCTTGCTTCCTTTTTGCTCCGCTCCAAAAGCTGTTGCAGACCGTTGTTTTTGTCGGGTAACGAGGTGAACGCGATGTCGAGCGCTACACGGTCCCAGACGGCCCGACTGTTGATGTGTTTAGGTCTCGGCATGCGCCCGTCAGCAACCATCTCTTCAAAAAGCGTCGATCCGACACCGACGTAGCGTGCGGCTTCGTCGCGAGAGAGTCCTCTCGGCGGATAGGAAATCGCGTCACTCTTCATAGACGCTGCCTCGGAGATATCGGCGCGCAAAAGCCGCAGCCGCGCGAAGCCAAAATAGGCAGTTGCTTCGGCAGCTTCGTGGCAAAGAAACAGGGCTATGTTGCCATGAGTGCAACCAGATCCGCATATCCATATCATCCCAACAGGGCGAGATCATCCTGCCATAATAGGATGTGGCTTTGTGCGGAAGCTGCCTCAATAGTTCGTTCGGCAAAAGCGAACAGCGACGTGTAAATCGGACAAATGATACTCACAGAATATTCCGCTGCAAATGTGGGGGGCCGAGTCGCTAGACCGCTACATCGCAAGACCCCCTATCGAGGAGGCGTTCTTTTGCTATCGTCGGCAAGCGGCCTGACAACAAATCGAGATCGAGCAACCACGAACTCGAAATTGCGAGTCGGGACGATGATGGACTGGACGGACTGATCCGGAAAAGATAATAAAAATCAAAGCTTAATGGGATTTAAGTTGGCGATGCAGTACCAAATGCAGTACCGCTGAAGCGCAGCCGATGATGTTTTCAGGGTCGTAGGACGGACTTGCCGTTGCGAACGTCGGCGCGACAGAGCACTTGCGGAGCCCGTGGTCGCAGAGGTTGCCCGAATGCACATTCGAGACCGGCTGAATCCCAGTCCGCGAGGTCTGCGGCGGCGCGATATGTGCTCTCCAAGAAGACTATGAGGCTTGCTTCCGGATCGGTAACTCTGCGGATCGCATAAGGCAGCAGGTATTCTCCAAGTCGTAGTGGGCGGCGTCGGCAAAGATCTTCGCCGCCGCGAAGCCTTTTGGTAGGGCGGTGGAGCGGTCGACTTTCCGGCCTTCTATTCCTAAGCCTGTCCGAAACCGCTGCTCCTCTGACGCGTCTCCTTCGCACGGACCCGTCGCAGCCCTCTTGGTGCGCGGACGCGCGATGCGCACTCTTCGGCGCTCCGATCCGTTTTTCTAGCGCGAAGCTGACCTGCGCAGTACGACCGAAAGTCACAACTTGTGGCCCCATGACAGAGTTGACAACTCTCTGCTGGTCAAAAACCTTCAAAGACGCCATCATGCAACAAAAATTGCAAGGATGTGCATCGTGGACGAGAAGGTCGAGGCTCCCAAGGACTATGAGGATCTCATCCGCGTGATACACGACCGGTATGATGGGATGAGCAAGTCGTACCAGAAGATTGCGTTGTATCTCACCCAAAATCCGAATGACGTCGCGGTGCGATCGGTGAACTCGATCGGGGAAGGCAGCGGCGTTCACGCGTCCAGCTTCGTCCGATTTGCCCAAGCATTGGGGTATGAGGGGTTCAAGGACCTGCAGAGCCTCTTCCAGAAACGATTGTCCACCGCGGCTCCCGGCTTCGAAGCCCGCGTCAAGGCATTGGAGAAGGAACTGGGGGAGCGGACGGATCGCAGCGAGATGGGATTCATGCACGATCTGGTCGTCCGTGACATCGCGTCCCTGAAAGAGATGCTCACCGGTATTCAGCCCGAGGATCTGGCGGAAGCCGTTAGCCTGCTCGAGAAGGCCGACGTCGTCTATCTGATGGGACAACTTCGCTCGGCACCGGTCGTCGAACTCCTTCGCTATATACTGACCATGCTGGGTAAGCGCTGCGTGCTCCTGGATCCGGGCGGCGGACTGGCCACGCATATGGCCCGCGCGATGCGGAAGACGGACCTGCTGTTTGCGGTGTCGTTCCGCTTCTATGCGAACGAGGTCGTCAATGTTGTGGAAGAAGCCGCGGGGAGAGGTATACCCATCGTGGCGATCTCGGACAGCACGCTGTCTCCATTGGCCAAGAGCGCGCGCGTTCTCTTCGCCGTTCCGGAGCACGAATACACTTTCTCGCGCTCGCTGGCGGCTCCTATGTGTCTTGCCCAGGCTTTGACCGTGGCCTTGGCGGCCAGGCTTCAGAACAACGCAGTCAATCCCCGCATTCCAACGGTTACCGAGCGGTAGGGACTCCAAACCGCGAAACCTGTCGCAGCACCGGCGATCCTCCGGCCGTCGATTCTCAATCGGTGTCGGAAGGTTAAAACGCCATCGCCTTTTCAGGCACGGCCATGGGGCCGGATGCGGCACCAAGGACTGTCTGGTCGTAATCCACCACCGAACCTGTCATGAGCCCGGCATCGTCCGAAACAAGGAAGTTTACCGCCCGCGCGACCTCGCGGGGGTCGATCAGGCGCCCGAAGGGCAGGTTTGCGACCGCTTTCGCTTCCCAATTGGAATCGCCCGTCTCACTCGCCTGTAACTCCCGCTCATGGTCGGAGGCCATCCAGCCGACATCAAGCTGGTTGACGCGGATGCGGTTCTTCATCACGGAAAACGCCGTGTTGCGGGTCAGCGTCGCCAGCGCCGCCTTAGTGGCACAGTAAACGTTGATGAAAGGCTGGCCGGCATGTTCCGAGATCGAGCCGATGTTGCAGATGGCGCCTTCAATGCCGTCGCGGATCATGCGGCGGATGGCCTCCTGCATCAGGAAGTAGGGTCCGCGCACGTTGACGGCGAACAGGGCGTCGAAAAGTTCGGGCGAGGTATCGAGGATGGTGCCACGGTCCGTGCGGGCACCGGCGTTCACCAGCACATGTATCTTGCCATAAACGCGCTCGGCCTCCGCCATCACGCTTCGGCAATCTTCGACTTTGCCGAGATCGGCCTTGACAAAGTGGACAGGCACGCCGGTGTCGTGCGTGATCGCCTCGGCCGCGGCACGGCCCTTCGCCTCGTTGCGGCCGAGAGTGACAAGACCGGCAGCGCCGGCTTCCGCCAGCCGGCGCGCAATGGCCGCTCCCAACCCCTGCGTTGAACCCGTGACAACGCAGACCTTTCCATCCATGCGATTCATACTTCAGCTCTCCACAGTGTAGCCAGCCGCGGCCATGACGCGCCGCAATTCCTTATGCCCGATCTTCGCCATTTCGAGTGGCGGACTTTTGACGGGATCCTGCTCGGCTTCAACGACGAACCAGCCTTCGTAACCGTAGGAGGCCAGCCGCTTCACGATCGCCTCGAAGTCGAGCGAGCCGTCACCGGGTACGGTGAAGGCCCCCTTTACCACTGCGTCGAGAAAACTTTCCCGGCTGCGGTCGAGCCCGTCCACGACCGCTTGGCGGATGTCCTTGGTGTGTACATGCGAAATGCGGGCGTGGTGCTTGTCCACCACCCGCAGCACGTCGCCGCCGGCAAAGGCCATATGGCCGGCATCGTAGAGCAGGGGCAGACCCTCGCCGGAATGCTTCATCAGCAGATCGACGTCCTGTTCGCTTTCGATCGGCGCGGCCATGTGGTGGTGGTAGCAAATCGGCATGCCCTGACCCGCGCACCATTCGCCGAAAGTGGTGAGCTTACGGCCGTAGGCCTTGATCTGATCGTCGTCGAGACGCGGGCGCATAGCCAGCGGCGTTCCGCGGTCGCCCTGAATGGTGCGACCCGTCTCGCCATAGACGATGCAGGGCGCGTTGGTCGCCTTGAACAACTCCATCTGCGCGGCGATGCGGTCCTTCTCTTCATCGATATTGCCGACCAGCAAGCGGCCGGAGAACCAGCCGCCACAGACGCTCATGGCATGCTGCCTCAGGATGGGCTCAAGCACGGCCGCGTCCATCGGGAAGCGGCGGCCAGTCTCCATGCCGGTGAAGCCGGCCTCACGGGCCTGCCGCAGGCACTCCTCCAGCGAGACGTCGTCGCTCAGTTCGGGAAGGTCGTCGTTCCACCAGGCGATCGGCGCGATGCCAAGCTTGGCTCTCATCGTCATCTCCAATCATGATTTTCGAATGCTGCTGGCTGCCTGCGCAGCGACAAAAAACTGCCGGAACAATGCTCAGGGAGTTTTGCATCGTTCCGGCAGGGGACGCCCCCGCGCGCCCGAACGGTTCAGACACCCACGCGCTGCTTCTTGCGACCTTCGGTTTGCGCGGCATGCGCGTCGCGGACCTGCTGGCGCCCGCTGATCTCGGGCACGCCGACGTCCCACCATGCATCCCCGGGCGTCCAGCTGAAGGCGTCGGAGACGATGGCAATGACGGTGGTTCGGTCGGTGGTCTTCGCCCATTCGATCGCTTGGCCGAGATCGGCAAGGCTTTCGACACGCCGCGCCAGCGCGCCCATGGCTTCCGCGTGCTTGGCGAAGTCGACCGAGAACGGCTCCTTGACCCGGCAGTCCTTGATAAGGTTATTGAAGGAGGCGCCGCCCTTGGCGTTCTGCAGCCGATTGATCACCGCATAGCCGCCATTGTCGCATACCACGAGAATCATCTTGTGGCCGGCGAGCACCGACGAATAGATGTCGGAGTTCATCATCATGTAGGTGCCGTCGCCGATCATGACGATCGGCGTGCGGGTAGGGTCGGCCATGGCCGCGCCCCAGCCGGCAGAGATTTCATAACCCATGCAGGAGAAGCCGAACTCGCAGTCGAAAGTGTTGGGTTCCTTCACCCGCCAGTTCTTCATCACCTCGCCGGGCAGTCCGCCGGCCGCGGTGATCAGCAGGTCACGCTCGCCCGCCTTGGCGTTCACCACGCCTACGACCTGCGCATAGGTCGGGACCGGCTCGTTGGTCGGCTTCTGGAAGCCGTCAAGCATCGTGTTCCACTTGGCGAACTCGATGCGACCCTTGTCTGTCCAGGCCCTCTCCGCTTTCCAGTCGCCGAGGGCACCTTCGAGTTCGCTCACCGTCTCCAGCGCGTCGCCGACGACGGCGAGCGCCCGGTGCTTGGTGGCATCCCAGCGTGCGGCATTGATCGAGACGAACTTTGCGTCGGCCGAGAAGGCGCTCCAGGATCCGGTGGTGAAGTCCATGAGCCGTGTGCCGACGGCGATGATCACGTCGGCTTCCGCCGCCAGCGCGTTGGCGGAGGTTGAGCCGACGATGCCGATCGGTCCGACATGCGCGGGGTGGTCGTGCGTAACCGTGCCTTTGCCGGCAATCGTCTCCGCGAGCGGGATCCCATGCCTTTTGGCGAAATCGCCAAGAACCTTCTCGGCACCCGAATAACGCACGCCACCACCCGAGATGATCAGCGGCCGCTTTGCGCCTTTGAGGAGGCGGGTCGCTTCGGCGAGCCGGCTGCGATCGGGCCGGGGGCGCGGCACCTCATTCACCGTCTGTTCGAAGAAGGCTTCGGGATAATCCCAGGCGATCTCCTGCACATCCTGCGGCAAAGCGATGAAGGCAGGCCCGCAATCGGCCGGATCAAGCAGCACCGCAACCGCCTGCGGCAACGACGAGATGATCTGCTCGGGATGGACGATGCGGTCCCAGTAGCGCGTGACCGCCTTAAAGGCGTCATTGACGTTGATGGTTGGGTCGCCGAAGTGCTCGACCTGCTGCATGACCGGATCGGGCCGGCGACTGACGAAAGTGTCGCCTGAGAGCATCAGCACCGGCAGCCGGTTCGAATGGGCGACACCCGCCGCCGTCACCATGTTCAGCGCACCCGGACCGATCGAGGTCGCCGCAACCATGATCTGGCGCCGGCGCTTCGCCTTTGCAAAGCCGATCGCTGCAAGCGCCATCGACTGCTCATTCTGGCCGCGCCAGGTCGGCAGCACGTGCTTCACCGCCTCGAGTGCTTCAGAAAGGCACGTCACGTTGCCGTGCCCGAAGATGGCGAAGACTCCCGGAAAAAGCGGAACTTTCTCGCCGTCGACGACCGTGAACTGGTTGCACAGATAGCGCACGAGCGCCTGTGCCATGGTCAGACGGACGGTGGCCCTGGTCATCTTTGTCTCCTCCCTAACGACGGTCTTTCCAAATCTATACGGAATGCCCATTGACAAATCAATATGTTTGCAACGATCATTGCAAAAATTCAAACCGGGAGGATTTCTTGCTCAGGATTGCTGTGCTCGGCTGTGGTCGGATAGGTAGGATGCATGCGGCAAACATCGCCGCGCATCCCCGTGCGGAACTGGCCACCGTCTATGACATCGACGAATCGTCCGCGGAGGCTGTCGCGGCGCGGCACGGCGTTCGCGCTTCGGGATCCGCCGACGAGGTATTTGCCTCGGCAGATGTAGATGCGGTCCTTGTCGCGACGGTGACTGACACGCATGCCGACTACATCGAAAAGGCGGTGGCCGCTGGCAAACCCGTGCTCTGCGAGAAGCCGATCGATCTTAGTCTGGAAAGGGTGAACCGTTGCGCCGAAGCAATTTTGTCCAAGGGCGTGCCGGTCCAGATCGGCTTCAACCGACGTTTCGACCCCGGTCATCGTGCGGCGTGGAACGCCGTACGATCCGGCGAGATCGGCGACCTGCACCAGGTCATCATCACCTCGCGTGATCCTGGCATGCCGCCCCGTTCCTACTACGAGGTCGCGGGCGGGCTTTTTCGCGACATGACGATCCACGATTTCGACCTCGCCCGCTTCATGCTGGGAGAGGAGCCGGAGGAGGTGTTCGCCATAGGAGGCCGGCTGATCGACCCGGCGATGATGGAGGAACTAAACGACTACGACAGCGTCATGGTCGTGATGCGAACCAAAAGCGGCAAGCAGTGCCACATCAACAATTCCCGCACCTCAACCTATGGATACGACCAGCGCGTCGAGCTTCTGGGCAGCACCGGCATGGTGATCAGCGGCAACCGGAAGCCTCATGAGTTGCGCCGTTACTCGGCCGCGCGGGCCGAAGCCACCACGCCCTACCTCGACTTTTTCATCGAGCGATACCGCGAAGCGTTCGATGCCGAGATCGACGCCTTCGTTACCTGCGTCGAGAAGGCCGAGCGGCCGCTGGTCGGTTTCGAGGACGGGCGCCGCGCTCTGGTCTTGGCCGAAGCGGCGATGAAATCGGCGGTCGAAGGCCGCTCCGTGAAGGTCAGCGAGATCGGATAAGCCATGTACGCGAAATACGGATTGTTTATCGATGGTCGTTGGCGACCCGCGTTCGGAAATGCCACCTCCACGGTCCTGAGCCCGGTCACAGAAGAGTCACTTGGGAATGCGCCATCTGCCGCCTTCGTCGATACCGAGGAGGCTCTGGAAAGTGCGGTCCGCGGCTTCGCCGCCTGGAAAGTCAAAAGCGCCTTCGAGCGGGCTGACGCGCTTCACGCCATCGCCGACGAGATGATCCGCCGCAAGGACGAAGCGACGCGGATGATCTCGACCGAGACCGGCAAGCCAATCGCCCAGTCTGAGCGGGAATGGGGACTCTCGATCGACCAGTTCCGCTGGTATGCCGAAGAGGCGCGGCGCATCTATGGTCGAGTCATCGAAAGCCGCGTACCGGGCGGCCGGTTTGAGGTCCTGCGCGAACCGGTCGGGGTTGCGGCAGCGTTCACGGCCTGGAATTTTCCGGCTGCTCTGGTTGCCCGCAAGGTGGCGCCGGCGCTAGCTGCCGGCTGTTCGACTATCATCCGTCCGTCGAGCCAGACTCCCGGCGTGGCGATGGTGATGGTCGACTGCATGCGCGCCGGCAGGCTTCCTGCCGGCACGGTGAACCTCGTCATCGGCCTGACGGACACGACTTATGCGCCCATCATGGCTTCGCCTGCTGTCCGCAAGGTATCGCTGACCGGCTCCACTCGAGTCGGCCAGCAAATGATCCGCGATGCCGCCGACACGGTGAAGAAGGTGTCGATGGAGCTTGGCGGCAACGCGCCGCTGATCGTCTTCGACGATGCAGATCTAGACACTGCGCTCAACCTGTCGGTGCCAACCAAATACGCTAATGCCGGGCAGGTCTGCGTGACGCCTGATCGCTTCTTCGTCCACGAAAGCCTCCACGACTCTTTCGTCGAAGGCTTCGTCGAACGCGCAAGAGCATTGAAGCTGGGCGACGGCCTCGACCCCTCGGTTCAGATGGGACCGCTAATCAGCGACCGCCGGCTTGCGGAGATCGAAGCCATCGTCGACGACGCGGTGGGGGCCGGAGCAAAAGTAGCGACCGGAGCTGGTCGCGCCGCCTCGTTCAATGCGGGCCATTTCTATGAGCCCACCGCTCTCAGTGACGTTACCGACAACATGACGGTCTTTGCCCAAGAGAACTTCGGACCCATCGCGGCGATCGCCAGATTCAGCTCCGACGACGAGGTGCTCGCGCGAGCAAATGCTTCGCCGGTGGGGCTTTCGGCCTATGCGTTCACCCGCAGTCCAGACAGGGCCAGGCGAGTTGTCGCGGAGCTCAAGGCGGGCATGGTGGGCATCAACAGCTTCGCTCTTGCCGCGTCCGAGGCTCCGTTCGGCGGCACGAAATATTCCGGAATGGGTCGCGAAGGCGGCAGCGAAGGTATCGGTGACTACCTCGACACCAAGCTTGCGCAGAACGTGTTCTGAGGAGGCCGCCTTGATCAAGAACGAGCTCAAGCAGATCTGGGCCGAAGGGCGGCCCACGATCAATGGCTGGCTTTCGATCGGCAATCCATTCACCGCCGAGATCATGGCCGCGCAGGGCTATGACAGCGTGAGCATCGATGTCCAGCACGGCGCGCTCGACTATTCGATGCTGCTTCCGATGTTCCAGGCGATGCGTGCATCCAGGGTGGTGCCCATGGCGCGCGTGCCGTGGCTGGAGCCGGGCATCATCATGAAGGTGCTGGATGCCGGCGCCTATGGCGTGATCTGTCCCATGATCAACACGCCGGAACAGGCGGCTCAGCTCGTCAGCTACCTGCGCTATCCGCCGGCCGGCCAGCGCAGTTTTGGGCCGACGCGTGCCAACTTCTCGGCGGGTGCCAACTACGCGGCCGAGGCCAATGACGAGATCCTGGCTTTCGCCATGGTCGAGACCGCCGAGGCAATGCGCAATCTCGATGCGATCGCCGCAACGCCAGGGCTCGACGGCATCTATGTCGGTCCCGCAGACCTGACCTTCAGCCTGCACCAGGGGCGTCTCGCGCCGTCCTTCGATCGCGAGGAGCCTGACATGATCGCCGCTCTGCGGACGATCGTTACGGCCTGCAAGAGGAACGGCAAACGCGCCGCGCTCCATTGCGGCACGGCCGACTACGCCGCACGTGCCGTCGAATGGGGTTTCGAGATGACAACCATCTCGGGTGACTCCCGACTGCTTGCCTCCGCCGCGCAGGCAAGTGTCGCTCGCTTCCGCGAATTGACGGGTGCGAAAGCCGTCCCGGCCGAAGCCGGCAAGGGAGGCTATTGATGCCCCACGTCCTGGTCGCCGGAAAGCTTCATCCGAGCGGCATCGAACTTCTCGATGGGTCGCCCGGCGTCACCTACGACTATGTCGAAGATGTGTCCGAGCCAAGCTATGCACCTCTGATCGGCAAGGCCGATGGTCTCGTCATCCGCACCCAGCCCTTGTCGGCTCCGACCGTCGCACGCGCCGAGAGACTGAAGATCGTCTCGCGCCATGGCGTCGGCTACGACGCCGTGGATCTGCCTTCTCTCAACGAACGTGGTATCGCGCTGGCGATAGTCGGCGACGTGAATTCGGTGTCGGTGGCCGAGCACGCTATGATGCTGTTGCTGGCGGCAACCAAGCGGCTCATCCGCGCGGATCGTTCGGTCCGCGACAACGAATGGGGTTGGCGCAACCGGCTGGAGCCAAACGAACTCGCGGGCAAGCGACTGCTGATCCTCGGGTTCGGCCGGATCGGCCGCCACTTGGCGCGCATGGCGGCGACATTCGGCATGAACGTGCGCGCATATGATCCATTCCTTGCAAGGCAAGGCTGGCCGGAGGGGCCGGTCGCGTCGGTGAGCGACTTGCAAACGGGACTCGCCTGGGCCGATGCGATCTCCGTCAACGTACCCAAGGCCGAGCGCCCGGTGATCGGGCCAATGGAACTCTCGGCGATGAAGCCGACTGCCGTACTCATCAACACTGCGCGGGGCGGCGTGGTCGACGAGGCGGCGCTGATCGCGGCGCTGCGAGAGGGGCGCATCGCCGCAGCCGGTATCGACGTCTTCGACGATGAACCGCCTGCCGCGAACCATCCGCTCTTCGGCTTCGACCAAGTGATTCTGACGCCGCATATAGCCGGGCTCACCGCCGAATGCGGAGAACGCATGGCGATCTCGTCCGTGCGGAACGTGCTCGATTTTTTCGCCGGGCGGATTGACTCGGCGCTGGTGGTAAACGGAGCCGCGTTGAATGGCCGGTGAAAAACCTCAACTCAGAATCGGCCTGATCGGCACCGGCTTCATGGGCAAGACCCATGTGTTCGGCTTTGCTGCCGCACAACGTGTCTTCGATCTTCCCTACGAACTGGTGCTCCACACGGTTGCGGACAGAACCGATGACCTCGCCGCGCAGGCGGCGCAGGCCTTGGGGTTCGCGCGGGCGAGCGGGGACTGGAGGCGTCTGGTCGAGGACTCGGAGATCGATATGATCGATATCACGGCGCCGAACGCCTTCCACAAGGAGATGGCGCTCGCCGCCATTGCCGCCGGCAAGCACGTCTATTGCGAGAAGCCGCTGGCGCCCGTTGCGGCGGATGCCCGACGGATGGCCGAGGCGGCGGAAGCGGCCGGCGTCAGGACGCAGGTCGGGTTCAATTATCTCTGCAACCCGCTGCTCGCGCTGGCGCGGCAGATGATCCGCGCGGGCGAGTTGGGCGAGATCCGCAGCTATCGCGGCATTCACGCCGAGGATTACATGGCGGATGCGGAAAGCCCATTTACCTTCCGGCACGATCCTGTCGGCGGTGGCGCATTGGTGGATCTGGGCAGCCATGCTCTGGCCACGGCGGAGTTTCTGCTTGGCTCGGTGGAACGGGTCCTCGGCGATTCCGTCACCGTCATAGCGAGCCGTCAGGATGGCCGAGGCGGGCGCCGGACCATCGAGGTCGACGACATCGGTCGCGCATTTCTGCGTTTTGCCAATGGTGCATCCGGCAGCATCGAAGCGAGCTGGGTCGCCACCGGCCGCAAGATGCAGCACGATTTCGAGGTCTATGGCACCAAGGGGGCGCTCGTCTTCAGCCAGGAGCGCTTCAACGAGCTGCATTTCTACAGCACGGCCGATCCCGGCGGCCGGCGTGGCTTTCGGCGCATCGAGGCCGGTCCGGATCACGATCCCTGTGGATTCTTCTGCGTCGCACCAGGCCATCAGCTCGGCTTCAACGATCTGAAGGCTATCGAGATTGCGCGGTTCGTCGATGCGATCGCCGGGAAGCGAGACGAGTCTTTCGGCTTCCGGGCCGGCCAACGCATCCAGGAACTCGTGGAGGCAATTCAGGGCTCGGCCCGGGAGAGCAAGTGGCTGCGAACAGACTGATGCGAGGGAGAGTTGGTCGCCGCCCCGCATGCGTCTGAAATAAACGTTGCATGTTTGTACATTTTGCAATATAGATTGCAGCCGGAGAGAGGTACGTCGGCTGAGTGCTCAAGTCGACGTCGCACAGGGAGGAGAATGTGTCTGTGCTGGACGTACGAAGCGTCTCGAAAAGCTTTGGTGCTATCCGCGCCTTGTCAGATGTTAGCTTCGCGGTTGCTGCCGGCGAGGTGGTTGGCCTGATGGGCGACAACGGTGCCGGGAAATCGACCATGGTGAAGCTGATTGCGGGGAACTTCCCACCCTCCGACGGCGAAATCGCGGTGGACGGCAAGGTCTGCCATTTCCACAAGCCGATCGAGGCACGGGGCGAAGGGATCGAGGTCGTCTATCAAGATCTGGCCTTGGCCGACAATCTGACGGCCGCCCAAAATGTCTTTCTCGGCCGCGAGATGAAGAAGGGGTTTTGGCCGCTCCGCGTGCTCGACAAGCAGACGATGATCAACCGCTCGGCAAAAGTGTTCGCGGAGCTGAAGTCGGAGACGCGGCCGCGCGATCTGGTCAAAAAAATGTCAGGCGGCCAGCGGCAGGCGGTCGCCATTGCCCGCACCCGGCTATCCAACTCCAAGCTCGTGCTGATGGATGAGCCGACCGCGGCGATTTCCGTCCGCCAGGTAGCCGAGGTGCTGGAGCTGATCCGGCGGCTCAAATCGCAAAATGTGTCGGTAATGCTGATCAGCCACCGCATGCCCGATGTGTTCGCGGTCTGCGACCGCATCATCGTGCTGAGACGCGGCTCGAAAGTGGCCGACAAGGCGACGGAGAAGACATCGCCGGAGGAGATCACCGGCCTAATTACGGGAGCAATCCGTGATGCATAGCCAGAGCGATATGCTGAAGGAAGGCCATGCGTCCATCGGTGATGTGGTCGGCATAATAGAGCAGAGCGTTTTCCAGAAGATGATCGCCAGCCAGGCCTTCTGGGTCGCGATCGCGCTTTTCGTGTTGGTGGTCTTCATGACGTGGCTGGAGCCCAGCTTCGGCACGGTCGACAACGTTACCAACACCACCCGCAATTTTGCACCTATCGCCATCATGGGGCTGGGCATGACGGTGGTGCTGATCACCGGCGGCATCGATCTGTCGGTCGGCTCGGTGATGGGGCTGGTCGCGATCGTCGCCGGCCTGCTGCTCACTTGGCACCAGCCTTGGTATGTGGCGTTTGGCGCGGGTCTGCTCGCAGGCATCGCCTGCGGAGCCTTTAACGGTTTCTTCGTGGCCTATATCGGCATGCCGTCCTTCGTGGTGACGCTAGGCATGCTGTCGATCGCGCGCTCGCTGGCGGTCGTGCTGTCCGGCAACCAGATGCTTTACCAGTTCGGACCCGATGCGCCGATCGTCAAGGCCATCGGCCAGGCCAAATGGCCGAGGCACACGCCTGACGGCTGGGTGCCTCATTGGATCCCGGAACTGTCCTCGCAGTTCTGGGTGATGGTGATCCTCGCGCTCATCGTCGGCTCCGTCTTCATTTTCACCGCCTGGGCGCGCCACCTCTTCGCGATCGGCGGCAACGAGAACGCCTCGCGGATGACCGGCGTCCCCGTCGACTGGATCAAATTCCAGGCCTATGTCTTCTGCGCATTTACCGCATCGATCGCGTCCCTGCTGCTGCTCGGCTACAGCGGCTCGGCCATCAACGCGATGGGAACCGGCTACGAGTTGAGGGTGATCGCCGGCACCGTCATCGGGGGGGCCAGCCTGATGGGCGGCTACGGAACCGCGTTTGGCGCTGTGATCGGTTCGGCCTTCCTCGAGGTCATCCGCAACGCGCTGCTGATGGCCGGGATCGATTCGAACTGGCAGGGCGCCTTTGTCGGGGCCTTCATCATTCTTGCCGTGCTTCTCGGCATGCAGACCTCGGGCAAGTCGCTGCGGGCGACGCTGGAGGGTATGTTTACCTGGAAGCGCAAATAGAATCCGGCGGCCGCAAGCCGTCGGGGATAGTGGACGTCAAAACAAAGTGGAGGAACAGGTGAAAAAATACATTCTGACGGCGGCCGTGGCGTTTTCCGCGCTGATGGCAGGGCAGGCCTATGCCCAGCAGAAATACGTCTTCGCCCTTGTGCCGAAGAACATGAACAATCCTTTCTTCGACCAGGCTCGTGACGGCTGCAAGAAGGCCGAAGCCGAATCCAGCGGCGCGATCGAATGCATGTATATCGGCCCCGGCGAGCATGGCGGCGGCGAGGAGCAGGTGCAGATCGTGCAGGACCTGGTGGCCAAGAAGGTCGACGGCATCGCCGTCGCCCCGTCGAACGCCGCGGCAATGGCCGTCGCGCTTCAGGCCGCCAGGGAAGCGGGCATTCCCGTGCTTACCTGGGACTCGGATGTGCTACCGGAGAACAAGGACCTGCGTGTCGCCTATATCGGCACGCACAATTACGAAATTGGCGTCAACCTCGCCAAGATCGTGCAGACCATCAAGCCGAAAGGCGGTACCATCTGTATCCAGTCGGGCGGAGCTGCCGCGGCCAACCACAATGAGCGCATGAAGGGTATACGCGATACGCTGGCCGGCAAGGAGTCGGCTGCCTCGCCAGGTGATGCCCTGACCGGCCAGAACGGCTGGACGGAAGCACCGGGCTGCCCTCTCTATACCAACGACGACTTCCCTCTGTCGGTTCAGCAGTTCCAGGACTTCATGGCGAAGACGCCAAACCTCGACGCCTTCGTGCCGACAGGCGGCTTTCCGCAATTCATACCGGATGCCAATCGCGCTGCGGTCGAGCCGTACAAGGATAAGATCGCCAAGAAGGAGCTGGCTCTGGTCGTCGCCGACACGCTGCCGGTGCAGATGGACCAGATGAAGGAAGGCCTGTCGCTCGGCCAGGTCGGACAGCGGCCGTTCGAAATGGGCTACAAGACCATGCTGGCGCTGAAGGACATCAAGGACGGCAAGCCCGCGCCGGCCGACCCGACCTACACCGGTCTCGACGTCTGCACCCCCGAAACCGCCGACACCTGCATCGGAAAGTAGGCGGGGGGCGCAACTCTGCGGCGGGCGAGGGATGACTCTTGCCCGCCTTTGCCCCTGAGAGGCGACAACAGACCCATCGAGCGACTGGCTCAAATCGACCGCTGCCGTCAGGCCTCAGAGACGCTCCGCTGGCCACGGCGTGACCATTTTTAGACGAGTGCCGGGAGTGATCCCATTCGGGAGGAGCAATTGAGAAAGATACGATATGCCGTGGTGGGCGCGGGCTGGATCACACAGGAAGCCTTTATGCCCGGTGTGTCCCAGACCGGAAACTCGACAATCACGGCGATCGTCAGCGGCTCGGCCAAAAACGCCGCTAAGCTCGCCGAATTCTACGGCGTGGAACACGTCTTCAGCTATGAGCAGTACGACCAGATGCTCGCATCGGACGTCGCCGATGCAGTTTACGTGGCATTGCCGAACTCCATGCATGCCGACTATGCGATCCGAGCCCTGAGAGCCGGCAAGCACGCGCTCGTTGAGAAGCCGCTGGCCACGACCGAGGCGGAATGCGAGGCGATGATCGCCGCCGCCAATGAGAGCGGAGCGTACCTGATGACGGCGTATCGGCTGCACAACGAGCCCGGCACTGTCGAGGTGCTGGAGCGCATCCGCAGCGGTGAGATCGGCGATCCCCGCATCTTTGCCGCGGTCTTCTCCTTCGTAGCGTCGTCCGACAATCACCGCCTCAAGGCCGCCTATTGGGGCGGTCCCTTGCAGGACATCGGCGTCTATTGCCTGAATGCCGCGCGCCATATCTTTGCCACTGAGCCGATCGAGGCAGTCGCGGTAAGGAGTTTCGGCAGCGCCTCAGTCGGGGAGGTAGAGGAAAGCATTGCCGTGACGTTGCGCTTCCCCGAGGGCCGGCTTGCACAGTTCATTGCCAGCTTCGGCGCGGACAATTCGGATTTTTACCACGTGGCCGGAACGAAGGGGAGCGTAACAGCCGACCCTGGCTTCCGTTTCGAGACTGCCGTGCAAATGAAGCTTCGGCATGGCGACATCAGAACCGAAACGACGTTCCCGCAGACAGACCATTTCGCCGGACAGACCGCGTATTTCTCCGACTGCATCCTGAATGCACAACCGCCTGAAGCCGACGGTGGAGAAGGATTTGCCGACGTGCGCGCCCTGCTTGCCATTGAGCGCGCCGCCAGCACCGGTCAGCCTCAGAAGATAGACACGCCGGCACGGCAGGTTCATCCTACTGCGGATATGATCCGCATCTTGCCTACAACGGACCAGCGGCTGCTTCTCTGACGCGCTTTCGCCCGCGGAGCCGGCCAGGATTCATTGCGAGAAGCGTCTCACGAAACGGCATCGCGTACCGCGTTGTACCGTGCAACCGTTCATGCGGAGGCAGTCACGATCTTGTTTCCGAACGTGCTCGACGGGCTGCGCTGGGTGAAATTCATCCAGGCGGCCGCCGACTCGCACGAGGCCGGAAAAGCCCGGACAACCGGCTGGCTTGACTGAACGCATTGGAATAATACGGAGGTCAACTTGAGTATACGCGTTGGAATTATCGGCGTAGGGGTAATGGGTGCGGATCACGCGCGGATGCTCGCATCACCTCAAGCCCGGCTTGCCGCCCGACGGGAGCATTCCGCGCCCATCATCGCTGCCCTGAAACCATGGTTCGAAAAGCAGCTATCGATGATCTCCTCCGGCTCTGGCCTGGCCGAAGACATCCGGCATGGGCTCGGCCACTGGCAAGGCCTGACCCGCTTCCTGGACGATGGCCGCCTGGAACTCGACACCAACCCGGTCGAAAACGCGATCAGGCCAGTATGCCTGACCAGAAAAAAATGCCCTGTTTGCAGGTCACGAAGTCGGGGCCGAAAATTGGGCGCTGCTCGCCTCCATCGCCACCTGCAGGCTAAACGACGTCAACCCGGTCGCCTACCTCGCCGAAACCCTCGACGCCATCATCAAACGGCCATCCGCAGACCCAGATCGAGGAACTCATGCCCTGGCGATTCCGAAAAACGTCAAGCCCAAATCCACAGGCGATCCGCGAGGCGCTCACCCTAAGCTTTATCATTGACGGTCTGACTTGACGTCTGGCCCGAGGGCGGCGTTCGCTACTATTCCGAAACTTAAGGTTTCGCCCTACCGCGTAGTTGGGGTCGGCTGTCTTAAGAGGGCCGCTGCCCAAGGTGCCTACTTCTTAACGCATTGGCGGACTGGTGCGGCCGAGCAAACTTCGCCCACGCCGCAGTCCAGGTCGCGTGAACAAGGTTCCGGCATTTGCGGTGGCTCCAGCGTGACGAAGGGCGTCCTCGGCTCTTCCCCCGGTCTCGCCGTTCTCGGGAGGAAAGCGCCGGGATCACCGAGCGACTTCACATATCGATAGAATGACCGAATGTCGCTCTCCGGCATGACGCGAACGTTGTACCAAGGCATCGGGTGATGTCCGGGTTTTGCCCAAAGGGACATAGGGGCATCAAATCAGGCGGTTGCTTTCCGCAATTTGACGCGCCCGCCGCACCGTGCCGTCGGTGTCGGCGGACTTTCGTCTTGTTGCTTCGTCGCTTCTGATCGTCAGCCGCTTCGACAGGATTTTTCCAGTTTCGACGATTGGCTTGACCGGTATGGCCGGAGCGTCCGGAGTTTTCATGTACCTCATGCTTATTATCCTTTTAGGCAAAAATGAAAGAGAGCACGGAGCGGCTGTCCGCCCCGTCACCTTGCACGGCGATAAAATTACGGTCGCACGATCCAGGCCAGCAACGCCGGATTAAAATCGGAGTTGCCGGTATAGTCGCGGATCAAAAGCGCGGCGTATGCCTGCCACTGATCCTCGGGGATCTGCTTTTCAATGACCGATGTTCTGAACGCGTCACGCAGGATATTGCAGTCAAAAGTCGAAATCACATCGGCCGATTGATCGTTGTCCATAATGCGGCTCCCATCGAGGGGGCGGGAGTACGATGGACGCTCTCAAGCGCCGGTGCCCATTGTTCTGTGGCCGGCGACAACGGACTGTACGCCCCGCACAGGTGCTTAGCGAATCATTCCGGAGAATTTGCTCGCCGGTGTGCTAGCTCAGCGGCCGGCCTGTTCCCGCCGCTTGGCGTCTTCATCGTTTAGCCGGCCGACCATCTCGTCCGCTTCGCCGGCATTGATGCCGACCATGATCTTGTGATCGGACTCGGCGGGCTGGCCGGTGAAAACGTCGAAAACGGTCCAGCTGTCCGGGCGGTCCATGCGAAACGCGTAGCGGTTTGCCATAGTCGCGTCCTATTCATTTTTGCCGGCACCAATTTGTGTCGATCGGTTCAGGCCTGCACAATGACAAAGACTGCCGCCAGGCCAACGACTGTCCACAGCACCACGCACACCTTCAAAGCCAGGCCCCCGTGCCGTGAGATGCCCTCCCGCATGCGGGGTACCCCGTTCTTCATTCTCCTGCCCGGCGTGGCCGCAACGCCGACCGGCGGCTTGACCCCAAGTCTGCCGAATACCGGAAGCAGCGTCGGCTCACGCACGGGCTTCTCCGGACGCCAAGGTCTCAGTATCCCATGCTGCCGCCGCCACCGCCGCCGCCACCACCAACTGCCGGTGCGGCATCCCGAGCCGGAATGTCGGTGATCATCGCTTCGGCGGTGATCAGAAGGGCGGCGATCGAGCCCGCGTCCTGCAGCGCCGTCCGTACCACCTTCGCCGGGTCGACGATGCCGGCCTTGATCATGTCGACATAGACCTCGTTCT
>NZ_JAMYND010000055.1:0-28770 GCF_040318885.1 Mesorhizobium sp. M0998
TAACTGCGCTCGAAAGGACGCCTTAAGAGCGCAGCTTCGCTACCGGGCCATGCTCCCGCAAGGCGGCCCTCGCCGGAGAGGTACGCCAGAGGCTCGGAATCACGAAGTCGACGACGGCATTTGGCTCGTCTCCTTCATGCATTATGATCTCAGATATATCGACTTGGAACAGAGGACCTTGCAGACCTACGACAACCCGTTCGGCACGAGGGTGTCACCCATGTCTTAGGTACAACTGTTACCCATGTCTCCGGGCCGCACAGTTTGAAGATGGTAGCGGAAGGCCGCTACATCGCAAGACGCCCCCATTGAGGAGGCATTCTTTTGCTATCGTCGCCAAGCGGCCTGACAGCAAATCGAGATCGAGCACCACGAACTCGGAAGCGAGTCGGGACGATGATGGACTGAGCGGAAACAAATAATTAGCGAGCGATGTGCACATGCCGTGCACACGGGTTTGCACCTTTTCTTTTGTTTCTGTTTCGTCGAAACACCGAGCCAAAGCGTGATGAGCACTCGACGATTACCGCAGTAGTGCCCCGTCACAGCCGCATGGCCAATTGACCACGCAGCACCACTTCATAGTGCGACGGCGAGTAAACTTGTCCGGGGCGTGTGCGGGGAGGGCGCAACCAGCGGGGCTTGGCGCATTCGCTAAATTGTAAGCCTCTCCTCGGCGCACCTGCATCTGGTGCGAACAGAAAGGAGAAAACATGTCACGATCAGACACCTTCCCTCTCCGTCTGCTCAAGACGGAGGAGGCCGCCAAACTTGTCGGCCTTTCCCCCGGACGCTTGAAAAGCATCGCACGTACGGCACCGGACCTGCCTATCGGAAGTTGGGTGGTCGCGTGGTCTATGCCCCGCAAATCCGCAAGAATGGGCCGACAGGGGGTTGAAGTCATAGACCTCTGATCCGGGTGTCGGCCGCGGTTATCCGGCCAAGCCTACAGGTCGAGTGAAGTCCAGGAGGGGATAGCTTGTGCAACCTGCGGGTGGCGCATGACACTGTACTCGCAGGCGCCAGCGCCCGACATCGAGGGCGCGAGCTGCCCTCCGAAGGCAGAGGTCACAGGTGATGCGCCTGCCCACAGTAGCGATGATCGCCACCAGGGATGGCGTCGGGAACTTCGCGCTCTCAATCCGAATTGTGTTACTCGGGCCGTTCGGCAATAAAGAGAGTATCGGGGAGAAGCCCAAGACGCTCGCGATCGGCGGCAGGTATACGGTCTGAATTTATTCGAGCAACCGTAAAACCCGCGTCCTCGATACGCTCGTTGATATCGGGACCGTAGGCTCGCACGTGATCTGATCCGCCGAAGCGTTCGTCGCGCTCGCTCCGTGACATGGATGGCGTCGCTTCGAGCGTTTGACGATAGATAAGCGGTACTTGGATCCAGACCTGTCCTCCAGGCTTAAGGGATGACCAAACTTGCCGAAAGACATGCCGATCGTCAGGTACGTGCTCCATGACATGACACAAGACGACAATATCGAGATCGCTGATGCCGTTCATGTTCATTAGGTCAACCTGCACGGTATCGGGGCCGTACCGTCCGGGCTCAATATCGCCTTTAATGAGGTTGCCCGCCTGAGATAGTCTCTTTGAAAGCCCCTTTTCGCTCGGCGCAATCTGGAGAATTCTAAGCGGTCCCGCCGGAAGCCCGAGAAGCTTACGGTCTAGAGCACAAATCAAAAACCGCTCACGATCCAGGGCATGACAAAGCGGGCAAATAAGCGTGTATCCCCCGAAACGGTAAAAAGCAGCCACACCGCGATCGCAGGCATTGCAGTGATGAGCCTTCCTCGTCGGGAGTAGTGTCAGGGTGAGGGCTCTCAGCCAATCTCCGTACGAATCAAGTTTGCGTGTGACCCGCCGCGTTGTGATACGATCAGCATAGCTGCGAAAAAGAGATAGAAGTCGGCTTCCTCGAGCGTTGTTCCACGATGGTTTCAGCATGTTGGCCTTCTAAGATTTTTGACCCGAGGACCGATAATTAGCGCCCCCTGATGTAACGTCGAGTCAGCGGAGCAGCAGGAGATTCGCCCCGTCATGGCATCGACCGTGATATCGAGCAGACCGGCGATCTCAGCCAGCGGCTCGTCAAGCACATCCTTCAGGATAATGACGCTGCGCTGGAGGATCGGGAGTTCCGTAAAGCGAGACACCGCAGTTTGTATCGCTTCCTGAAGCATCAAAATCTTCACGGGGTCCGGAGCGGCGTCGACAACGACTTCAAGGGCCGCCTCGATAGGCTCTGCTGCGCGGATCGCACGGCTGCGCAGCAGGTCCGGCGCACGGCTATGGGCAATCCGGAAGAACCAGGGTCGCAGCTGCGGAATCTTGCACAACTGGTCGAGAGCAACGAGGGTTCGAGCAAAGATCCTGCACAACGTCTTCGCCGTCGACGACCGACCCCATGAGACGCGAGCAATAGCGGTGCAGTTCAGGCCGTAACAAGACGGCAAGGGTGACGAACCCGGTGAGGAACTCCTCCCGACTGCCGCGGTCCATGGTAGATCCTGCACCGATCAAGGCGTCGCCACCCTGTGCCTCCGTCATCACCACCGCTTCGACGACAAGAGATTCGTGCGCGACGATATGCAGGGCCGGTGAGGTCGCAATCGAACGCTCAAGCCGCCACGCAGCCTAGCCGCGCAAGACGCGCAGAGGCAAGGAGCTAAAGCGCCGACGCCTGGGTGAGGCCGCTATGGGCTATCGCCAGATCTCAGTATTGACTCAGGGTGAGCAGTCCAACCCTCCTTACAAGACCAATACTGAAAATACCGTGCATGGCCGCACTTGTTTCGGAATGGTTGGCCGCAAGACCAACGGTTCCCGAAACGAGTGCTGCTGTGTCTAGTCCAGTATTGGAGGCTCCAATTGGTGGGGCAATCTTGTCCGTATCTTTGCATGATGTGCTTGCCAATGGGACTACCGAGATTTGGCGAGTGACAGCACGGGTCAGTCGCACGCATCATCGCCCAATGCCATGGTGAGGAGATGATGCGGTGACCCAGACAAGCACACCGAGATCCGGCCAGCAGACACATTCGAGGAAGATCAACAAGGAGACTGTCACATGGCCTCTGGTGGTAGGAGTCGGTCGGGCACACGCCCATCACGGGGAATTCCTCCAAGGCGTCTTTGAAGCGGACAACGGACGGCTTTGTCGCGGACTCGTCACGCTTCCGCTGACGTCGCAAGGGTCGCTAGCGACCTTCTGGCCGGATGAACAAGATGGCATTCGGCCGCGACCCGCAAACCGGGTCAAAGCGGCGCGCGCGGCGGCCCTCACGCTCGAGCATGTCGGGGTAGCTGGCAGGGGGGGAGAATTGACGATCGAAAGCTCTATTCCGATAGGGCACGGCTACGGTTCCTCCACGGCAGACGTCATTGCCTCGATCCGCGCGGTCGCGGCTTCGGCGCGCGTCACGCTGCGCCAGTCAACTGTTGCGCGACTGGCCGTTGCCGCGGAAAGCGCAAGCGACGCCATCGCCTACTGCGACCAAGCTCTCCTCTTCGCTCACCGGGAAGGCCGTACAATCGAACATTTCGGAGGCGAGTTCCCGCCCTTTCTCGTAGTGGGTTTCAGGGACGGCAGTGCCCGACCGATCGACACGCTAGGCATGCGACGAGCACGCTACGACAGTGAGGAAATCGGGCTGTTCCGTGTTCTGCGGGGACTGGCGAACCGCTCCATCCGGCAACAAGATCCCCGCCTGCTTGGACGTGTCGCAACCATCAGCGCCAGTATCAGTCAGAAGCACCTGCCGAAGGCATCCTTCGACACCATTTTGGATATAGCGCGGGCGCATGACGCGTGCGGTGTGCAGGTGGCCCACAGCGGAACATTGATCGGCATCCTTCTGGATGCGACTGCGCCCAGGGCGGCCATGCGCGCTGCTGAGCTCGCAAGGCAGGTGAGCGGCACAGGTCTGCAAGGCGTCCATACGTTTGCCCTTAATGCCGAAACGAGGCTAATCCAGTGACCGCGGCGCAAGACTATTTACGCGCCTACGAGACGCCGCGTTTTGCCCAACTCGCACCTAACCTCAACGCCGCCTGCTTTTCCCTCATGAAGCTGATCCCCGCCCGGTTCATGGTCGATCAGGCGGAAGCGTCAGGGCGCCTCAGGCGGGAAGGTCACATCATCGAAACGACGTCGGGCACATTCGGCCTCGCCATCGCCATGCTGGCTGCGGCTCGTGGCTATGCGCTTATACTTGTCACGGCCTCCAGCCTCATCGACCTGAAACTCAGGCGGCGACTGGAACAACTTGGTGCCAAAGTCATGGCCATCGACGATCCTCAAGGAGACGGCAATCAGCGCGGTCGGCTCCAGTATCTTCAGCAGACCCTGCAAGATAGCCCGGGCACGTATTGGCCTCGGCAATACGACAATCCGGAAAACCGCCTTGCTTACGCGCGCCTGGCGGACCTCGTTGTTCGATCATTCGGCCGCATCGATTGCCTCGTCGGCTGCGTGGGCACTGGGGGATCGCTTTGTGGAACCGGAGGCTTCCTTCGTGAGCTCTTTCCTGATCTCAGGATGATTGCTGTCGATACCCACAGAAGCATGCTCTTTGGCCAGCCTGTCGGACGTCGCATGCTGCGCGGGCTCGGCAACAGCGTTTTGCCGGACAATGTTCGTCATGAGATGATCGACGATATTCATTGGGTGGGCGCATTGCCGGCCTACGCAATGGCGCATGGGCTGTTTCGCGATCACGGGCTGTTCATGGGGCCGACCAGCGGCGCCGCAGCCTTGGTCGGCGCCTGGTTCGCCAGGCACAATCCGGAAGCCTCCACCGTCGTGATAATGCCAGATGAAGGGCATCGTCATTCCGATACAGTCTACAACCCCGACTGGCTCGCCGGTTTGAAGCATTGGCCAATCTCCATTCCCCTTGAACCAACTGTTCTCACGCAAATTCGTCCGGCCGAAGAGACGGCATGGACGAGATTCCCTTGGAACCGCAGAACTTTAAACGCCGTCCTCGCGGGGGACGGCCTGTCCCCTACGCAGTGACAGGTCCGAACTGAGGCTAGGCGACAAACAACATCGGCCAGCAGTCACACAGGGTGCATGACCCGGTGAAGAAAATCCCTAGTGCGTTCGTGTCTCGGATTTCGAAGCAGTTCCTTGGCCGGACCTTGCTCAACGATCCGGCCGCCGTCGAGAAAGAGGACGCTGTCGGAAACCTCGCGGGCGAACTGAATTTCGTGCGTAACCACGAGCATGGTCATGTTCTCGTCTGCGAGCGCGCGCATGACCTGCAGGACCTCGCCGACCGTTTCCGGGTCAAGTGCGGAGGTGGGCTCGTCGAAAAGAATGGCCTGTGGGCGCATCGCCAGGGCACGGGCGATGGCCACGCGCTGCTGTTGACCCCCCGACAATGACGCGGGATAGGCATTCGTCTTGTCGGCCAACCCGACGCGATTGAGCAATGCCGTGGCCCGCTCCCGGACCTGGTTCCTATTTTCCTTCAGCACGTAGAGCGGCCCTTCCATGACATTTTCCAGGGCTGTGCGGTGCGGAAACAGGTTGAAACGTTGGAAAACCATGGAAACGCGGGTGCAGATGGCGTGAACCTGGGGCGAGGCGGCATCGACCACGGTGCCGTCGATACTGATGCGACCGCGCTGATAGGTCTCAAGCCCGTTCACACATCGCAGAAGCGTCGATTTGCCGGAACCCGAGGGCCCAATCAGACATACGACCTGTCCTTTGGCGATCTCGGCGTTGATTCCCTTGAGGACTTCGTGGGAGCCGAAGGACTTGTGCACGTTTTCAAAGGTGATCATCCCGCCGCCCCAAGATAGCTTTCGATTCTACGCATAAACAGGTTCAGCGGAACCGTCAGGCACAGGTAAAGCAGTGCCACCAAGGTAAAAACTGTCATGTTGTCGAATGTGGACGACGCAAGCATCTTGCCCTGCATGGTCAACTCCTGAACCGAAATCACCGAGACAAGCGAGGAGTCCTTCAGCAGCATGACCATGTTGTTGGCGTAAGGCGGCAGGATGATCTTGAATGCCTGCGGCAGCACGACGCGGCGCATCATCAACGGACGCTTCATGCCGATCGATTTTGCCGCTTCGACCTGACCCTTATCGACCGCCTCGATGCCAGCCCGGAAGGTTTCCCCGAGATAGCAGGAGTGCGCCAGCCCCAGCCCGATCGTGCCAGCCTGGAGCGCAGTCAGGTTGATGCCGATCTCGGGCGCGACAAAGTAGATATAAAAGAGAACCACCAGCAGTGGTATGCCGCGCACGAAGTCGACAAGGAGCCGCGTCGGCACGGCGAGACAGCGTATCCCCGATGTCCTGAACAGCGCCCAAACAAGGCCGAGCGCCGTCGCAAGACACAGCGCAAGAAGGGTTATCATGACGGTCAGCCAAACGCCGTTAAGAAGAAGCGGCAGATATTCCGTTGCATGCGCGATGAATTTGGTCATGGCCGGCTTCCTCTTGGCACGTACCCCGGCCGTCAAAGCCGGTCATTCCGATGCGATCCTTTGGTCCTGCCAGCCGGCGCTTCTGTCGAGGTCAGTGCGGGTCGGCCTCAAAGGCCATATTTGGCAAATATTCGGCTTAATTCGCCGCTTTCCTTCAGCTTGGCGATGGAGGCATTCACCTTTTCGAGAAGCAGTGGATTTTCCTTGGCAACTGCCAACGCGACCTCGCCTTTTTTCATCGGCTGATAGCCGTCGACGAGGCGAACACCCAGGCCGGGATTCTTTGAAAGCTGATATGCGACGATCGGGGCGTCACCGAAACCGGCCTTGATGCGGCCCAGAACCACATCGCGCATCATGTCAGCGATTGAGTCGTAGAGCTTGACTTGACCGAAGACGCCAAGCGCTTCCAGAGCATCAGCGTAGGTCGAGCCGATCTGCGCCCCGACGGTTGCACCTCTGAGTTCCTCGATCGTGTAGTTTTTGCTATCGCCGGCAGCAACAAACATCGCCTCGCCATAGGCGTAAACCGGCGTGCTGAAATCGATTACCTGCTTTCGTTTGTCCGTTATGAACATGCTGGCGGAAATCAGATTGATTTTGTCGGTCGTCAGTGCCGGGATCAGGGCTGGAAAAGCGTTTATTTGAAAATCGGCGGTCGTGCCAAGGCTCGCGGCAATCGCACTTGCCAGATCGACCATCGCGCCTGTCGGCTTTTGGGTTGCGGTGTCGACAAACGTGAACGGCACTCCGGTTGGCGTGACGCCGACTCTGAGCGTTTCCTCAGCCATCGTCTGAGTTGCCATTGCGACACTGAGGGCTGCGAGCCAGCCGATGAGCGTTTTCCGAAGCATGAACATTCCCCTTACATCATGTTTGAATCGAGATTCCGCTCGCTAAGCGAGTTGAATTTGCCTCTCCTGGATAGCTTTTAGAAAAGTCGCAATACCGTCCAATGGTGGACGAGATCATCAATCGATCAGAAAAAATCGCATCCGTTCATGATCGCCTCTATCTTCTCTTCAGGACATCTTGGTCGCGCGCCGTTCAAGTGAGGGTGTGAAATAGTCACGGCCCTCGGCAACGTATTCCCACGCTTCGGCAACTGACTGAAACGATGGTTGTGCTTTGTTCGGACCGGTCGAACGATCCAAATCCTTGAGGCCGCTCGCTGTCACGATGGCAACGACGCTGTCCGACCGCGCGATGGTGCCTTCTCGCCTCAAGGATTCGATAGCTGCAAATGGCGTCACCGAGGCTAGCTCGGCAAAAACACCCTCGGTGGCCGCAAGCTGCTGCTGCATCGCTATCAAGCCGATATTGCCGACCGGCATTGCCGTGCCGCCAGATTCACGCAGGGCGTTGAGCGCCTGAAACGTGCTTCGTGTGGTGCCGATCGAGATGGCAAGCGTGTCGAAGCTTGCGGGGACTTCGGCAACCAGATCTCCCTTGCCGGCAAGGGCTCTGGCCAAAGATCCGTGCACTTCCGCCGCCACGAGTCTCGGCAACCGCTCGATCTTGCCTTGGCTGAGAAGATCCTTGAATCCGGCCCACAGCCCGGCAAGCGCATCCCCATAGCAAACAGGCAAGGCGCACCAGTCCGGCACGGCACCGTGCATTTGTTCGACGATTTCGTAAGCCAGGGTCTTGTAGCCCTCGATCCCGACAGGATGACTGCCGACCACGGGGCTGTGAAACGGTGATGTTGCAAACCATCCGAGGCGCTCGGTACCAGCGGCAAGCAATGGCCAGCGATGGGACTTGTCGGCCAGGGATACGACGCTTGCGCCGTATTTGCGGATCTGCGCCAACATTGCGCCGGCGGTGCCTGAGAATGTGACAACGACGCATTTCAGGCCCGCCCGTGCAGCATAGGCGGCAAGTGAGGCCCCGGCGTTTCCCGACGAAGCAGTCGCCACCACGCGTGCGCCACTCAAACGTGCCATCGACACCGCCACGGTCGAGAAGCGGTCCTTGTGGGACCAGGTAGGGTTTGCGCCCTCGTCCTTGATAAGCAGCTTGGGGACGCCGAGCTGCTTTCCCAGCTTCTCGGCGCTCAGCAATGGCGTCAGGCCCTCGCCCAAGGAGATTGCATCGCTGAGTCCACAAGGAAGCATGTCGGCATAGCGCCAGAGCGAGGGCAGGGCGGCACCCGCTGCGGAAGCGGCCGATGTAGCTCCGGATGGATCGTAGACGACCTTAAGATTGGCCGGTGCTTCGGCACAGCATTTCGGGCAGCCGCGTGAGTCGATTTTGGTATCGATCCGGAACAAGGCGCCGCATCGAATACAGGAAAACCCTGCCGCGCGGCTCATAACGGCACCCGGGTGATTGCATCGCGCGTCTGCGTCAGTCGCTCCACTCCGCGCTCGCGAACAACCACCATGTCCTCCACCTGGAGTCCCCAGCGGCCGATTTCGTAGTAGGGGGTCTCCACGCACAGCACCATTCCTTCTTCAAGGATGTCTGTACTGCGCGCCGAGAGCGTCGGCGCATCATAACCATCAAGGCCGATGCCATGTCCGACGTGATCCCGCTCGTAGTGGGCAATTCCTTCGCGCTTCACCACACGCACGACCGTTTCGAAGAGCTGTGCTGCTGCCATGCCCGGCCGGATAATGTCGCAGGCATGCTGAACGCCGCGCAGCAGCGCCTGCTGAAGTCGATGCGCCTGCGGCGGCGGCTCGCCCAGCGTGGCGATACGGGCAATGTCGGCGCGGTAGTGCCGGAACCGGCCACCGACGTCGAAGCGGATGATTTCTCCAGCGCGCAACCTGCGGTCAGACGGCTGGACGTTCATGAGCGCGCTGCGCTCGCCAAAGCCGATGCATCCCAGTACGGGCAGGGCGCCTTCCTCGACCGTCCTGACATGAAAAGCGCGCGCCAGATCTGCTTCGGTGGCGCCTTCCTGAGCAACGCCGAGTGCTGCTTGAATGGAGCGTTCGGCAATCTGGGCAACTTGGCCGAGCCGTTCGATTTCACCTGCCGTTTTTACGGCACGAACCTCGCGAAGCAATGCGGTGGCTGGTAGGAACGACGCATTGGGAAAATGGGCTCTGAGGGTTTCCTGGTATCCTGGTGCGAGCCCGGCCTCGTCTATGCCGATCCGCCCACGGCCGAGCTGAGCTTCTTCCAATGCGGCGACCAAAGCCGCGATGGCATCGCCATGCCTCGGCAGGTCTCGAAGCTGGAGGTGTCGTTCATTGGCGAGGTCCACGGTGGTCGAGGAACCGACATTGGCGTAAAAGTCGCCATAGCGCCGAACCTTGCTCACCCAGACTTCCTGATCGGCTACGAGGTCGAGCGTGCTGGAGCTGGCGATGATTTCAGGCGTGCCCTTGTCAGGAGCCGGCCACACGACATAAGCCTGCGGGCCGCGACGGATCCATTGCGGCAGAGCCCAGAAGCCGCTCATGTAGGTCACGTTTTCCGGGGCAGTCGCTATAATTGCGTCAAGCCCGGCTGCCGTCATGCATTGTTTCAGGCGCGCTTGGTTAAGCAGCATGATGGGAATCCCGAGCCTGTTTTGCTTCCATAAAGCCGAGGCCGGTGGAAATGCGCGCCGCAGCCGCCATTACTGCCTCTCCAATCTCAGCGATCTCCACATGCGGTCCCACTGACCGGGGGTAGGCCGCACTTATAGCCGCGATGATTGTGCCTGATGCATCGCGAAGCGGTGCGCCGACCGCAATCAGCCCGGTAAAGTTCTCGTCCAGGGATGTTGTGTAACCAATGGGCTCGGACGCTCTGATTTGAGCAACGAGCTTGTGCGGATCGGTGACTGTGCGTACGGCAACCTGCTCCAGTGGACCTCGTCCAAGAATCGCAATGACCGCCTCGCCGCTCAGCTCCATCAGGAGCGCCTTGCCCAACGCGGTGGAATGCAAGGGGAAGGTCTCGCCAGGTGAAGAACGAATGACGACCGGACTCTTGCTTTGCACGGTCAGGAGATAAATTCCGCAGCTGCCCCGCCTGATACCGAGGAATGCGTTGAAGCACCCTTCGGCGGCCAGCGCCTGCAGTTGGATTTCAGCCAAACCAACCAGGCGATCTCTGCCCAGGACCTTCCGCGCCAGCGCCAGCACGGAGTGACCCAGCCGGTAGCGCCGCGAGTCTGGCGACTGCTCGACATAGCCCTGCTCTGCCAGGGTATTCAGAATTCGCTGCACGGCGGGAGCACTCTGCTCAAGCCGGCGGGCGAGTTCGCGCACCCCGACTGCTTCGTCCGCTTCCTTGAGGACATTGAGAACCGCAAGCCCACGTTCCAACGAAAGATTTCCTGTCACTGACGTTCCTTATTTCGGAATGGCGTTCCTTAATATGATGAGAAAAGCAGCAATAGCCGCGCCTGTCAATAACGAATGTTCATTATAGTGTGTCGTCCTAAAGTGTGCCCAGCGACGACCATGCCGTCATGGACCTACGGTTGGTTGTCGGCCTCAACGTACAGAGGATTCGGCGCGCACAGGCCCTCTCTCAAGAGGAACTGTCGTTCCGTTCAGGATTCACGCGCGCCTATCTGAGTGGTCTCGAGGCCGGCCGTCGCAATCCCACACTCCTGTCGCTCGCAAAGCTTGCCACCGCGTTGAGCGTCGACATCGACGAGCTGACGAAACGGCCCGGCAAAAACGCCCGAGCCCCAGCTGGTAATTGTGCAGTGGCGTCGCGTGAGCGGCGCAAGGGAAAATCCTGATGCTCTCGGCGGCCTGCTGGCCAGTGCGTCACGGCGAGTTTCGACGGATGAGCTGCTCCACGTTAACTTGCAATGCCAACGCCAGCACCTCCAGCGTATCGACGGTCGGTGAGTTTTCCTCCCGCTCGAGCTTGCCGACATAGTTGCGGTCGAGGCCGGCAAGGTCCGCGAGCTGCTCCTGCGACAAGCCGGCGCCCTGGCGAAGCAACCTCAGATTGCGAGCAAAAACAGACCTCAGCCTCATGCGGCGAGGCAGTCAGAACGCGCCCTTTAGTGCCACCTACTATAGTAGTCAAAAGTCATGCCGGACGTTGCGGTTGGACCTAAGTTATTTATTTTGTTCTTTGTCTCAGTACATTGAAAGGGCCTACAATGGCGGCGGTTCACGGGAGCGTCTTACAGGATCAGCTAATACAAATCTTTGAAGCAACCGCGCAGATTGACCGTGCAACCAGCGCCGCCGAGATCATTCGGCAACTGCGCAAGAGCATCGAACGTCACGGCTACGCAGCCTGTCTGGTCACCGAATTGCCACGCCAGGACACCGGATCGCTGGATGGACACATCCTTGTCAACGGTTGGCCGCAGGAATGGTACGACCGCTATATGGCTGCCGGACACTATCGCCATGACCCTTGTGTTGCTGTGTGCCGTGGTGCGATCGGGCCCTTCCTCTGGCGGGACGTCCATCACGGCTTGACGGACGGAAATGCCAGGAGGGTGATGGATGAAGCGAAAGAGTTTGGGCTTTGCGACGGGATCTGCATCCCGATTCAGGCTGCGTTTGGCGATCCGGCCTGTGTAACGGTTGCCGGAAGTGAAATTGATTTGGCGCCGACGGTGCGCTGCACCATTCATGCCCTTGCGCGCCATGCCTATTCGGCTGCCGAACGCCTCGTTGGCAACTCGCGCAGGCGGCCGAGACAAAAGCTTTCCCAACGAGAGCGTGAAATCCTGCAGTGGGTCGCGGGAGGAAAAACCGCATGGGAGGTTTCCCGAATACTTGGCATCTCGGAAAACACTGTGACGACCCACCTGCGCAACATCAAGCAGAAACTCAGCACCGCCAACGTTGTGCACGCGATCGTGGAGGCGTTTCGCAGGCACGAAATCGAACTTTGATCCATCCCCAGATCTGGGTATTTCCCGGGCAATCGTCGCGTGGTCGGATGGGGTTCCATCGCGAGGAACCGCAATGATTCAGGTCCATGTCGTTGACGCGTCAAACAGCTTTGCCTATCGAGGGGATCTCGACAGCTACTTCCGCCTGCGGCATGAAATCTATGTCGATGAACGTGGATGGCAGGACCTGAGACGCCCCGACGGTCGCGAGATCGACGCGTTCGATACTCCAGAAGCGATTCATCTGCTCGGCATCCAGCCAGGAAGAGGCGTCGTTGCCGGATCCCGTTTCGTGCCGAGCCTTCGGCCACATCTGATGAGCGAAACCTTTCCGCAACTCGCCGACGGCGGCGTTCCGCGCCGACCCAATATCTTTGAATGGACCAGGTTCTTCGTGGCGCGGGATCTTCGTGAGCCCGGCCGACCTTGCCAGGCAGCCGGCGTGATCTACTGCGGAATTTTGGAATTCTGTATCCAGCGACATATCAGCAATCTGACAATCGTGTGCGAGGAGTACTGGTTCGACCGCCTCGCATCGATTGGCTGGAATCCGAAGCAGCTTGGGCCTGCGCTCGCACATGGTGATATGACGATCATCGGTCTGATGGTTGATGTCAGCCCGTCAGCCTTGATCGCGACGCGACAATTCTACCGCATAACGGAGCCTGTGATTTGGGCCGAAACGCCATTCAAGCGGCTGGCCTGACCGCGGGCCGTCCGCTTTTGGGCGTCACGCCTCGAACGAACATGCTGCCTGGCACTCGCAGAGGGCGGCGATGTACTATCGCGTGCAAATCGGCTGTCTGCCTCGCGCCATAACAGCCATTCAAAGGCGGAGGTGTCCAAAGACGGGCGCTCCGGGGCAAGCGGTACCAGCCTTGGCATCGAAATCGAAGAAGAAGGTCTGGGAAAAGGACACACCGGATCTTGGAGCGTACGACTTCTCCTTCGATCCAATTTCTTTTTTTGGGCAGTTCACGCCCGAGAGCCTGGTGAAGGCGACGGACACAATTCTTGAGGGCCTGGCCAAATTTCCCGATGCGTCGCTGTGATCGTGCGGACTGGCTTGGGACCCACTGGCCGCATCCTCGCAGGCCTCCACGTGACCGCCAAGGGTCGCGGTGCGGCAGTGCTCGATCGCCATGATGGACAACACAGACATCAAGGCAGGTGAAGCCAAGATCGGCGAGCTGAAGCGCAACATGGACGCGATCAACGCAGCCCGACGAAAGGGCGGCTGTGTTGCCGGCACTCTGTAAGCCGCTCCAACGTTAAAATTGTCGGCTTGCTTCCCGCCCTCGCGACTGCGGAGTGGTCGTTCCATCGATTGACTCCCGTAATGCACAGGCAGTTAATCTCCCCGCAAGGGCAAAAGAGGGGCTATGAAACTGGGAGAAAACGATGACTGTCCAAAAAGAAGACTATCGAACCAACAGAGCCGACTTCGCCATAGCTGCCATGCATAGCCGAGCGACCCCTGAGGGCGATCGTGACGATTTGGTGGCGAGGAAAAAGTCCCTGTGGGTAACAGATCGGCGATCTGCAAAATTGGCTGCAAACCCGTCCGAAAGCTCGCCAGAACCCAAGGCAAAGGCTCGCGGTAAGTGAATCGTGCCAGTCAATTTCTTACCGCCGAGTACTTCGTTCACATTGTTCGATTACATTACATTTATCTAATGTACTAACCAGCCAGTCGGGCATTCCCGAAGGCTCGCTGGTCAGGCTCAGCGGCCCCCCTAACCCAAGCTGCTGGGCCGCCTGCTAAGGAAGTGCGTGTATCGCTGATACGGTCGTCGGTGACCCCCCTCCGTACCGCGGGCCGGGATCGCAACCACGTCACCGACCGGACTGGGCGCTCAGGACGCCTGCCGGCGCTCGCGGCATCACGTCGACATTGTCATGTACCTCCGCGCAATCCGTAGATCCATTCGATGAGTCCGTTTGCGTGACGCGGTTCGCGAACGAACCCAGTCCACCTTATATTCGGTCAGGCGCATACACCTGTTCCATGATCCCGCTTGCGGCGGATTCGGACCCAAGAGACGAAACCATTCTTCAGCGGCGGCTGTTTGAGGCCATGAGTTTCGTCGGTTCGTCTACCGAGGATCTGCCAGGCCTGATCGGTCCTGGAGATTGTTAGAATCGATTGGCGTCTACGCTGATGGTTCCGTCAGGAAAGCTCCTTCTATAACGACTCCGGCGTTCACGTATTTCCACAGCGCAACAAGCAGTTTCCGAGCGAGGGCGATGATCGCCACTGGCTGAGTGCGGAATTGGGTTGATGGCGCACCCAGAGCCACGCAACCTGGACAAGCGTCGACCGGAGCCTAGGATTGCCGGACTTCGAGACTCCCTGCTCGCAATTAATCTGCCCACTTTGCCAGGGCGTTGGCACCAAACCAGCGTAGGCGGCAACCTGTCGTCGATTGTCAAACTTGCGCGACAATCCCTCAGACCACAGGACGGCCGCGAACTCCGGACCTATTCCCTTGAGGCTGAGCAGCAGGGCCGGTGTTGGCTCATCTGCCGCGACGAGCAAGGCGTCGCGTGCCTCTTCAACATCCTTGATCTGCTGGATCAGCAACTCGATGCGATCAAGCTCGCGGCTGATCTGCGCCATGAGCGCTGGCGGCAGTGGACGCCCATCTGCGGTAATGAGCGCGTCGAGGCATTTGCGTCGATCGCCTTTCAACGGTTCGTATCCGGACACACCTTGGCTGAACAAAAGGCCCTTTCTCCTGTTGACGTGCCTGATCCGCTCGTTCGTCAGCGCCTTCCGCTCCCGCACCAACCGGCGACGGTCTTCCTCCTCCGGCGTTGGCACTCGCAACATCGCGCAAACCCGAAGCTCGCCGCGGTTGTAGGCCAACAACGCTCGAACCAGTGCTTCCCGTCAATCCTGTCGGTCTTGGCCCGCGGGCGGCGACGCGATGTGGCAATGGATGCCGGGTCCACGACATAACTCTCGATGCCTTCGCGTTCGAGGACCCGATGTATCCAGAATCCATCCAGACCAGCTTCCTGGATTGATATGACCCGGAAACGCTGCCCTGTCCGCACTTCCGCCTTTCGTTGCAGCTCTGCGAAGTGATCGAGCAAACCCGGAATGTCGCCCCCGGCACGAGGTGTCTCGACATTCTCTCGCCCCCACCTGGCGAAAGCGAAGTCACGAGCCATTTTGAACGAGACAGTTCTAACGAGCCAAATATTGCGGCAAGATCGACGCGGATAGCGGTCGGGGGCTTCCCCAAAATGTGCGCGGCGAGCATGCGTTGAGGGCGAGACGAGTCTATGTGCCTTGACGGGATGCAGAATATATTCCTATTTTGCGGGATGCCGCACCGTCGCCGCCATGAACAGATTTCCGAGTATCATGCTTGCCAAGATCGAACGGCAGGCTTGGCTACTGACGAAGGAACTGTGGGTCGCGCAGTTGTCCCCAAGGCCGTTCTGTCCGCACTACGACGCCATCGACAATTTGCATCGGGGCCTAAAGCGGGCGCTCAACTTGCTGCATGACCGCCCGGCGGATTACGAAGAACCGCATTTCGCGCCCATGTCGCGAGGGTGAAGAACTAGCCTGTCAGTTTAGTGAAGTCGTGGCGCCGCGCGCGAACATGTGCCAGCAAATTCGTTTCGTTTACGACCCCTGATTGAAAGAGATTCAGCGTGGTCGAGGCCAGAATCTGACCGTCTATCGGGGTGCTGTACCATTTGGCGTCGGCGGTTACCTGGTCGACAACCCGCTGGCAGATCGCCCGATCTTTAGGTCTAAGGAACTGACTTTTCAGTGCTCGTAGCATCTCGACGCCTTGAAACCGAGAGTCACCTGTCTCCGCGCGATACCCATGCGTGGTCTGCGAGCATGGACCCTAAACGCATTCAGACAGAAAATTGCCATTCGTTTGAGTGGTACCGATGTCGCGTGGATAAGCGGCGGTCCGCGAGCTAATCCACCATGTCGCGCAGCGGCTTCTTGCGCTTTGGCGTCCTGTACTTCTCGACCAGCCTGACCTTGTCGATGTCGATCGTCACCAGCGGTCCCAGATCGACAGTCACCCTGCCGCCTTCCTCGTCTACGCGCGTGATCTCTCCGGTAAGCTCGATCTGCTGCCCCTTCTTCACCTTGGTATGATCGATGACCGAATGCGGAAAGCTATAGCTCGGAATCGAGACGTTTACGCAGTGCTGAGTGACCCGTTTGCGAAGGCGGCCGGGATCGCCACCTCGTCACGAATGGAAATTCCGCGCGCCGTTCCATGAGTCTGGTGCGCTCGGCGCCTTACTCAAGATATTGCTAATTATGGATGAGCCCGCTTCCTCCAATCGATGGATGAAGCCGATCGTGGGCCGGTGCTACTTGATGCATCGCGCGACTTACCCGACAAGAGCTGGCTCCAGGGGCAAAATATGAGCAAGACGACTCTCATTGCTATCGCAATCCTCGCGATCGGTGTCGGCTGTGCCGAAGCCAAGGACCGTAAGGTCGAAACCGCGACCGACCGTAAGGTCGAAACCGCGACCCTCGGCACGCACGCCAATTCGAAGAACCTGCCGGTTTGTACCGCGGCAAGCTCACTCTTCGAAGTCCTCGGTGATAAATGTTTTCTCGTCACAGGTTCGATGATCTATGGCGACATCGCCGAACTCTCCCGGACAATCACTTTGAGTTGGTAGCCGAAGCAACAACCTCCCAGCGCGGCCTCCATTCTCCGGTATGAAGTTGCGTCGCAGGGGCTGCCTTCGCCCAGATATCGACCCAGTCTTCGCGCGTCGCCAATACCGGCGCAATCCCTAGTCACCACGGGCCTCTTCAAAATTCTTATGCCGTCCGCACCTGCGGTCGAGCTTGTCGCGCCAACAGCAGCGCCTCTGCATCGTTTGGGCAACCCAACGCATAGCTTCCGGTCCGGAAACTCGCTTACGCGTTTCATCGTCCATTCGGCAGTGGAAATTTAGGCCGATTTGGCAGTGCTCAGAATCGCGTAGCTGTCCTGCGATCCGCTCGGAGAGGATGGCGAGTGGTTGCGGCAACTGCGCCTCAAGCTGGCTGGCGACCGCCGTCTGCAGCCGCTGCTGCGGAGCAGCGCTGACGCTGCGTTCGTCCGGACCGTCGCAAGACCGCTTGATTGTATCCGGCCTGGAGACAGACAAACGCCGGCGCAACCTCACCCTGAAACCAAAAGACAATATCGATGCCCTTCAACAGCTATGCTCCCAAGGGTTCAAGCGCCTGCAAACATTCACCATGCCAATTTCGCCATCGCCGCTTCGATAATGACGGCGCCATCAATTTCATGGAGCAACCTTTGCCGCCAAGGGGTTCTGCCCGATGGCGGCGACCAGGCTCGTGCATACCTCGATCACCATCACCAGGACCTTGCGAGACGCAGAAGAGGCGAGCCGCTTCATGAACCGGCTAGAAGCCCCAAACCCAAAAGCCGCTGATCGATTTGAGCCGCAGTAACGAAGTGTAACCGCGTTCGCACTACAAGAAGCTCAAACCGCGCAAGACCGCTGATCGATACGACCACGATGTTCAACGGTATTGCCCAATGGAAGCCGCCCCAATGGAAATCGCCAAGAACGGCCATACGACTAGCCATCTGATGACGTCACGGCGCTTTGCGCCTCTCTTCTGGACGCAGTTCCTTTCCGCCTTCAACGACAATTTCCTCAAGAACACGCTGGTGTTCCTTATTCTGTTCACCCTGGCGGCGGACAAGGCTGCATCACTGGTTACGCTGGCGGGTGCCGTCTTCATGGCTCCTTTCCTGCTCCTGTCCGCCGTTGGTGGCGAGATCGCCGACCGGTTCGACAAGGCGCTCATCGCCCGTCGGCTGAAATTCACCGAGATCGCCGCTGCGGCTGTCGCTGTCGTTGGAATCACCCTGTCGTCGATCCCGGTGCTGATGATCGCGTTGCTCATGTTCGGCATCATCTCGGCACTGTTCGGACCGATCAAGTACGGCATCCTGCCGGATCACCTCGAGCGCAAGGAATTGCCCCGCGCCAATGCCTGGATCGAATCGGCAACCTTCGCCGCCATCCTCGGCGGCACTATCGCCGGAGGCGTCGTCTCGGCCGATGGCATTGGGGTCTCGGTGTTCGGGCCGATCATGATGGTCCTTGCCGTGGCCTGTTGGTTTGTCAGCCGCTACATCCCGTCCACCGGTTCTGCGGCTCCCGACCTAGTCATCGACAAAAACATCTTTCGCTCGACCTGGCGACAGGTGAACGGTTTGCGTGCCGACAAGCGGATCTGGCGCGCCGGACTGATGACGTCGTGGTTCTGGCTGATCGGGGCCATTGTCCTTTCGATCCTGCCTACACTGGTCAAGGATTCGCTCGGTGGCGGAGAAATCGCGGTCACCGCCTATCTCGCGGTGTTCGCCGTTTCGATCGCCATTGGCTCTGCCATAGCCGCATGGATGTCGCAGGGCCGCATGGTGCTCTTGCCAGCCCCGGTTGGCACTGCGTTGATGGCACTGTTCGGCTTGGACCTGGCCTGGACCATCTGGAGCATGCAGCCTTCGATCGGGGCCGAAACGCTCGCAATATTCTTCGCCAGGCCAAACACGATCCATGTTGCGATCGACCTTGCCGGCATGGCTATTGCCAGCGCCTTTCTTGTCGTACCAACCTTCGCCGCCGTACAAGCCTGGGCGCCCGAAGCCAGTCGCGCTCGCGTCGTCGCCGCGGTGAGCATCGTCAATGCAGGCTTTATGACGGTGGGCGGCATACTTGTTGCCGCGATTCAAGCAGTGGGCGTCTCCACTGGAGGTATCCTGTTCGGCCTCGCCGCACTCAACGTGGTCGCCGCCTGGCTGATGCTGAGATATCTGCCAACCAACGCCTTCCGCGACTTCGTTTCCATTCTGTTCCGAGCCTTCCATCGTCTGGAGGTGGAGGGGCTGGAAAACCTTAAGGCGGCCGGCCCGGCACCCATCCTGGCGCTCAACCATGTCAGTTTCCTCGACGGCCCATTGGCTTTGACGCTGACGGATGAGGAGCCGGTGTTTGCCATCGACTACACCATCGCCCAAGCCTGGTGGATGAAGCCGTTCATGAAACTTGCGCGCGCCCTGCCGCTCAATCCGGCCAAGCCGATGTCGACCCGCACGCTTATCAAGGCCGTGCAAGGCGGCGATCCGCTTGTCATCTTCCCCGAAGGCCGGATCACCGTGACCGGCGGCCTAATGAAGGTCTATGACGGTGGCGCCATGGTGGCCGACAAGACCGGCTCGATGATCGTGCCAGTGCGCATCGACGGCCTGGAGAAGAGCTATTTTTCGCGGCTGAGTTCGCTGCATGTGCGCCGCCAGCTGTTCCCAAAGGTCAGGGTGACGATACTAGAACCGGCCAAACTTGAAGTACCGCCGGATCTCAAGGGCCGGAAGCGCCGCGCAGCGGCGGGTGCTGCCCTCTACCAGGTCATGTCGGATCTCGTCTTCCGCACCCAGGACATCGACAAGAGTGTGCTGGAGAAGATCATCCAGACGGCGAGCGAACGCGGCATGAAGCAACTGGCCGTGCAGGACCCCGTCACCGGTTCGCTGAGCTACGGCAAGCTGCTGACAGCCGCCGCCGTGCTTGGAGAGAAATTCAAGAACCTCTATGCCGGCCAGCAGACGCTCGGCATCATGCTGCCCAATGCGAACGGCGCCTGTGCGACGCTGCTCGGCGTCATGTCCGCCGGCAAGGTTCCGGCGATGATGAACTTCACTGCCGGTGCGGCCAACATCCTCTCCGCTTGCAAGGCCGCCGAGGTGCGCACCGTGCTGACTTCACGCGCCTTTGTCGAACAAGCGAAACTTGGCGCCTTGGTCGAGGAACTCGGCCGCTCGGTCGATATTGTGTGGCTTGATGATCTGAGGGCCACCATTGGCCTCAAGGACAAGCTGCTCGGCCTTTTGCGCAAAAATGCACCCCGGGTCGCCCGCAAGCCCGGCCAACCGGCGGTGATCCTGTTCACCTCAGGTTCTGAAGGCACGCCTAAGGGCGTGGTGCTCACCCATCGCAATATCCTGGCTAATGCCGCCCAGGCCGCCTCGCGTATCGACTTCCATTCGGGCGACAAGGTCTTCAACGTGCTGCCGATCTTCCACTCGTTCGGCATGACAGCAGGTACGGTGCTGCCGCTGATTTCGGGCGTGCCGGTCTATTTCTATCCCTCCCCGCTGCACTATCGCATCGTGCCGGAGTTGGTCTACGCATCGAACGCGACGATCATCTTCGGCACCGATACGTTCCTCAGCGGCTATGCGCGTACGGCACACCCTTACGACTTCCGCTCAGTGCGCTATTGCTTTGCCGGCGCGGAACCGGTCAAGGCTTCTACGCGCGCGACCTATATGGAAAAGTTCGGCCTGCGCATCCTCGAAGGCTATGGCGTGACCGAAACCGCGCCCGTGATCTCCATCAACACGCCGATGTACAACCGCTCCGGCAGTGTCGGCAAAATCATGCCGGGTATGGAGTACCGCCTGGACCCGGTGCCTGGCGTCGAGGATGGCGGACGGCTTTTCGTGCGCGGGCCCAATGTCATGGCGGGCTATCTGCGCACCGAGAAGCCGGGCGTGCTCGAGCCGCTCGAAGACGGCTGGCATGACACCGGTGACGTGGTCGCCGTCGACGACGTCGGCTTCATCACCATTCGAGGCCGCGCGAAGCGCTTTGCCAAGATCGGTGGCGAGATGGTTTCGCTGGCCGCCGTCGAGGCACTGGCGGGCGAATTGTGGAAAGGCTCGCTCTCGGCAGTCGCCGCCGTGCCAGATGCGCGCAAGGGCGAAAAGCTGGTCCTCATTACCGAGGCTGTCAACGCCACGCGTGCCGAATTCCTGGCCTTCGCCAGGGCCAACGGCGCCATGGACCTGATGGTGCCGGCCGCAGTGCGCGTCGTTGCGAAAGTGCCTGTCCTCGGCTCAGGCAAGCTCGATTTCTCCGCTGTGACCAAAATGGTGAGCGGCGAAGACATGAAAACCCAAGCGGCTTGAACGGCTCGCTTTTACGGGTCGCTTTTGTGTATCTCGGTTGAGAACACGGGACCGCCGCGAAAGTTCGGTGCACGCAGCGCCATGCGAACGAGCTGCAGCTGGCGAAAAACGATGGTGCAGGGTCGATGCGCTCATTTGCACATGTGCCGCGAGCTCGTCGATGCTGAACTGTCGAGGCGGCGGTCATAGAACTGGCAAGCGAGGACCATTGGCTTGTCCGACTATCGTTGCGCCTTCAGCAGACGCTCGAGCGTTGAAAAGTCACTCATGTCGCGGTAGGGCGTCAGGTCAAGATCCTTGGGGATCTTCTTGAGCTTCTCTTCGGAGATCGGTTTTTCGTTCTTTTTGTTGAAGGCCTGGTAAGCGGACCAGCCAACACCCGCCGCCTTCACTGCATCGCGTTCGGCTCGAAGGGCGATTTGATGCGCGTGCAGATAATGAAGCCCGAGTTCGTCTAGGAGCGCCTTTTCAACGATTTCGTGCGTTAGCAGAAATGGGGCAAGCCGGACCTTGGCCGATTTCCAATCCATAGTGCGAGGCATATGGCGATCGATATAAATCGTCCTGCCATCTTTGCTGTATCCAGCAATGTAGGGATATCGAAATCATGAACGATCTTCACCCGACGATGCAGCGCCCGCACAGCGTCACTCAGTACATCATCGTCCAAGTCTTCGGAAACGTGGCGGACTTCATCTTCAAGCTTCATTTTTTCCACGCTGAGACCAGCGGCGCTTTGCTCCCATAGACCGGATCCTTGCGTTGACGGCCAACTTGGGAATCGCTCGTAATGCCCGCTCATGTTCCTGGGCTGTCGTGCATTCGTCATAAGCGTCGGATGCGGGATAAGCGCCGACTACCAGGAAACCAGCAGACTCGGAGAGACATTGGTGACCGGTGCCGGCCGGAAGAACTGCCATGTCGTCGGCCTTCAAGGACAATGTACGGCCCCTGTTGCCCCCGAACCGAACCTTGCCGGTTCCGCCCGAAACCCCAAGCACTTCATTTTTGCGGGAATGGTAATGGACGTAGTGGTAGATGCCGTCCCGCCAGCCGCTACTCCAGCCATTGGACTCGAAAAGCTCTTCCAGCACGGCTGCGGAATCAAATTGTTCCACCGACCTTACGGCGCCGCGATAGACGACAAACGGCCAGAAGGGGTGGTTCGGCACGAGGCCGTCATCCTTGAACCGAAATTCGAGTGGCTTCTTCATCTTCACGAATTCGGCGAGTTCTTGCTTTCTCGGTCGCGCGATACCCGTCGCCTGCTCGGTAGCTTTCTTCAGGCTCTCGAGAATGCCCACGGCGAATCCTTGCGCTGGATGAGACAGCGGCGAAAGCCTCCGCTCTGGTCTCAACAAATCTCAACCAGCGACACCGCACTTTGTTCCTTTTGTCGAATGGCCGCTATTAAGCTGCGGCCCGCGAGGAGAACTGAAACTCAGAGAAGCGCCCGCATGTCGGCCGCTCAGCTTGTGCCTGCCGGAGTTGACGAGAATTGCCTTGGCGGTGCTGCGCCAGAAGGCATTCGCGTCCTCCAGGTTTTTGGATTCTGGGACCCGGGCGATACCTTCGACCAATTTCCGCCGCCGATTCAGCGGAAACGCGCTTATGTTGAATGATCGATCACCTCACCCGGATCGCCCAAGCTTCGAAGGCCGCAACCTGTTGCTGATCGCTTTCCTGATCATCACCGTGCAAGGCAGCGACGTACTGCAATTTATCTTCGGCAAGCTGTTCGGCCGGCATCTTCTGGCGCGGTGGAGGAAGCGAAACTCACCGCCGTGCCGTACTTTACCTGGGACGATCGCGACCCCGGCGAGATGCTGGTCTGGCTCAGAAGCGCGTGGTAGCTCTATCGCCATCTGAGCCGCGTTGCATGCCTTGAATTCGCCCGGGCGCGCGTCATCTAGCTTTGAGTGGCGCCAGTCACTTGAACGGGTGGAGGCAGATTGTGGCGCTCGAAGCTGTCGCGCGTCCGAACGCCGGTGGCCGCTTTATTGCGGTCGTGGTGGTGCCGCTGCTATTCGTCGTCGGTGGACTGGCCATTCGCTATGCGGCATTTGCCTCGATCTCGGCGGAACCAGGCTTCGCAGCCTATGCCCACGCGCTCTGCCGGTGGGATTGCGCGTGGTATGTCGACATTTCCGAACACGGTTATGAGCGCTTTCCCATTCCAAACCAGAGCAATGTCGGACGCTGGGGCTTCTTTCCATTCTATCCGATGCTGGTGGCGGCAATCCGGTCTGTTTTCCCTTTGCCGACGATACTGCTCGCGTCGATCACATCGGTTGCGTGCAGCTACGCGGCCTGTCTGGTGGCGTGGCCGCTGCTCGAGAAGAACATGCGCGCTTATGTGCTATATTGCGCCTTTCTGCTCAGCGGCCCGTTCTCCTTTCATTTTACGACTTTCCTGACCGAACCTCTTTTCGTGCTCGTGACGTCGTGCGTTTTTCTGGCACTCAAACGCTCCAGCTATCTGACCGCGGGGCTGTCATCGGCTCTGCTGTCGGCAACCAGGCTCGTCGGAGTGCTTGTTGTATTTGCGACCGTCATTCAGATGTTCAGGGATTACCGCGCAAAGGGCGGATCGGCGCTTTCTTTCCCACGTTGGGTGCTTGGCCGACCGGATCTGCTCGTTGCAATTCTCATCTCGCCTGCCGGCTTGTTCGCCTACATCCTGTTCCTCTATCTGACGGTCGGGGACGGCTTTGCCTTCCTGCACGTCCAGCGCGCGTTTGGACGGGTGGTGGGCAATCCGCTCGCCTTCATATGGGATGGACTCTCGGCCGTTCCGGCGACTGGATGGCTGCCTACGGCGCCGCAATGGAGCGCGCTCGCCGCACTCATAGGACTGGCGCTATCGGCGGTTCTGGCGGTTCGCAGGCAATATGGCGCCGCGTTGTTCTGCGCCTGCTGCATCATCCTGCCGCTGATCACGAACCTGGCCTCGATGGTCAGATACGTCATTGGGCTTGCGCCTCTGACAATGTTGCTGACGACGTTGTTGTCGGCGTCGAAGCTGACTTTTCTTGCGGCTCTGGGTCTCTTCCTGGGCGCCTGCTATTTCATGACCGTCGCATGGATCGGGGGTTATCTTGCCCTGGTCTGACATTTCGGGCCGGTATCGGCGCGCGGCCAGATTTGGTGGCTACGCGCTGGCGGCGGTTCTGGCCGGGACAGAAATCATCATGCTTGCGCTTGCTCTCAATCCAGACGTCAATGCCGACTATCGCGCCTATTACATCGACCGGACGACGACCTGCCTCAATCGCGATGCGGTCGGCAGCTACACACTTGGCGAGACGGTGTCGTTCCGGTCCGACGGAGCCAAAAAGGCAACCGGCATGATGGTCTGTGGCTGGTCGGGGCCGGTAGCCGACGGCACCCATTCGCTGGGCGAGACCTCGCGGCTTCGCCTGGACATACCGCCGCTTCGCGACGGTCTGACTGCCACGCTGCAAATGGCCGCCGTCATTCGTCCGCCCCAGATCACGCAAAGGGTTGTGATCTCGGTGAACGGCGTTCGGGTGCATGCGGTGACGCTGTCCGGCAAAGAGCCACGCACGGTATCGTTCGTCATTCCACCGGCGGCCCTCGCCAAGGCCAAGACACTCGACATCGCCTTCGACTACCTCGACGGCATTCCGCAAACTCCTGCCGCCAGCAACATCTATAAGCGCTCCATCAAATTGTTGTCGCTCCGGCTCGATCCCACTGATGCGGATTAGGGCGGGCGATCGCGCTGCCGGCCGCGTCTTCGCTGCGCAAAAACCCATCGGTCGAGCATGAGGAGATTGACCGCTGGAACAAGCAAGCATGTAACCAGGATGGCAATGATCGGCGGCAGACTGAGTTTCGCAGTCAAAAGCGCCGGCGCCGCGTAAGCCACCGCGAAGCCGGTTGCCGTCAGCAAGAGAAAACGCGGAGCCTCCGATCGATGCGATCCGCTCGACGCGAAGGTCACGAACTTATGCGCGAGATAAGAAAACAGGGCGGCAGCGGTATAAGCTGCGAGCGAGGCACCGACCGGCGAGAGGCCGAACCGTTGCCATTCGACCAAAGCGGTGGCCATCACTGCATATAGGATCGTTGCAGCGATGCCGACCGACCCGAAACGCACCAGCAGTTTCAGGCCGGCGTCGCTGGTCGAGGGGCCCTCAGACTTGCGCACTGCAGGCATACTGCGCTCCAAGCGGCAGCGACGCGAGCGCGCGCTCGACTCTTCTGGCGAAAGGCCTTGCCGACGGCAGCAGCAGGAAATGCTCGGATCGGATGTCCCGGAACCCGGTCTCCCGAAAGAGCGACGCTGCGTTGGCAGCGTTGACGAGGACCGCGTCGTGGTCGAACGGACACCGGAACACCGCAAGACGCGTCAGCGGATTATAGGGATTGTGCTCGATGATGCAGGCGACGCCACCTGGCCGCACGACACGCCGCAATTCCAGCAAGAAATCGGACCAGGAGGAGGGCGGAACGTGATGGACGACGCAACTGGCGAAAGCCAGATCGAACGCGCCATCCTCGTAGGGCAGACTCGGCGACGTGCAGGCCCTATAGGTCACACTTGGATTGTCCTGGCCGGCGCGCAAAATTGATTGCTCCGACACGTCGCAGCCATCGAGGCTGTCGAAAGCGCCGTCGAGGTAGGGGTGGAGCGAGCCGACGCCGCAGCCGATATCCAGCGCCCTTACAGCCGCCCCACCCCGCCGAAGCTTTCGCTCGACCACCAGACGCCGCAGCAGATCCGCCTTGGCGACAAGGAAGAAGTCGTGCCCGAGTCCGGAAAATCGGATGGACCCTTCGACCGCCTCGCCATAGTTGGAATTATAGCTGTCGAAGAGTTCGGCCATTGGCGGGGACTCCACTCCTGGGCTTGTGAAACGATAGGCGGCGCTCACCAGAGACGGTACGCATCGCCTCGTCGAAGCCGGTGAGCCGATTAATCACATAAAGCGGGCGGCGTTTCACCTCGGCGTGGATGCTGCCAACGTAGAGCCCGACCACACCGGTCATGAAAAGATTGATGCCGCACAGGAGCGACACGATCACCACTGTGGATGTCCACCCGGCAATGATGCCGGTTTCAAAAAACGAGGCAAAGATGGCATAGGCGCCAAAGACCACCGCAAGCGCGGAAATGGCCAATCCGCCCCAGAGCGCCAGGCGTAAGGGCTTCTCGGAGAAACTGACGATGCCGTGAACCGCAAGGTGCACCATCTTCCAGAATGGGTATTTGGTCTGGCCCAGGGTTCGCGCGTGGCGCTCAAATGGCACGGTCGTTTGCTTGAAGCCCATCCAGCCGAACATGCCCCTGACGAAGCGGTCATGTTCGGGCATACGCTTGAAGGTTTCCAGCGGCTTGCGGCCGACCAGGCGGAAGTCGCCGACGTCGCGCGGAATATCGACCGACGTCATTTTCTCCAGCAGGCGATAGAAAAGACTTGCCGTAAAGCGCTTGAACCAGGATTCGCCCTCGCGCTTGACCCGGCGGGCATAGACAATCTCGAAGCCTTCCTTCCACTTGGCCACCAGATCGAGAACGACTTCCGGCGGATCCTGCAGGTCGGCATCCATGACGATGACGGCATCGCCCGCAGCGGCGTCCATACCGGCGGTAATCGCCACTTGGTGGCCGAAATTGCGGGAAAATTCGATCAGCCGAAAGCGCGGCTCGGCGGCAACCACTTTTTGGAGGTATTCGACGCTTCCATCGAGGCTTCCGTCATCGACGAAGATGGCCTCGGTTTCGCCGTCCAGCCGGTCGACAAGCGAACTGATCCGCTCGATCAGCCGAGGCAGCACCTGTTCTTCATTGTATATGGGCAGGACGAGCGAGTAGCGAGGCGGTGATCTGTTCACCGTCATTCCAGGGCCGTGGACCACAGAGTCTCGCATGCGGTTGAAAATGTAACGAAAGCTACAAAGTTCCAAAGGTGTGCAAGAAAGTGCTAATTTAGCTAGTTCTTGATTGAATGCCGGTTCTCAGTGAGAGATGAGCGTCCGCACCGAGGCGCGAACTCGATAGGTCGCCAGCGAGGTTCGTCTGGCGCCAGCACAAAGCTGTTTGACCGCCCTGAAGATCGCTGCACGCCCTCCTTCGCGCGCTCCACGTAGGCGCCATCCGCAGTCATCACCACGACGCGGGTGCCGGTGCTGATGTATAGCGGTACCAGGGTGCGCACGCCGTTGGACAGCGTTGCCGGTTTCGCGACGAACCTCTGCCGCTGTTTGCGGCCGCTGCTTGCCGTGAGAAGAAGACTTTGCCTGAGATCCACCAGCCTGTTGTTGCGTTCAGGCCCATGACGGCCGGCCGCGACGTTGTCGAGGATTATGGCCATGTTGGGCTGACCTTGCGCAGCCATCCGGCGTCGTTTCTGCGTGCCGATCTTCGCCGGCGCAGCATCGTGACCTGTCAGGAGACCATGCAGGCGCGAGACAGAAGCTGGCTCGAGGCTGCCGGCCTGGTTCTGGTCCGGCAACGGCCAGGCTCGGCCAAAGGCCTCATGTTCCTCACCGTGGAGGATGAGACGGGCGCCGCCAACGTCGTCGTCTGGGTCAAGGTATTCGAGAAATTCCGTCGCGTGCTTCTTTCGTCGGCCATGCTCGGCGTGCGCGGCCGCATCCAGCGGGAAGGGGAGGTGGTGCATCTCGTCTCCCATCAGTTGACCGACCTGTCGCCCGAGCTGGCCAGCCTGGGAAACCGCGAGACGCCGTTTCCCGTGCCGCATGGCCGCGGTGACGAAGCCCATCACGGCGCGCCGAGTGTCGATCCGCGGAGCCTGTCGAAGGGCCGAAACATCGTCGATCCTTTATGCCGAACTCGGCATAAGGGATCTTATCCCGACTCCGAGACTATGCCGATCAAGCTGCCTAAACCACGGGACTTTCGGTAAAAACGCCGCCGCGGCTCGGCATAGTCAAGGTGTCCGGCGTCGCGAATTTCTCAGTGTGGTGGTATCCCACCCGACGACTTCTGGGCAGCTAGGCTGGAAATAGCGGCCGTTCAGGTGCCCGTCGCACTTCGACCGCAATGCGCCTATGTCGGCCGTAGACGTCGATTTTGGCATTGCTCGGAAGCAGACGTCGCCCAAAGCGGGAGCGATCGTGGTTGCGCGACATCTCGAGCACAGACTAGCTATAGTGGAGCGTTACGGCGACCCAGCAGCAGAGCGATGCCTAACGCCGGAAGCGTCGCCGTCGCGACGACGAGGAAGACGAATTGCAGCCCGGCCGACGCAGCCACCAAGCCGAGCGCCGGACTGCCGAAGCCGAGCGCCACGTCGAGGAAGACTGTGTAGAGTCCCATGGCCAGGCCGCGGCTGCGTGGCGGAAGACGGCTTACGGCCTCGGCACCGAGGCCCTGGATAGACCAGCGAGTAGCCAAGGCCAGTCAGGCCCGCTCCGATGGCCGCGAGAACAGGCCCGGGCGCAAGCCAGGTCAGCATCAGCCCTGCCGCCTCGACCGCCACGAAGATCACAGCGACGCGCGCGCCCC
>NZ_JAMYND010000056.1:0-27865 GCF_040318885.1 Mesorhizobium sp. M0998
GTTGCTTACTTCTACTCAGCCCCAGCCAAACGAATACGACACCAAGTCGTCACAGAGGCAATATCCACAGGGAAATTTTTAGGAGAGGTGAGCGTATGAGAGATTGTCTCTGAACAACCAGGACGCCCTAAGCCGATCTGCGGGGCGCCATCAGCCGCTGTTTTGATTGATCAATCATAGCAACGCAGACTATTGCCCTTGCGGAGGTCGCTGACGCTCACGCGCAAGTTCCGAAAGAAACTGCGGAGGACCAGGGACCACGGGGTTCGTTTCGTCTAGACCGGCGCCCCAGGCGTCCTCTCCGTCAGCGCCACGGGCGATGCTCCAAGCTTCGAGATTGAGCCATTACGAGCTTAAATATCGGCTCGGCATTGAGCGATACAGATTGAGATACAAACTGTGATACAATCCGGTACGAAAATCTCAGAAAAACGCTTTTAAATCAACACGAGAACCGGTGCGGTGATGCATCTCGACCGCACCATTAAATTCGAAAGCGGAACCTCCAGCCCGTTGAATTCGAGCACGGCGGGGAGCGTCCTTGTCGGGGCGCGAGGCTTTTTGCCTGGTTGCGATCACGAATGTGGCCCAGTGAAGAAGCAATCGGCGCGCGGAGCCATCTATGCGGTTGGCGTGCAAACTATTCGCGCACCAAGCGTCCGGTTGCCCACCAGATCACAAATACAACAACGATCGATGCGTAGCCGTTCACGGCATGGTGGCAGCCAGTGTACACCGATCCGTACAGGATCAGGGCTGCAAAGTTCCAACCGAGAACGAGCCGGCGCTGGGTGTGGTTCGAGGGGCAGCTCGATCTCGACGCTGATCGGATGGTTCATGGCCTATGGTCCAGCGACGACCAAGGGTGGCCCGGTAATCTCCATATCGAATTAGCACCTTTGCGCTTGCCTTGAAGGCATCCTATTCTGGCGGGTAGTATCCGCTCGTGGGCATAGAATGTCGGTACTGCCTTTCTTAAGAATTTACGCGCTGCTCAACGCGGTGCTGGCTGCGACTGGGCTTGTGGCGGTGGCTACGCTCACGATACCGGACATGTCCGGACGAAGCAGACTGGCTTTGGCTGCCGTGCTCGCGGTCATTTGGGGTGTCTATCTCCTGGAATTGGCGGAGAAACTGCTCAAGCGCCGGACGGGAGACGTTCGGGACAGGACGCCGGCAATCGCCATTGATGTGCTCGCGGTTTTGGTTCCACTCGCCGCATTTCTGCTCGTCGGCACGCCCGACCGGAGCCTCTACTGTGCTGTCTGGCTGCTCAAACCGCTGCGCGATTCAACTTTCTTCCCGCTGCTGGGCAGAATCCTGACCAACGAAGCGCGCAACCTGATCGGCGTCGCCACGGTCTTCGGCATCGTTCTTTTCGGTTTTGCGCTCGCAGCCTATGTCATCGAGCGCGACGTCCAACCGCAACAGTTCGGCAGCATCCCCCAGGCAATGTGGTGGGCGGTGGTCACGCTGTCCACCACCGGTTATGGCGACGCTATTCCGGAAAGCTTCGCCGGCCGCGTCCTTGCCGGGGCGGTCATGATGAGTGGCATCGGCATCTTCGCGCTCTGGGCTGGCATTCTTGCCACCGGCTTTTATCAAGAAGTCCGTCGCGAGGATTTCGTCCGCAATTGGCAATTGGTCGCCGCCGTGCCGTTGTTTCAGAAGCTCGGCCCGGCCACACTAGTCGAGATCGTGCGCGCATTACGACCTCGCGTCGTGCCGGCGGGCGCTGTGATCTGCCGCAATGGCGAGACCGGTGACCAGATGTTCTTCGTCGTGGAGGGGCGCGTCAGCGTCGCGACGCCGAACCCGGTGGATCTGGGCCCTGGCGCCTTCTTCGGCGAGATGGCGCTGATCACCGGCGAACCGCGCTCGGCGACCGTCAGCGCCACAACGGTGGTCTCACTCCTGTCGCTACACTCGGCGGATTTCCAGATGCTGTGCAGCAGCAGCCCGGAGATCGCAGAAACCATCCGCAAGACCGCGCTCGAGCGGCGCGGCGCGGCAGCTAAGGGTTGACCGTACTAGGTGTTCGTCAGAGGAGGATGTGATGGCAAGGCTGCCAGCTGCCTGCCGATGGTGGCTGGCCGGAACTACATGCTTTGCCGCTGCCGAACCATCCTCAATACAGGTCGCCACGGAATCGTAGAAAAATGGCTTAAAATCAACGCGGGAGGCGTTGCGGCGCTGCATCTCGACCGCACCATCAAATTCGAAAGCGGAATCTCTTGCCCGTTGAATTCGAGCACGGCAGGGAGCGTCCTTGTCGGGGCACGTGCTTTTTGCCTGATTGCGGTCGCGAGTTTGGCTTATGCGAAGTGGCCATCGGCAGGCATGGCCATCTATCGACAAGCGCACATAACTATTCGCGCACCAGGCGTCCGGTCGCCCACCAAATCACCGACACAACAACGATCGATGCGTAGCCGTCCACGGCATAGTGCCAGCCAGTGAACACCGATCCGTACAGGATCAGGGCTGCAAAGGTCCAACCCAGAACGCCAAGCCAGCGATTGATCGATGACAGCAAATAGGCGTTCAATGCGGCAAAGGCGACATGCATGCTTGGCATGGCCGAGATGCCGCCGCCAAGACTTGGCCGGCCGCTTTGGTAAGCCATCAGGAGATATGCCGCGGGTTCCCGCACCATGTAACTATGGTCCAGCCTGTCCAGGGCCGCATTCAATCCGTGGAAGCGATCCACGCCGACAAAGTGGTGGTAGTAAACCGGTCCGACCGATGCCAGCGCCACGGCCAAGACCGTTCCGAGGACGGACAACGTCAGCGCTGCTGCGCAGAGATAGCGGATGCGGGCAATCTCGTCCGACCAGAGCGACACGAAAAGGATGGCGCCGAACCACTGGTAAAACCAAATGACTTCATAGCTGTTGAAGACGACGAACGACCAATTGTTGCTGTCGAGCTTATGGACGATCTCCCATGGCGGCATCCCGTGCAGCCATTCATCAGCGTCGGCCAACCAGTTGTCGGCATAGTATGGGACGACGGACGGGATGGCGATCTTGTAGGTAGAGAACGCGGTCAAGCTGGCAAAGAAGAACAGCAGCACCAGCAGACAACCGCGCCAGCGCCCTTGAACCAAATCCAGTGCGTAGCGAACCGGTTGCCGCCGGCCATGGATTAGCGCGGCACAGCAGACGCCACCGATAAACAACACCGGAATGCCAACAAGAAACTTGTGAGAATAGATTAAGGCGGACGTATAGAATATTTCTGGATATAGTGCAGATGCGCCTAAAACGTATGTCGCCATGAACAAGGAGAGGCGCAATTGCCATATGGCGGAGGGCCTGTAGCGAGAGGCTTCCGTGGTTAGGGCCAAACCAATTTACCTGTTCTTAACGTTTCGCCGGAGAGACACATACACCGGTAAGGTAAAAACCTTGCCGCCAGGTTTACTTTTCGCCGGTGGTCGACATTTGCCGGCCGGCCCGCATGCGGTGGATCGATTCCCTGAGCAGTCTTGCATCCGCATCGCTGTCCATGCCCCCGCGTGAAGGAATTGCCCCGGAGCCTCGGGGCCGAGCCGGCCGGTTGCTTGAACACGGGCCCGCCACGCCCTCAGTTGACATATCATAAGTTTTAGCTTATCATAAGTCATGATTTATGATTATGCAGGAATGGTGGCCTTGGCCGATCCGACGCGCCGAAAGGTGTTCGAGCTCATCGCCGATCGGCCACGCTCGGTCATCGATCTGACGCGAGTGCTTCCGGTCTCGCAGCCGGCGGTATCGCAGCACCTCAAGGTCTTGAAGGAAGCCCGGCTGGTCCGCGCAGAGCCGAAAGGTGCCAGCAACATCTATCATCTCGACCCGCATGGGCTCGGCGAGATGCGCGCCTGGCTTGACCGCATGTGGGGCGATGCGCTCGACGCCTTCAAATGGGAAGTCGACAACAGCAAGGAGAAGAGGAAATGACGACCATGATCAAGCCCGCGCCGGTCAGGAAGTCGGTGACCGTGGAGGTGCCGCTCGACAAGGCGTTCGATGTGTTCACCACAGGATTCGGGCGCTGGTGGCCGGCTTCGCATTCGATCGGCAAATCCGCCCTGACGACCGCGGTGATCGAACCGAAAGCCGGCGGCCGCTGGTACGAGATCGGCGAGGATGGGTCACAATGCGATTGGGGCGAGGTTCTCGCCTGGGATCCGCCGTCGAGGCTGACGCTCGCCTGGCGCATTGGAGCCGGCTGGCGCTACGATCCGGCATTGCTGACCGAAGTCGAGATCCGCTTTGTCGCGCTCGGCGAGAACGCGACGCGCGTGGAACTCGAGCACAGGCTTCTGGAGAACATGGGCGAAACCGCAGAGGCGATGCGCGAGGCCTTCGAATCGGAGGGTGGCTGGAGCGGTCTCCTGGACCGCTATGCGGCTGAGGCCAAGCGCCACGCCGCCTGATCGGGAAGCCGTTAAGTCCAATATCCAGTGAGGCCGTCGCACCCTCGGCCTCGCCGTTTTTGAATCAGTGTCGATCTGCCCATCTGGTTGACCGGGGCGGGGAGATACGCTGCCCTTTACCTGCCGCCGCGAAGGTTTGCAGCGCCGCAGGTTTGTAGAACGTCCTCTCCTCCTACCATCCGGTATGCGCCGCGTCGTTTGGACGCGCGAACGGCGCTGTAGCAATTTGTCGTTGTGCATGGTCCTTTCGCAAAATCGATTCCGATTGTCAGGATCATGGTCTAGACCTGACAGGCACCTTATCCGGAAATCCGATGGCGGGAGGCGCTGGTGGAAGGCCAGGACGAACAGATGACCGGCGCCCGGGCGGCCGAGGAGCGCCGCGCCGACATCTATGACGAGGACGGCGTCATCCTGTCGTCGTTCCTCGCCCAGATCGGTGCCGCGATCGCCGATCGCGATACGCTGACGCTGAAGCGCGAAGTCGACGATCTGCACCAGTCGGAACTCGGCCACCTGCTCGAGGCCCTGCACCCGGAACAGCGACGCGCGCTGGTCGAATTGCTGGGCAAGGATTTCGATTTTTCCGCGCTGACCGAGGTTGACGAGGCGATCCGCCGCGACATCGTCGACAGTCTGCCCAATGCGCAGATCGCCCAGGCGGTGCAGGATCTCGATTCCGATGACGCGGTCTACATTCTCGAAGACCTCGACCAGGAGGACCAGGACGAGATCCTGTCGCAGCTGCCGTTCACCGAGAGGATCAGGCTGCGGCGTTCGCTTGACTATCCCGAAGAGACCGCCGGCCGCCGCATGCAGACCGAGTTCGTCGCGGTGCCGCCGTTCTGGACGATCGGCCAGACCATCGACTACATGCGCGAGGACAACAATCTTCCCGACCGTTTCAGCCAGATCTTCGTCATCGATCCGAGCTTCAAGCTGCTCGGCGCCATCGACCTCGACCAGATCCTGCGTACCAAGCGCTCGGTCAAGGTCGAAGAGGTCATGCATGAGACTAGGCATGCCATCCCGGCCACCATGGACCAGGAGGAGGCGGCACGCGAATTCGAACAATACGATCTTCTGTCCGCCGCCGTCGTCGACGAGAACGAGCGGCTGGTCGGCGTGCTGACCATCGACGACGTCGTCGACGTCATCCAGCAGGAGGCCGAGGAAGATCTGCTGCGCATGGGCGGCGTCGGCGACGAAGAACTCTCGGACAGCATCTTTTCGACCTCGCGCTCGCGCGTGCCGTGGCTGCTGGTCAATCTTTTGACGGCTTTCCTGGCGGCCTCGGTGATCGGCCTGTTCGACCGCACCATCGAGCATATCGTGGCGCTGGCGGTGCTGATGCCGATCGTCGCCGGCATGGGCGGCAATGCCGGCTCGCAGACCATGACTGTCACGGTGCGGGCGCTGGCGACCAGGGACCTCGACATCTACAATGCCGGCCGCATCATCCGCCGCGAAATCGGGGTGGGCTTCATCAACGGCATCATCTTTGCCATCCTGATCGGCCTCGTGGCTGCTGCCTGGTTCCACGATCGCAATCTCGGCGGCATCATTGCGGCTGCGATGATCATCAATATGTTCGTGGCGGCTCTGGCGGGCATCCTTATCCCGCTGCTGCTCGACCGCTTCAAGATCGATCCGGCTGTGGCTTCGGCGGTTTTCGTCACCACAGTCACCGATGTCGTCGGTTTCTTTGCCTTTCTCGGGCTCGCCACATGGTGGTTCGGCGTGCGCTGAACGTCACCTCAATTGACTTTTACGTAAATGCCATGCGAGGCTTTGAAAGGTGCCTTGTCCGCCGATTCTGGTACGCGCCTGGGCGCTGGCGGCGCCGGCCAGTTGGAACTCGCGGCGTGGCCGGGGCATTGGAGTGACGATGCGGGAATATTATTCGATCACGGAGCTGACCCGCGAATTCGACGTGTCGACGCGGACGTTGCGCTTCTATGAGGACGAAGGGCTGGTGCAGCCGGTAAGACGCGGCCGCACGCGGCTGTTCCGTCCGTCGGACCGGCATCTCATCCGCCAGATCATGCGGGGAAAAAGACTCGGCTTCTCGATCAACGAGATCCGCGAGATCATCCAGATGTACAGGGAGCCGCCCGGCGAGGTAGGCCAGCTCAAACTGATGATCAAGCGCATCGAGGAAAAGCGCGAGGATCTCCGCCAGAAACGCCGCGACCTCGAAGAGACCCTGGCAGAGCTCGACCAGGCCGAGGAATCCTGCGTCGAGCGGCTGGTGGAGCTCGGCGTCACCACCTAAGCCGGTGTCAGCCTCGGCTCAAATCCAGCGCCGCACCCTTTTGGCGTAGTCCCGGTATTTCTTGCCGAATTTGGCCGTCAGCACCTTCTCCTCGCTCTCGATCGTCAGCTTCTGCGTCAGGAACGCCGCGATGACTGCCAGCGGCAGGAACCAGGCGATCCCAGTGACAAAGGCGAGGCTGACCAGCAGCAGCGTGTTGGCGAGGTAGATCGGGTTGCGGCTGACGGCGAAGGGTCCGGTGGTCACCAGATGGTCAGGCACGCCGTTCGGGTTGAGCGTCGTCTTGGCGCGGATCATGGTGCGGATTGCCGTGAACCAGAGCGCGGCAACCGCCACCAACCCCACAAGGCCGGCGGCGAACAGGATGTCGCCGAGAAGATCGCCGATCCACGGCAGCGGATAGAACAGCCCTAGCGCGACGCTGACGATGATGGCAGCGATATAGATCAGCGGCGGCCATGGGATGTGCCCCAGCTTCGGCTGCCCAGGATTTTGCTGCATGGGTTTCGGGTGACTGTCGCTCATTATTGTCCTCCCTCGATTAGCGCGTTCCCGGTTCCGCCGCCTCGGTTTGGGCGGTGCAGGTGCCGGCGAGCTCGCCAATATGCGCCTTCCACTCTGGGGACTGGTCGTCGCTGTAGAGCCGGTCAAGCGAGGCTTCGCCCTGGAGAGTGTCCAGCATGCAGGCACAATAGCTGGAGCAGAACTCGGTGTCGCGTGCCTGCTCGCAGGATATCTGGCAGGATTTCAGAAAACGCACCTCCCTGGTTTCGGCCTGCGCCGGCATGAATTGCGAAAACAGCCAGACCGAGCCGATCAGCACCGGCTGATGGATCAGATAGAAAGCAAGGCTGTGCCGGCCGATGAAGACCAGCGGATTTGCCCAGCGGCCGGGCGCCAATGCCGACAGCCGCGTCAGCGCGCCGGAGGTGGCGGCGAGCTTGGTAACCGCGATGCCGGCAAGTACGGCGCCGAACCAGGGCAGCAGCGGCACGTAGTCGTTGGAGCGCGGGTTGGTCGCCGACAGGCCGACCCACCACAAAGCCGGATGATCGAACGTTTCGGATCGCAGGTAGAAAGGCGCAGCGACGACGAATACGGCGACAAGCAGCGTCAGCAGCGCCGGCAGGCGCAGGAACGCCAGGCCGAGCAGGCTGGCGAGCGCGATCTCATGCAATATGCCGAAGAAGATGAAGCCGTCGGGCGTGGCGATGCGGGTGACCAGCGATATTGCGAGCGCTGCCCCGGCAACCATGGCGAAGCGCTTCCAGAAGCCGGTCCAGCGGATTTTTTTGCCATGGGCGAGATAGAGGCTGATGCCGACCAGGAACAGGAAGCTCGAGGCGATGCAGCGCGCGTAGATTTTCCACCAGCCGAAGGCGGTGAGGCCGGGATCGGTGTAGCCGAAGAATTCGACGTCCCAGGTGAAATGATAGCTCGCCATGGCAAGCAAAGCGATGCCGCGTGCAATGTCGATAACGGCGATGCGCTTCGACTTCGGTTGATCCTGAACGGCTGCGGTCGGCGTGTCGATGCTCATGGTCTCGCTGTCTTGATTCAGCCCCGGCAAGACGACTATCACGGTTGCCACCGTCAAAAGAAGCAGGACCTTGCGTCGTGTTGGCGCCGGTCGGCATCAGGGCTGCTTTAGGCCACAGCCGGAAAGCCTTTGGCCGGCGTGCTGGCGTTCTTCGGCCTGGGCGCGGTTTTCGCGACGCTCGGGCTGCTGGCGGTGGCCTGCGGCTTCGTCACCTGGCGTTATCTGCCCAAATCGCTTTGATGTGCGAGCGCCGCATGGCGCTCGCGCACCCAGTTGTGGAAGCGGTGCAAGTCGTATTCCTCGGGCATCAGCACGCCGGCCTTGTGGCGCATCGAGCGCAGGCCCATCTGGTTGACCTCGCAGATATCAGCATCCTCCTCCAGCACCTGGGTACCGAACGCGACGATGTTGTCGATATCGGCGGCCGGATCGGCGAGCGCTTCGCGTCGCGGCAGACGAGCAGCCAGTTGCGATACCAGATGGCCTCGAGATCGCGCTGATAGGCTGCGATGTCCCAATAGGCTGTTTGACGGCAGCGTCGGCTCGGGCCGCGTCAGGCCGTTGTAGGGAATCGCTTGTTCGGGCTGGGTTGCATGCCGGCTTCCTCCCCATCCGCCAGCCGACACCCGGCTGCGAAAATTGTCAATCGCGGCGCCGGTCTGCGAACTTGGCGAGGCGGCGCATTCGCCACACGATCCGGCGGAATTTGGTTTGCCGGGCGCGGCGATTCTGCCTATAGTCGCTGATGTCGTCGGTTCCGTTTGGAACCAAGAGGGAATGCGGTGCGGGCGAAATTGTTTGCCCAATGCCGTGGCTGCCCCCGCAACTGTGTGCGGTAGTCCTCTCCATATGCCACTGAAGGTTCGCCTTCGGGAAGGTGGGGAAGGGCGCTGATCCGCGAGCCAGGAGACCTGCCGGCGACAGGAAACTGACTTCTATGCCCTCGGGTGGAGGGCGAAAGGACAAGACATGAATACCGCTTCCGTTTCGCTCGGCGCTTCCGCCTCCTCGCAGTCGCGTCTCATGCAGCTGGCGCTTGCTGCATTCCTCGGCATTTTCGTCATGGGCTTTGTCGGCTTCTCGCATATCGATGCGGTCCACAATGCCGCGCACGACTATCGCCATTCGATGGGCTTTCCCTGCCACTGACAAGGGGCTGACATCATGACACTGTTTCGCAACGTCGTGTTCATCGCGGCGATCGCAGGGCTTGTGGCCGGCGTGGCTCTCGCCTGCATGCAAGCCTATGCCACGGTGCCGCTCATCCTGAAGGCGGAAGTCTACGAACAGGCCGGCGGCGGCCATGACCATGCCGCGGCACCTGCGGCACCGGCCGAAAACGCCGCGGGCACGACGGCTATGAGCAGCGCCGCGCCGGCACCGGCTGAAGCAATGGCTCCGGCGGAAGACGAAGGCTGGGCGCCGGCCGACGGTTTCGAGCGCTTCGGCTTCAGCGTCGTTGCCAATATCGTCACCGGCATCGGCTTTGCGCTGGTCCTGATCGCGGTTTCGGAATTCGCCGGCGGCATCGGCAACTGGCGCCAGGGCCTGTTCTGGGGGCTTGCCGGCTTTGCCGTGTTCACGCTGGCGCCGGGCCTCGGCCTGCCGCCGGAACTGCCGGCGATGCCGGCGGCCGACCTTGTCCAACGCCAGATCTGGTGGTGGGCAACAGTGGTGGCGACCGCCGCCGGGCTCGGCCTTATCGCCTTCCGCAGATCGTTGCCGCTGGCGATCCTTGCCGTAGCGTTGATCGTGGCGCCGCATATTGTCGGCGCGCCGCAGCCCGATAGCTTCGAGACGGCGATCCCGGAAGGCCTGCACCACCAGTTCGTGGTGGCGGTGACGCTGACCAACCTGGTGTTCTGGCTGGTGCTCGGCGCGGTCGTCGGCGTGGTGCGCGGACGCTTCACGGGCACGGCGACCAGCCTGCGCGACAGCTTTGCCTGACCGCGCGGCGGGGGCACTGCCCCGGGTCATCGGCGGGGCGCGCCCCGGCAAGCGCGCGCATGCCGAGAGCCTGGTGACGGTCGGCCCGCCGCCTTGGAGCTATATCGCCACGGCGCAAGCCTATGACGACGAGATGCGCCAGCGCATCGCGCTGCACCGCTCGCGCCGCGGCGCCGGCTGGACGACCATCGATGCGCCGCTCGACCTTGCCGGCGCGATCGGAGCGCTGCCTGACGGCCAGCCGGTGCTGATCGATTGCCTGACGCTGTGGCTGACCAACCATATGCTGGCCGACCATGATGTCGAGGCCGAATGCCGGAGGCTGGCCGATGTGCTGTCGCGGCCGCGTGGGCCGTGGTTCGTGGTGTCCAACGAGGTCGGCCAGGGCATCGTGCCGGACAATGCGCTGGCAAGACGGTTTCGCGACGCCGCCGGCCGGCTGAACCAGGACGTCGCGGCTGTTGCCGGCACCGTGCTTTTGATGGTGGCGGGGCTGCCGCTCAAGGTGAAATGACATGGCTGATACTATCGATCCCAAGGACGAGGAACGCCACCGCGCCAAGATGGCCAAGCGCAAGGCGGTGCAGGACGCCGAGGTCGCGGCCAAGACGGTCAAGAAGGGGCTGCTGATCGTCAACACCGGACCGGGCAAGGGCAAGACCACGGCCGCCTTTGGGCTGGCGCTCAGGATGCTCGGCTATGGCAAGCGCGTCGGCGTCGTTCAGTTCATCAAGGGCAAATGGCACACCGGCGAGAAAGACGCCTTTGCCGCCTTCGGCGACCGTGTCGTCTGGCACGCCATGGGCGAAGGCTTTACCTGGGAGACACAGGACCTGAAGCGCGACATCGCGGCGGCCGAGGCTGCCTGGGCGAAAGCGCTGGAGCTGATGGCCGAGCCGTCGATCAGCCTCGTGGTGCTCGACGAGCTGAACATCGCGCTGCGCTACGACTACCTCGATCTCGAAAAGGTGGTCGCGGCGCTGAAGGCGCGTCGCGAAGGCCTGCATGTCGTCGTCACCGGCCGCAACGCCAAACCGGTATTGGTCGAGGCGGCCGATCTGGTCACCGAGATGGGCGTGACCAAGCACCACTTCTCCGCCGGCGTGAAGGCGCAGCAGGGGATCGAGTTCTGAGGGGTGTTGCTGGCGCCTCTTCTTCCTTCTCCCCTTGTGGGAGAAGGTGGATTGGCGCGCAGCGCAAAGACGGTTGAGAGGTGCTGGCCGGGGCGCTGTTGGTGCCAAGCTGGAACACCCCTCATCCGGCCGCTTCGCGGCCACCTTCTCCCACAAGGGGAGAAGGGAAAGCCGCACGAAGCGGCTCGCCCCTGGAATGGTAAGGGTGAGGGGCGGCGCCGACCTGACGCGATTATTTGAGGCGTAGCCTTATTTTGTTCTTGCTTTGTGCCGGCAGCTATGCTACTAATTTGGCTATGGTGCTAATTGGGCTCCAACGACCCGTCGCTTGGCGGTTTTTGTTTCGCCTGAGATCGGGCGAAGATCACAACAGAATTACGACCGTCGAGATTACCCCAAACAGTGCGATCAGCAGAAAATCGGCGATCCGGTAGAGTTTCAGTGCCGCCGGATCTCAGGGATAGAGTTCTGGTCGCTTGCGAAGCTGGAGATTGTTCGTGGACCAGGCGGTAATCGTCTATCTTATTCTCAATGATGGTCAGTTTGGTGCCGCTGACGAACGCGAATCCATTTATGCGCTCGAGGATCGGCTAGAGAAAGCTATCGAGGATGCATCGGTCGGCGAGTTTGACGGTGACTTGTTTGGTGAAGGCGAATGCATCCTTTACATGTATGGGCCAAACGCTGAACGACTTTTTGTCGTAGTCGAACCCTTATTGAAATCTTCTCCCGTAGCTGCCGGTGGGTACGCGATCAAAAGGTTTGGCGTGGAAGCCGATCCGAGCGCAAAGGAAGTCCGTGTTACCTGGTAGGTCGGGTTTGCCGACCCATTCGGACGTTCACGCGGCGATGACGATCACCGCGACCACGCCGAACAGCGCGATCAGCAGTAAGTCGGCGACGCGGTAGAGTTTCAGCGCCCGTCGGATGTCGGTGCTCTCGACATCATCGCGCCGGCCGCCTTCGCCCATCAATGCGTCTTCGACCATGACGCCGTCATAGGAACGGCGGCCGGCGAGCGCCAGGCCGAGCGCGCCGGCCATCGCTGCTTCCGGCCAGCCGGCGTTGGGCGAGCGGTGTTTTTTCGCATCGCGCCGCACGGCGTGCCAGGCGCCCTTGGCGTTGGCGCCCTTGACCAGAAAAGCGGCGAGTACGATCAGCAGCGCCGTCAGCCGCGACGCCGGCAGATTGATCCAATCGTCGAAGCGCGCCGCCGCCCAGCCGAAGGCTTCGTGGCGCGGGGTGCGATGGCCGATCATCGAATCGGCGGTGTTGGCGGCCTTGTAGGCGACGCCGCCGGCGAGCCCGCCGATACCGAGCCAGAAGGCCGGAGCGACGACACCGTCGGAGAAATTCTCGGCCAGGCTTTCGATCGCGGCGCGGCAGACAGCGGCCCTGTCGAGCTTTTCCGGGTCGCGACCGACGATCCGCGAGACGGCAATGCGGCCTATATCCAGTCCGCCGCTGTCGAGTGCGTCGGCGACCGCTTCGACATGCTCGGCCAGGCTCTTCTGCGACAGCAGCGACGTCGCCAGGATTGCGGTGACCAACCAGCCGAGGGGAATGCTCCAAAGCAAGGTTTCGAGCCAGAGGGCGAGGGCGGCCGGCACCAGCACGATCACCAGCAGCGCGACGACGCCCCAGCGGCGACGGTCGGCGTCGGAATCAGTGGCGCGGTTGAGCCTGCGGTCGAGAAAGGATATCAGCCTGCCGAACCAGGTGACGGGATGGCCAATGGCATCGAAGAGCCGGGCCGGGTAGCCGAGTACAAGTTCGATGGCCAGCGACAGGAAAGTGATCAGGATCGGCATGAAGTCTCTTGATGGAGTGACGGCGGCAGTTGACCACGGCGGAAGCCTTGGCCGGGCGAGGGCGCTTTTCCCTCACGCGCCGCTGCCTTTCGTCGACCTCTCGACCGGGATCAATCCGCACTCCTACCCGCTTTTCGATTTGCCCGCCACCGCCCTGTCGCGATTGCCGGAAACAGCGCGCAGCCGCGACTTGGCTGAACGCGCGGCAAGCGCCTATGGCGCCCCGTCGGCGACGAATGTCGCAGCGGCGCCCGGCACGCAGATCCTGTTGCCGCGCGTCGCTTCCCTGGTCAGCCCGGGCACGGCGCTGGTGCTCGGGCCGACTTATGCCGAGCATCGGCGGGCAGCGGCGATCGCCGGCCATGCGGCGGCTGAAGTCCATGATTTCGAAGCCCTGGCGGCGGCCGACCTTGCCGTCGTCGTCAATCCCAACAACCCGGACGGGCGCGTCGTCGAGCGCGAAAGATTGCTTCGACTTGCCGGGATATTGCGCGCCAGAGGTGGGCTGCTGGTGGTCGACGAGGCCTTCATGGATGTCGGCCCGCGCAGCGAAAGCCTGGCCGGCGACGTCGACCAGGGCGGCATCGTCGTGCTGCGTTCGTTCGGCAAGTTCTTCGGCCTGGCCGGCCTGCGGCTTGGCTTTGCACTGGCCGATGCGCTGACGGTCGAGCGGCTGGAGGCGCAATTCGGGCCATGGGCGGTTGCCGGGCCGGCGCTCGAATATGGCATAAGGGCGCTTGCCGATACCGGCTGGCAGGCCGGGATGCGGCGCCGTCTGGCCGAGGATGCCGCGCGGCTCGATACGCTGTTCGGCCGCTTCGGCGTGCCTGTCGCCGGTGGCACCGCGTTGTTCCGCTATATCAGGCTGGCGGGCGCCGCCGGCCTGTTTTCGGTGCTCGGCCAGCGCGGCATCCTGCTTCGGCATTTCGCCGATCGTCCGGATGTGCTGCGCGCCGGCCTGCCGGGAGCCGATGAAGAATGGCGGCGGCTCGAATCCGCACTTGCCGGCTGGGCCTCGCGGCGCGACGATGATGCCAAGGGAGAAACTACCCAATGATCCACGTCTGCTCGCTGTCCAAAGTCGAGGAAACGGTAACGAAGACCGGGGCCGGGCGGCTTCTTTCGCTGCTCGCTGCCGGAACGGAGGTGATGCGACCGGCCTCGATCACCAGGGAAAACCATCTGCATCTGGTCATGCATGACATTGCGGTGGCGCAGGAGGGCATGACCATGCCGGGCGAGGAGCATGTCTTGAACCTGCTCGATTTCGCACGCCAATGGGATCGCTCGCGGCCGCTGGTGGTGCATTGCTATGCCGGCATCAGCCGCTCGACCGCCTCGGCCTATATCATCGCGGCAGCCTTGGCGCCGAAGCGCGACGAGGTCGAGTTGGCCGAGACTCTGCGCAGGCTGTCGCCCACGGCGACGCCCAATCCGCGGCTGATCGCGATCGCCGACACACTGCTCGATCGCAGGGGCCGGATGATCGAAGCGATCCAGGCGATCGGGCGCGGCGCGGATGCTTTCGAAGGCACGCCGTTCGAATTGAAAATCTGAGCCTAAAAATCCAGGAAAATGCGCAGGAGTTCTAACACACGGCCAAGGGGCGAATGATGATCGGGAGAATTTTGGCCATCGTTGTTGGCGTGGTCTGCGCGACAGGCAGCGCCATGGCCGCGTCCATGCCGGCTCTCAAGTCGATCGACCTGGCAGCGCTCCAAGCCACTGTCGAGGGTTTGGCCAAGGAACTTATGCTGCCCGGTGCCATGGTTTTGCTCAAGACTCCGCGGGGCAACCTCATCTTCGGCTACGGTACGACTGAACTGGGTGCCACGAACCCGCCGCGCGCCGATACCCACTTCCGTGCGGCCTCGAACACCAAGACGATGACCGCCGCTGTCATCGTGCAACTGGTGCAGGAAGGGAAACTGAGCTTCGCCGATCTGATCTCGAAATACGTCCAGCGCGTTCCCAACGGCGACGAGATAACCATTCGGCAGCTCATAACAATGCGGAGCGGCCTCCCTAACTTCACCAATGCGCCGGAACTTGCCGAAAGCCTGGACAAGTATCCTTACAGGGTATGGACCGCCGATGAAGTACTCGGCATGGCGTTCAAACGGCCGCCGGACTTCGCGCCGGGTGCCGGATTCGAGTACAACAACACCAACTACTATCTGCTCGGCCTTGTTGCCGAGAAGATCGACGGCAAGCCGCTCTCGACCATCTTCCGGGACCGCCTGTTCGGGCCGCTCGGCATGAAGAACACCGCGTTGCCGCCGAGCACGTCGAACGCCATCCCCGAGCCATACTCAAGCGGCTATCTCTACGGCAGTACTTCGTACGCCCTGGCTGATGCGCCCTATCCGGACGACCTCCAGGCTGCGGCCAGGGCGGGAACGCTCAAGCCCAACGACGACACATGGCAGAACCCGTCCGCCTACTTTGCGGCTGGCGGAGTCATCTCCACCGCGGATGACCTCGCGACCTGGATGCGCGCGCTGGTCGGGGGCAAGCTCTTCAATGCCGACTTCCAGCGGCAGTGGCTTGCAAGCCCTGAGGCGCCGGAGCCGGGCGAACCCGCCATGCAAAAATATGGCTATGGCATCCTAACGCTGACTTTCGGGCCTAACGAAATCTACTATCACGAAGGCGAGATGCCCGGTTACCAGTCCTTCATGGGCTACGATCCGGCCAATGATGTCACCCTGGTCATATGGACCAACCTGACTCTCGCGCTCGACGGCCAGGCGACCGCCAACACCTTGATGGTGAAGATACTCGACGAAATCTACACGGTGTCGCCGCTTCAAGACGTGAAGTGAGGATCCTCGCGCCCGAATGGAATCGCCCCTCGTGAGCGAGGCCTGAGGTGGTGGGATCAAACACCTACGCCAACCAATCCGCCAGCTTTGCCTTGCCCACGTCCCTCAGCAGGCCGATGAAGCCGTCGGCCTGATGTTCGGCGGTCAGCCGGCCTTTTTCGGCGGTAGCAATGCTGGCGTCGCCGACCACGCCATTCGGGTTGAGGTCGCTGGCGATCCAGGCGAAGGCGTGCGTTCCGGTGTGGCGCAGCAGCGAAAATTCCTTTTCGGCGCGGGCGACCTTGGACACGAAATTGTCGGCCTTGGCCATGTCGACGAGGTCGGGCCGGAAATGCAGCATCAGCGAGGTCTCGACGTCGCCGCCATGAATGCCGTGGCGGTCCTCGAGCTCGGTGTACATGCCGGCCGGCCGGCCAAAACGCTGCCAGCTGGTCTTTACCGCCAGCATCTTTGCCCGCACGCGCAATTCGCGGGTGATGATGCCCATGATCTCCTCATTGCCGCCATGCGAGTTCACGACAATCAGTTTTCGGACGCCGGCGCGCGCGACCGACAGGCCAAGTTCGGTCCACGCCTCGACCAAGGTCGTCGCCGGCAGGGTGAGGGTGCCCGGCGCATGCAAATGCTCGTTCGACTTGCCTACCGCCTGGACCGGCAGGATGCGGATGTCGAGATCGCCGGGCAGGCGCGCGATCACCGTTTCCAGCATGCCGTTCATGATCGAGGTGTCGGTCGAGACCGGCAGATGCGGGCCGTGCTGCTCAATCGCCGCCAGCGGCAGAACGGCAATGGTCGCCTCAGGATCGACGGTCGCGTATTCGGTGGTCCGGTAGTCACCCCACCATACGCGTTTTTTTGCAGCGGTCATGTCATGCCCTCTTGAACCGACAAGCCCAGACCTAACGCGGGAACGATCGGCTGTCGATCATCCCGCCGCAATGACCTCGATCTCGACCTTGAATTCCGGCCGGGCAAAACCGGACACGATCATCAGCGTCGAGGCCGGCGCCGGGCTGGCAAACAGCCGGTCGCGAACCTCCATATAGGGCCGCAGGAAGGCGCGGTCGGTGACGTAGGTGTTGATGCGGACGATGTCGGACAGGCCGAGCCCGGCCTCGCCGAGAATCGCCGCTATGTTCTGGAAACAAAGCTCGGCCTGTGCGCCGGCCTCCTCGGGGATCTGGTCGTCCGGGGTGATTGCGACTTGGCCCGAACACAGCACCAGCCGCTTGCCGGGCGGCAGTTCGACACCATGGCTGTAGCGGGCGAAGGGCGGCTTGATCGACTTCGGCGTGAGAAATTTGAACATGGCAATCTCCGTTCACGGCAGCCTAAAGCGGGATCGATGCGGGCATCAAGATGGCGGTGCATGTCACGAGGGCGATTGTGGACAGGCGATCAAAAAATAGGCACGATGCCTTTCGTACAGCATGACCCGTCCGGCCTTCGCGCCGCCATTGCTCAGGCGGGCATTGCACAAGCGGGCGGTCCCGGCGCAACGCGCCGGTGGCATGTGTCTTGCTTCTTGAAACAATGGTGTCGAGCCCGACGCGTGACGCGCCGGAGCGAACAAAGGGTGGTGTGGATGTACGGAAAACTCAAGATTTCGGCGGGCGTGATCGTGCTGCTTGGCGCAGGCACGCTTGCCGCGGCAGCGAACGAAAAAGTCACCTTCGGCACCAACTGGCTGGCCGAGCCGGAGCATGGCGGTTACTACCAGGCCGTGGTGGACGGCACCTATGCCGCCTGCGGCATCGACGTGACGATCATGCAGGGCGGCCCACAGGTCAGCGGCCGGCCGCTGCTGCTGGCCGGCAAGATCGATTTTTACATGGGCGGCAACCTGCTGTCGGCCTTCGATGCCGTGCAGCAAGGCATACCGATGCGCGTCGTGGCGGCCGACTTCCAGAAGGACCCGCAGGTCATCATGTCCCATCCCGGGCAGGGGCTGGATAAATGGGAAGACCTGAAGAACGCCGACCAGTACATCCTCGGCGACGAAGGTGCGCAGACCTTCTTCCAGTGGATGGTCACCGACCTCGGCTTCGATGCCGCCAAGCGCGTGCCCTACACCTTCAACCCGGCGCCGTTCATCGCCAACAAGAAGTCGATCCAGCAGGGTTACGTCACCTCGGAGCCATTCGCCGTCCAGAAGCAGGGCGGTTTCACGCCGAACCAGTTTCTGCTGGCCGACTATGGCTGGGACACATATGCAACGACGGTCGAGACCATGCAGGAGACGATCGACAAGCGTCCCGAGGTGGTCCAGTGCTTCGTCGATGGCTCGGCCAAAGGCTGGTACAATTATCTCTACGGTGACAACAAGGCCGCCAACGAGATGATCAAAAAGGAAAATCCGGACATGACGGATGAGCAGATCGCCTTCTCGATCGAGCAGCTGAAGAAGTTCGGCGTGGTCGATTCCGGCGACAGCGAAAAGCTCGGCATCGGCGCCATGACCGATGCGCGCATCCAGAGTTTCTACGACAAGATGATCAAGGCCAAGGTCACGCCGGCGGGCATCGACATCAAGAAGGCCTACACGCTGGCCTTCGTCAACAAGAGCGTCGGGCTCGACCTGAAGAAGTAGGCCGTGAAGCTGGAGAAAGTGGCGCAACAGCCAGGAAGTATACCAGGGCCGACGCTGTTGGCGCTGCGCGGTGTCGGCAAGGTGTTTTCCAACGGCGTCACCGCGCTCAGCAATGTCGAGCTGACGATCCGGGAAGGCGATTTCCTCAGCCTGCTCGGGCCGTCGGGCTGCGGCAAGTCGACGGCGCTGCGGCTGATTGCCGGCCTGTCGACGCCGACCTCGGGCGTGCTCGACTGGCGCGGCAGCGGCGCCCTCGAGCGTTCGAATATCGGCGGCCGTTCAAATATCGGCTTCGTCTTCCAGGAGCCGACGCTGCTGCCCTGGGCCGACGTCTTCGACAATGTCTGGCTGCCGTTGCGGCTGAAGGGCGTGTCGCGGGCCAAGGCGGCGCCGGCGGTGATGGAGATGCTGGCGCGGGTTCACCTGACCGGCTTCGAGAATGCCGTGCCGCGCGAACTGTCGGGCGGCATGAAGATGCGCGTCTCGATCGCCCGCGCCATGGTGACCAAGCCGCGCATTCTGTTGATGGACGAGCCGTTCGCCGCACTCGACGAGATCACCCGCTTCAAGCTCAACAACGACCTTCTCGAGCTATGGCAGGATGAGCGTTTTACCGTCGTTTTCGTCACCCACAGCGTCTTCGAAAGCGTATTCCTCTCCAACCGCATCGTCGTCATGGCGGCGCGGCCGGGCCGGGTGTTTGCCGAGCTTGCCGTCGATGCATCCTATCCGCGCGACGAGGCGTTTCGCACCTCGCCCGACTATGCCGCGCTCTGCCGCCAGGCATCCGACGTGCTGATCGGCTCCATCAACTCAACTGCCGGACCGCATCATGACGGCCATTGAAGAACCAGTCCTGGCGCTCGACCCGGAGGAGGCGCGCCGCGTCCGCCAGGAGCGCTTCGAGCGCATCGGCAGATGGCTGCTGCCGCTGGTGATCATGATCCTGGCCATCTGGCTGTGGGACCGCATCTGTGTCTGGAACGACATCCCGAAATACATACTGCCGCGCCCCGGCGTGGTGCTGCAAACGCTGCACGACGATGCCGGGCTGCTGTTCTCCTCGCTGCTGGTGACACTCAGGATCACCTTCTTGAGCCTGCTCCTCGCCGTGGTCGGCGGTGTCGGGCTGGCAGTGCTGTTCGCTCAGTCGAAATGGGTGGAGATGTCGTTCTTTCCGTTCGCCATCGTGCTGCAGGTGACGCCGATCGTCGCGATCTTTCCGCTGATCAATATCTATGTCGACAACCAGACGACGAAGCTTTTGCTTTGCGCCTGGATCGTCGCCTTCTTCCCGATCCTCTCCAACACCACGCTCGGCCTCAATTCCGTCGACCGCAATCTGCGCGACATGTTCAAGCTCAACGGTGCGACCCGCTGGCAGCAATTGCGCTATCTGCGGCTGCCGGCGGCGATGCCTTATTTCCTCGGCGGGCTGAAGATCGCCGGCGGCCTGTCGCTGATCGGCGCGGTGGTGGCAGAGTTCGTCGCCGGCGCCACCGGCCAGTCGTCCGGCCTCGCCTCGCGCATCATCGAGGCCGGCTACCGGCTCAACGCGCCAAGGCTGTTCGCGGCGCTGATCCTGATCTCGCTCACCGGCATCCTGATCTTCCTGGTGCTGTCGCTGATTTCGCATCTCATTTTGCGGCGCTGGCACGAGAGCGCGCTGAGGCAGGAGCGGTGATGGTGAGCAGCGCCGCCTTGATACCGGCTTCTGGTTCCTACCATCTTTCCAACGTCCGGCTTCACGCGTCGCTGACGCCGGGGCTTGCGGCTGCCTTTGACGCCGACGGATTTGCGCTCGCGGACATTGCCGTCGCCGATGGCAAGATCTCCGGGATTACGGCGCATCGATCCAACGCACCGGCGGACGCCACCGACCTCGGCGGCCGCATCGTGCTGCCGTGCTTTGTCGACTGCCACACCCATATCGACAAGGGCCATATCTGGCCCCGAAAGCCCAACCCGGACGGCACCTTCATGGGCGCTTTGAACGCCACCGGCGCCGACCGCGCGGCGCGCTGGAGCGCCGACGACGTTGCCCGCCGCATGGATTTTTCGCTGCGCTGCGCCTACGCGCACGGCACCAGGGCGCTGCGCACGCATCTCGACAGCGTCGCGCCGCAGGAAGAGATCTCCTGGCCGGTGTTCGAGACGATGCGGGAGAAATGGCGCGGCCGCATCGAGCTGCAGGCAGCCTGCCTGCTCGGCATCGAGGGCGTGCGCGACAGGAAATGGTTCGAGAGGCTGGCCAAACGGGTGGCTGCCGCCAAGGGTGTCCTCGGCGTCGTCACCTACATGGTGCCGGATCTCGAAGAATTGCTCGACCAGGTGTTTGCGCAGGCGATCAAGCATGGCCTCGACCTCGATTTCCATGCCGACGAGACCGACGATGTCTCGGCGATCTCGCTGAAGAAAATCGCCGAAGCCGCCCTTTGGAACGGTTTTGACGGGAACATCCTGGTCGGCCATTGCTGCTCGCTGGCGCGCCAGCCCGATCTCGACGTGCTCGACACCCTGGACAAGGTCGCCAAGGCGGGCCTGGCGGTGGTGTCGCTGCCGATGTGCAATCTCTATCTGCAGGACCGGCGAGGCGACAGGACAACGCCGCGCTGGCGCGGGGTGACGCTGCTGCACGAGATGAAGGCGCGCGGCATTGCCGTCGCCGTCGCCTCCGACAATACGCGCGACCCGTTCTACGCCTATGGCGATCTCGACATGCTGGAGGTCTACCGCATGGCGACGCGCATCCTGCATCTCGACCATCCCGTCGCCGACTGGCCGCAGGCGGTGACCGCGACGCCGGCCAAGGTAATGCGGCTCGATGGTTTCGGCACGCTTGCCGCCGGAGCGCCGGCCGATTTCGTCGTCTTCAAGGGGCGGAGCTGGACGGAATTGCTGTCACGGCCCGAATCGGATCGCATCGTCGTGCGCGACGGGCATGCGATCGAGCGCCAGCTGCCCGATTATGCCGAACTCGATGATCTGATGGTGGAATGATGGATATTGCGGCGCTCAAGCGCGACCTGGACGGTTTGAAGATCGACGACCATCCGGCGATCGTCCAGCAGAAGAGCCGCGACTTCTACTGGTACAGCCCGGTGCTGAAGCAGCAGCTCGAACACGTCACCGGTGACCTGATCGTGACGCCGAAAACCGAAGACGAGGTCGTCCGCATTCTCGCCGCCTGCCACCGGCATGGCGTCCCGGTGACGCCGCGCGGCAGCGGCACCGGGAACTACGGCCAAGCGATGCCCTTGTCCGGCGGCGTCGTGCTCAATCTCGCCGAGATGAACGCGGTCAAGACGATTGCCCCCGGCCGTGTCGTCACCGGCCCCGGCGCCGTGCTCGCCGACATCGACAGAGCGACGCGGGCGCATTCCGGCCAGGAGCTCCGCATGTCGCCGTCGACCTACAACACGGCATCGATCGGCGGCTTCGTCGCCGGCGGCTCCGGCGGTATCGGCTCGATCCGCTGGGGCGGACTGCGCGACCTCGGCAACGTCATCCGGCTGAGGACCGTGACGATGGAGGCACGGCCGCGGGTCATGGAGCTCACCGGCGAGGACGTGCTGAAGGTCATGCACGCCTACGGCACCAACGGCATCATCACCGAAGTCGAGATGCCGCTGACCGCCAGCTATGACTGGATCGACGTCATCGTCGGCTTCGACGATTTCATGGATGCGGCCGGCTTCGGCAACGACCTCGCCATCCAGGACGGCATACTGGCAAAACTGGTCACGCCGATCGCAGCACCCATCCCCTACGATTACTTCAAGCGCCACCAGCGGTTTTTCCGGCGCGGCCAAAGCATCGTCGTCCTGATGATCGCACCGCATGCGATGGATGCCTTCCTCGCCTTCACGGCGCGCAGCAAGGGCGAGATCGTCTTCCGCGCCGACAAGGAGGCCGATCTCAAGGGATTGCCGCCGGCCTATGAGCTGACCTGGAACCACACGACGCTGCGTGCCATCCGGGTCGATCCGACGATCACCTACCTGCAGACCCGCTACCCGTCGCCGGACCACCTCGGCCACGTCAAGGCGATGGTCGACCGCTTCGGCGACGAGGTGCCGGCGCATCTCGAATTCATCCGCTTCGACGGCGCAATCGGCATTGCAGGGCTGCCGCTGGTGCGCTTCACCACGGCGGAGCGGCTCGACGAGATCATCCGCATCCACGAGGACAATGGCTGCTGGATCTTCAACCCGCACCGCTACACGCTGGAAGAAGGCGGCATGAAGCGCACCGACGAGGTGCAGCTCGCCTTCAAGCGCGAAACCGACCCGCAAGGGCTGCTCAATCCGGGCAAGATGATCGCCTGGGAAAACCCGGACTATGATTATCGCTCGGGCAAGTCGTTCCTGTTCAAGGGGCTGGAGAAGGCGGGTTGAGACGATGACGGGCGTGTGGCGCTGTACCCCCCTCTGGCCTGCCCTCTTTGCCACCACTTGGCATCTCCCCCGCAAGGGGGGAGATTGGCAGTTCCATCGTCTCGACCATCTTCCAACGTCGTCGAGTGGCGAACGCGATACTGACAGCCGATCTCCCCACTTGAGGGGGAGATGCCCGGCAGGGCAGAGGGGGGTGCTTGGTGCCGACTTGCGAGATGTTCTCCTGTGAACATTCTCGTCCTCTATGCTCATCCTGTGGAGACCAGCTTCAATGCCGGCCTGCACCGGACCATCGTCGAGCGGCTGAAAGCGGCCGGCCATGTGGTCGACGATTGCGATCTCTATGCCGAGGGTTTCGATCCCAGGCTGACGCACGCCGAGCGGCTGTCCTATCACGACGCGCGCAGTGCCGGCGATCCGGCGGCGCCTTATGTCGAGCGCCTGTTGCGGGCCGAGGCGCTGGTGCTGTCGTTTCCGGTGTGGAACTTCGGCTATCCGGCCATTCTGAAAGGCTTTTTCGATCGCGTCTTCCTGCCCGGCGTGTCGTTCAAGCTGGTCGACGGCAAGGTGCAGCCGTCACTGCACAACATCCGCAAGGTGGTCGCGGTCACGACCTATGGCGGCAGCCGGTTCCGAGCCATGCTGATGGGTGACCCGCCGCGCAAGCTGGTCAAGCGGGTGCTGCGTGCGACGATCAAGCCCGGCGGGTCGGTTTCCTACCTTGCGCATTACTCGATGAACCTGTCGACCGAGGGCAGTCGGACGAGGTTCGTGGCGAAAGTCGCGGCCAGGATCGACGCGTTCTGAGGTGCGCTACATCCGCACCCGTTCCGCCTTCGGATCGTACATCGGCTTGAGCGAGGCCTCGGCGGCAAAGCGCTCGCCGGCGATCTCGATCTCGTAGGACGACGACAGGACATCCGCCTCGCTCTCGCCCTTGCAAGGCACGTAGCCAAGCCCGATTGCGCCGCCGAGATGATGACCGTAATTGCCCGAGGTGATCGGACCCACGATCTTGCCGTCGCGCAGGATCGCCTCATTGTGGAAGAGCAGCGGCTCGGTGTCGTTCAGGCGGAACTGCACCAGCCGGCGTGACAGGCCGGTTTCTTTCTTCTTCAGCACCGCATCGCGGCCGATGAAGTTGCCTTTGGCGGTCTTCACCGCGAAACCCAGCCCGGCCTCCAGCACATTGTCCTCGTCGGTGATGTCGTGGCCGAAATGCCTGAAAGCCTTTTCGATGCGGCAGGAATCCAGCGTGTGCAGGCCGCATAGCTTCAGGCCGACGTCGGCGCCGGCTTCTTCTATCGCCTCGAAGACGTGGGCGGCCTGGTCGGTCGAGACATAAAGCTCCCAGCCGAGCTCGCCGACATAGGTGACGCGGTGGGCGCGGGCCAGGCCCATGCCGATCTCGATCTCCTGAAAGGTGCCGAACGGATTGTTCCCGTTTGAGAAATCGTTGGGGCTGACCTTTTGGATCAGCTTCCTCGAATCCGGGCCCATCAGGCAAAGCACGGCTTCGGCAGCGGTCACATCGGTGATGACGACGAACTCGTCGGCAAGGTGTTTTCGCAGCCAGGCCAGGTCGCGCTGCAGCGTGGCGCCGGGCACGACGAGCAAGAAGGCTGTTTCGGACAGCCGCGAGACGGTGAGGTCGCTCTCTATGCCGCCGCGCTGGTTGAGCATCTGGGTGTAGACGATCTTGCCCGGCGCCACGTCGATGTCGTTGGCGCAGAGCCTTTGCAGGAAAGCGCAGGCGTCGCGGCCCTCGACGCGGATCTTGCCGAACGAGGTCATGTCGAACAGGCCGACGCCGTTTCGGACCGCCAGATGCTCCTCGCGCTGGTTGTCGAACCAGTTCTGCCGTTTCCAGGAATAGCGGTATTCGCGCTCCTGGCCCTCCCGCGCAAACCAGTTGGCGCGCTCCCAGCCGGCGACCTCGCCGAACACCGCGCCGCGCGCCTTCAGATGTTCGTGCAGCGGCGAGCGGCGGACGTTTCGCGAGGTTGCCATCTGCCGGTACGGAAAATGATCGGCATAGAGCAGGCCGAGCGTTTCGGAGACGCGCTCCTTGAGATAGCGGCGGTTCTTCTGGAACGGCTGGGCGCGGCGGATGTCGACCTCCCAGAGGTCGAAGGGCGCCTCGCCGTCATTGATCCATTGCGCCAGCGCCATGCCGGCGCCGCCGGAGGAGACGATGCCGATCGAATTGTAGCCGGTCGCCATCCAGTAGCCGGAAAGCTCCGGCGCCTCGCCGAGATAATAGCGGTCGTCGGGGGTAAAACTCTCGGGGCCGTTGAAGAAGGTGTGGATGCCGGCGGTGGCCAGCATCGGCATGCGGTTGACGCCCATTTCCAGGATCGGCTCGAAATGGTCCATGTCCTGCGGCAACTGGTCGAAGCAGAAATCCTCGCTTATGCCGTTCATGCCCCAGGGCTTGGCCACCGGCTCGAACGCGCCGAGCATCATTTTGCCGGCATCTTCCTTGTAGTAGGCGCACTCGTCCGGCACGCGCAGCACCGGCAAGCGGGAAAGCCCGGGGATCGGTTCCGTGACGAGATAGAAATGTTCGCAGGCGTGCAACGGGATGGTGACGCCGTTCTGGGCGCCAAGCTCGCGTGCCCACATGCCGGCGCAGTTGACGACGATATCGGCCTCGATCAGGCCTTGTTCGTCGCCCTGCGCCCAGGAAACGCCGGTGACGCGGCCGGCCCTGGTATGCACCTTGGTCACCTTGACGTTCTCGACGATCGTCGCACCGCGCTGGCGCGCGCCCTTGGCCAACGCCATGGCGATATTGGCCGGATCGCACTGGCCGTCGAGCGGCAGGTGCACGGCGCCGACCACATCTGACACATTGAGATGCGGGTACATCTGCTTGACTTCACTAGGCGAAATCTCGCGCACATCGACATCGAAGGCGCGGGCGAGAGACGCCTGCCGATAGATCTCGTGCTTGCGCTCCTCGGTAAGCGCCACCGTGATCGAGCCGACCTGGCGCATGCCGGTGCCGACATCGGTCTCGGCCTCCAGCTTGACGTAGAGGTCGGCCGAGTATTTCGCCAGCCGCGTCATGTTCTGCGAGCCGCGCAGCTGGCCGATCAGGCCGGCGGCGTGCCATGTCGTGCCCGACGTCAGCTGCTTGCGCTCGAGCAGCACGATATCGGTCCAGCCGAGCTTGGCCAGATGATAGGCGACCGAGCAGCCGGAGACGCCGCCGCCGATGATGACCGCCCGCGCTTTGGGAGGAATGGCCTTGGTCGGAATGGTTTTGGTGGGCGGGGAGTTCATGCGGCCTCGCGACCATAGCTGGAGGCGAAGCGGCGCAGGCGCGTGGCAGCCTCCATCAGCACCGGCTCAGGCTGGCAGAGGCTGAAGCGGATGTGGCCGGCTGCAGCCTCGCCGAAGCTCGAGCCGGGCATGACGCCGACCTTTTCCTGGTCGAGGAAGGCCCAGGCGAATTTTTCGTCGTCCGGCTCGATCGCCGATATGTCGAGCATGACGTACATGCCGCCTTCGGAGCCGCGCACGGTGATGTTGTTCATACCGCGCATGGCATCGAGGACGACGGTGCGCCTCGCGGCGTAGCGCTCGGCGATCTCCTTGACGCCGTAGCCATTTTCGAGCGCCTCGGCGCAGGCGAGGCTGATGAAGGCCGGCAGGCCGTAGGTCATCACCAGATTGAGGTCGGTCAGCAGCGAGACCATCGGTTCCGGCCCGGTCAGCCAGCCCATGCGCCAGCCGGTCATGCCGTGGCTCTTGGACATCGAATTGATGACCAGCGTGCGTTCGGCCATGCCGGGCAGCGAGCGTGGTGAGACGTGCTCGCCGCCGCCCAGCGTCCAGTAGACCTCGTCCGACAGCAGCCAGAGGTCATGTTCGCGGCAGATCTGCGCCAGCTCTTCCAGGCGCTCGCGCGAATAGACGGCGCCCGTGGGATTGTTCGGCGTGTTGATCAGGATGGCGCGGGTGTTCGGCCGGAGGGCGGCGCGGATGTCGGCGGCGCGCGGCTGAAAGCCATCCTCGGCGGGGGTCTCGACGACGCTGAACTCGGCGCCCGCCGCACTGAAGGTGTTGGGATAGGTGGCGTAATAGGGCGCGACGACGATGGCATGGTCGCCTTGGTCGAGAACCGCTTGAATGGCCGCGTAAAGCGCGGCCTGCCCGCCCGGCGTGGCGATGACCTGGTCGGGATTTGTCGCAACCCCGGTGCAACGCGTCGAGGCCGCCGCCATCGCCTTGCGCAGGCGCGGAACGCCGGCAAGCGGGGTGTAGTGGTGATTGCTGGCGCGAACCGCCGTCACGCAGGCTTCGATCGTCTCGCTCGGCGTGTCGAAATCATGGTCGCCGACCGACAGCATGATGATGTCCTCGCCGGCCTGCTTGCGCGCCCAGGCAGCGGAATGAACCTCCCAGCCATCCTTGCCCGAAGGCACGATGCCGGAAATGCGCGATGATGGCCTGGGCATTATGCTGCTCCCGAAATTTCATAACCGGCCTGTTCGAGCCGGTCGCGCAGCGCGGCGATGTGGGCCGGTCCGACTTCGCAGCAGCCGCCGACAATGCCGGCGCCGGCCTCGACCCAATCGACCGCCTGGCCGGCATAGGCATCCGGATCGAGGTCGTGGCGGGCGTGCAGCACTTCCACCGTACCGCCATGCTTGAGCGCCTCAATCGAGGTGAAGCCGTTGGCATAAGCGCCGACCGGACCGCCGAGAGCGATCAGTTCGGGCAGCGCTGCAGCGATCGCTTCGGGCCGGCAGCAATTGATCAGCCGGGCCGCGACGGGCAGGCCGGCAAGAGCGCCCGCCGCCGCCGCAATGGCTTCGCCGCTGCGCAGGCGCGGCGTGCCGTGGTCGGCAAGCGTCCGCGACTCCCCTACGGGCTTGCCCCTTTCCGCCCCCGCGGGCCCCGCGGCGCGCGCCTC